>NZ_CP071383.1:1568635-1882362 GCF_017348915.1 Leclercia pneumoniae | reverse complement strand
GTTGTTGGTCATCTGCCCGTCGGTCTTGATGGCATGCTGGGCCACTTTGATTAGCCCATTAAACACCGCGCGACCTTTATCGCTGACGATGGTTTTGTGCAGCTGACGGCTGTTGCAGAACCCTTTGTTGTGTTCGAGCCAGGTGCGGGTGTCGCACACTTCGGATTTCACCGGCATCGCCAGGCTGTTAATGCGCAGCGTGGTATTTTCGCCGTTAAGTTGGGTACTGGTATTGTGGCGTAACACCGCGCCGCCCAGCAGGAAGCTGTGGCTGTGGGCCGCCGCGTCTGCAGCCAGCAAGATGTCGTTGTGGCCGAAGTGATGACAAAGCGCATTTTCAAACGCCAGCTTCAGATGGTGCAACTGTGCATTTGCCGCCACGTTCATGGTCATTCGTGAACCGGTAAAATGGCGAACATCATTCAGGCTGACATAGTGTTCGATGACCGTCGCTTCGGCGCCCTGCTCCAGCTCCAGATGGTGGCGGTAGTGGGCGGTATTCACCTCCTCTCCCCCCGCAAGCCCCTGGGTAATGTGCAGCAACAGCAAAGGCCGGGCGGGACGCTGATTGCGCTTCACACGAATGTGCGTGACCGATTGCGCCAGGCTTTCGGTGAGATGCAGGAAGAGCTCAGGCTGAACCGGCGCGGGCAAGGATTGACGCGCGTCGTTGATCTCAATGTCAAAACCGCTCCCTTCGCTGCTGTCGCTCAGGCCCGGAATAAACTGACCGTCGACAAAGACCAGCCGTACGGCATCCACCGCTATGCTCAGCGCATCCCGCTGCGCTGCGCTCACTTCGGCCAGACGGGTGACAAACTGGCTATTCAGCAACCCGTCCAGGGGGGTGTACTTCCAGTTTTCATGTTTCCGCCCAGGCAATCCCAGACGCAGCATCTGCTGCAGATGCTGTTGAGCCTGTTCGGAGCGTGGTTGACCTTGCGCTTCAAACAGGCGATGCCACTGCTGTAGCGCGTTACTGCTGTTCGGTAAGCCAGCCATAGCCCTGCTCCTCCAGCTGTTTAACCAGAGTGAAATCACCCGATTTCACAATGCGCCCTTGATAAAGTACGTGTACGAAGTCTGGCTTGATGTAGTCGAGAATACGCTGGTAGTGGGTGACGATGATAAATGAGCGGTTGCCATCGCGCAGGGCGTTCACCCCGTCGGCAACGATTTTCAGCGCATCAATATCCAGACCGGAGTCGGTCTCATCCAGAATACATAGCTCAGGCTCCAGTACCGCCATCTGCAAAATGTCGTTACGCTTCTTCTCGCCACCGGAAAAGCCGACGTTTACCGAACGTGTGAGCAGATCTTCCGGCATTTTTAGCAGCTGAATCTTCTCTTCCATTAAGTCCTGGAAGTCGAAGCGGTCCAGCGCTTCCTGATCACGGTACTTGCGCACGGCGTTTAACGCGGTTTGCAGGAAGAACTGATTACTGACGCCCGGGATCTCGACCGGATACTGGAAGGCCATAAAGATCCCTTCACCGGCGCGCTCTTCCGGCGACAGTTCCAGCAGATCTTTGTCCTTGAACGCCACCGAGCCGCCCACCACGTCGTAATCTTCACGCCCGGCCAGGGTTGCAGAGAGCGTACTTTTCCCGGAACCGTTCGGCCCCATAATGGCATGCACCTCGCCCGGGCGAACCTCCAGGCTCAGCCCACGCAGGATCGCTTTATCTTCCACACTGACCTGTAAATCTTTAATGCTTAACATGTGCTTTCCTTAATGCTTAACCGACGCTGTGTTCAAGGCTAATCGCCAGCAGTTTCTGTGCTTCAACGGCAAACTCCAGCGGCAGTTCAGAGAACACGTCCTTACAGAAGCCGTTAACAATCATGGAGATGGCATCCTCTTCGCTGATGCCGCGCTGCAGGCAGTAGAAGAGCTGATCCTCACCAATCCGCGAGGTGGTGGCTTCATGCTCCAGCTGTGCGCTGTTGTTCCGGCACTCCACGTAGGGGAAGGTATGCGCCCCACAGTCTGGCCCGATCAGCATTGAATCACACTGGGTGAAGTTTCGGGCGTTGGTCGCCGTTGGCATGATTTTTACCAGCCCCCGATAGCTGTTCTGGCTCTGTCCGGCAGAGATCCCCTTCGAGATGATGGTTGATTTGGTGTTTTTGCCGATGTGGATCATCTTGGTGCCGGTATCGGCCTGCTGATGACCGCTGGTCAGCGCCACGGAGTAAAACTCACCGATGGAGTTATCGCCGCGCAGAATGCAGCTTGGGTACTTCCAGGTGATGGCGGAGCCGGTTTCCGACTGGGTCCAGGACATCTTGCTGTTTTCACCTTCGCACAGGGCACGCTTGGTGACGAAGTTCAGGATGCCGCCGGTGTTGTTATCCCCCGGGAACCAGTTTTGTACCGTGGAGTACTTCACTTCCGCATCTTTGTGAATAATCACTTCCACCACGGCCGCATGCAGCTGATAGCTGTCTCGTACCGGCGCAGAACAGCCCTCGATGTAACTGACGTAACTGCCCTCATCGGCAACCAGGATGGTGCGTTCAAACTGACCTGTTTTTTCCGCGTTGATACGGAAATAGGTCGACAGCTCCATCGGGCAGCGCACCCCTTTTGGCACGTAGATGAAGGTGCCGTCCGAGGCCACGGCCGCATTCAGCGCTGCAAAGAAGTTGTCGTTGCTGGGCACCACGGTGCCAATATATTTCTGCACCAGCTCCGGATGATCGTGTATCGCCTCGCCAAAGGAGCAGAAGATAATCCCCTGTTCCGCCAGTTTTTCACGATAGGTCGTCGCCACGGAGACGGAGTCGAAGATGGCGTCTACGGCCACTTCTCGCCCTTCACGCACCGGCACCCCGAGCTGCTCAAAGGCCTCTTCCACCTCTTTGCTCAGGAAGGTGTTGGCGCCGGTCTGCTGTACGGCCCCCGGCTCAGAGGCGCAGGTATCGTCGCAGTTACCGCAGGAAGGGGCGGAGTAGTAGCTGTAATCTTGATAGTTCAGCTTATCGTAGTGCGCCTTCAGCCAGTGCGGCTCGTCCATTTCCAGCCAGGCTTTGTAAGCGCTCAGGCGAAATTCAAGCATCCACTCAGGCTCATTACGGCGTGCTGAGATAGCGCGCACCACCTCTTCGCTGATCCCTTTTGCCAGCTCGTCGGTTTGTAAATGGGTAAAGAAGCCCTCTTTATAATTGAGTTGGCCACCGGACCAGGTTTTGACATCGTCAGTTGCTTCAGTATTACGAGACATAGTACCGCCTATACCCCAAAGCTTTCGCCGCACCCACATTCGTTCTGGGCTTTCGGGTTGTTGAATTTGAATAACTGGTTTAAACCTTCGCGCACGTAATCCACTTCAGTACCGTCAATAAACGGCATCGCCTGTAACGGCACATACAATTTTGCACCGTCATGCTCGAAAATAAGGTCGTCTTTTTGCGGCTCGCTGACGGTATCCAGCACATAGCCGAAACCGGCGCAGCCGGTCGTCTTGACGCTTAAGCGCACGCCCAGCATGCCGGGCTGTTTCTCCACCAGCTCATGAATATGCTTCGCTGCCGCAGGGGTAAGCGACAGTCCGCGCCATGTGAAATCCGCTGGGTTGAACGTTTCTGAATGCAATTCCATAGGTCCACCTCATTTGTTGCGCCATCAGGGCATAACACCATGTTAGTGATAACGATTATCACTTCAACCCCCTGACAGCAGGGGCTTTCTGCTTAATCGCCCTTTTTGGCTACTTTCATTAAGCATAGACCCTGCCTGAGTTGTTATCAGGCAAGGATTATTTTAATCAATTCATTGATTAATAATGGATTTAGACGCGCTAATCGATGAGACGGGTAGAAATGGTAAAGTTGTATAGGGAATGCCTATTTATGAGATAGTTTTTTGAGCAGGCTTCGTTGATGAAGAGCGCGGCCGGCAACCCGACTCTTCCGGAACAGTCATAGAAGGGAAACCAGGTGTGAAGCGAGACCCTACCTGTATTGGCGGTTCGCAAAGTCTGGCGTTAGGCGGTAGACCCGGTTACGTTATCTGCCTCTTAAAGATTAGGTGCCACTATGAATACATTTTCGATTATTGCCATCCCGTTTTTCGTGGTGGCTATAGTAATGCTGACGCTCGCGGGCACTCGCAAAAACCGGGCGTTTCTCATCGTGGGTGGCGTCTTTATGGCTTCGAGCATAGTGAACGCGGCGATCGGCCTGTCATTGTAATTCAGCCAAAAGAAAACCCTTAAGACTACCCGTGGGTAATCTTAAGGGTTCCTTGCTCCATCCGGCGCTTATCTCCGGCACTCTGTGGCTTAGCTCTTGAAGGAGCATCAGAATAGTCTCATGAATAGCGGGCGGTGATTTGACATAAATTGCGGCGCCGCTCTGCAAAGCGCACAGAAAGCATAAAGGCCGCAATCGCGGCCTTTATTACAGAGTGCAGAAATTAATGGACGTGAACACCCAACCGCCAGGCAAAGTAGATCTCTTCTTTCAATTCGCTTGAAGAGAGCGTGAGCAGATCCGTAAATTCCAGTTCAAGCTGTTTCAGCTTTTTCAAATACTGAGCCGGAGAAAGGTTGCTCGTATCGCGGCGTAAATATTCAATGGCCAGTTGGGTTGGGTTCAAATCGGTATCCATAATGTCCTCGTTTATGTACAAAACGCGACCAGTATATCACACTTTGCTGTTCGTTTTTTGACCATAAACAAGGCATCCCCGCCTTTTTTTACACCACCGCGGTTGTGAGCCGCGAGGAGCAGCACAGCCGTTGCTGCTCATCGTAGATCTCAATCTGCCACACCTGATGGCGCCCCCCGGCGTGCAGCGCGCGGCAGACGCCGCGCACCCTACCACTCCGCACAGAACGAAGATGATTGGCATTGACCTCGAGGCCTACCACCTTCTGTTCCCCCTCGGTGCAGAGATAACCGGCGACCGACCCCAGCGTTTCGGCGAGCACCACGGAGGCGCCGCCATGCAGCAGACCGAATGGCTGATGCGTCCGGCTATCGACGGGCATGGTGGCTTCCAGCTCATCATCACCGAGGCGGGTGAACTGTATATCCAGCAGGCCGACCATATTGTCCGCGCCCATGGCGTTTAAGGCCTCAAGCGTCGTGGTACGTCTCCAGATCATCCCATAATCTCCAGTAATGCCTGCAGAGGGTGACGCACGCCGCTGCCCTCGATGCGCTTCACCTGGCTGCGGCACGAGTAGCCGGTAGCCAGACAGCGGTTTCGCGGCAGGCGCTGCATCGCCTGGCGCCAGGAGAGCTCATAAATACCCAGCGAGTTGGCATGGTTTTTCACCTCATGTCCGTAAGTTCCTGCCATACCGCAGCACCCTACGTTGACGTTTTCCAGCTTCGCGCCAAAACGGGCGAAGATAGATGCCCACTGTCCCGGCGCCCCGGGCAGCGCCGTCACTTCCGTACAGTGACCAAACAGATACCAGGACTCCCCGCTGGACTCCGGCACCGCAGGGTTATTCAGCACGGCTGGCAGCCATTCATGCACCAGCTGAACGTGGAAATCTCCACGTTTGTCTCCCAGCGTCTGTTTGTACTCATCGCGATAACAGAGCACCAGCGCCGGGTCGACACCCACCATCGGCATCCCCAACTGCGCCACGCGGTTGAGGAAATCAGAGGTCTTCTGCGCGGTTTTCGCAAAGCGGTTGAGGAACCCCTTAATATGCTGCGCCTTGCCGTTGGGCGAGAACGGCAGCACCACGGGTTGATGATCGAGGCGTTCCACCAGCCGGATGAAATCGGCCACAACCTGCGCGTCGTAATAGCTGGTAAAAGGATCCTGCACCACCAGCACGGTGCGGGCTTTCTGTTCGTCGCTCAGGGCTTCGAGCTGTTCGAGCGTAGTGTTGGCGGAGCGGTGACCCACAAGCTGCTGCTGCAGCGACGGCACCGACAGCAGCGGCAGATCGATCATACCGATGTGCTTACCGGAAAGTTTGCGCACCATCGGCTGTTTAAGGAAGAAGTTGAAGGTCTTCGGCGCGCGGGCCATAAGGGGGGCGTAGCTCTCCACCGTCGCCACCAGGTGATCGCGCACCGGGCGCAGATAGCGGGTGTGATAAAGCTGCAGGAAGCGTGACCGGAACTCCGGCACATCGATCTTGATTGGGCACTGCGTAGAGCACGCTTTACAGGCCAGACAACCGGACATCGCCTCTTTTACTTCATGCGAGAAGTCATACTCCCCTTTGCGGGCATGCCAGCTATTGCGCGTGCGCTCGATAAGTGAACGCAGGCTGGCGCGTTTCCCGGGCAGCTCTTTTTCCAGCACCAGCGGATCCACACCCCGATCGGCCAACAGACGCAGCCATTCACGCACCAGGGTGGCGCGCCCTTTTGGCGAGTGAATGCGGTTGCTGGTGATCTTCATTGACGGGCACATCGGACTTTTTGCGTCGAAGTTAAAGCACAGCCCGTTACCGTTACACTCCATCGCGCCGCGCCAGGAGGCGCGCACCGCGATAGGGATCTGACGATCAAAGGTGCCGCGTTTGACGGCATCGACCTTCATCATGGGGGCATCGATGTCCTCTGGCGGGCAGATCTTTCCCGGATTCAGGCGGTTATCCGGATCGAACGCCGCTTTCACCTTGCGCAACTCGCCGTAGAGCGCCTCTCCGAAGAACGCCGGGCTGTACTCCGCGCGGAAGCCTTTACCGTGTTCACCCCAGAGTAGCCCGCCGTATTTGGCCGTTAACGCCACCACGTCATCAGAGAGCTGTTTCATCAGCATCTCTTGCTGCGGGTCGCACATATCCAGCGCAGGACGCACATGCAGCACACCCGCATCCACGTGACCAAACATGCCGTAGCTCAGGCCGTGGCTGTCGAGCAACGCCCGGAACTCCACAATATAGTCGGCCAGATGCTCGGGAGGCACGCAGGTATCTTCGGCAAAAGGAATGGGCTTGGCCGCGCCTTTGGCATTACCCAGTAGCCCCACCGCTTTTTTACGCATAGCGTAGATACGTTCTATACCCGCCAACTCACTGCACAGTTGCCAGCCAATCACGCCGCCTTCGCCCGCGGCGATAAGCTCATCGAGGCGCTGGCAGAGCGTGTTAACCTGGTGGTCGATCAACTCGCCGTTATCGCCGGCAAATTCGACGATATTCAGACCGAGCATCTCTTTGTCGGGAACGTCGGTAATAAGTTCGCTTACCGAGTGCCAGACGATATCTTCCCGTGCGAGGTTCAGCACTTTGGAATCGACCGTCTCTACCGACAGCGCCCGCGCATCGACCATAAAGGGGGCATTACGCAGCGCGGAGTCGAAGGAGTTGTATTTCACATTCACCAGACGGCGCACTTTTGGCAGCGGCGTAATGTCCAGCCGCGCTTCGGTAATAAACGCCAGCGTTCCTTCGGAGCCTGCCAGAATACGGGTTAAATCGAACTCGCTCAGATCGTCATTGAAAACGTGGCGCAGATCGTACCCCGTCAGGAAGCGGTTCAGTTTCGGGAATTTATCAATAATCAGCTGGCGGTTATCCCGGCAACGCTCCAGCACGGTACGATAAATTCGCCCCGTGGCGGTGCTGTCGTTGCCCAGCGTCTCGGCCAGCGCAACCGGCATGGGCCGGGTATCAAGGATGTCACCGCCCAGCAATACGGCACGGACGCCGAGGACGTGGTCGGATGTTTTGCCATACACCAGCGAGCCCTGGCCGGACGCATCGGTGTTGATCATCCCCCCGATGGTGGCGCGGTTACTGGTAGAGAGTTCCGGCGCAAAAAAGTAGCCGTAAGGCTTGAGGTACTGATTAAGCTGGTCTTTGATCACCCCCGCTTCTACACGCACCCATCCCTCTTCAGGATTGATTTCGATGATGCGGTTCATATAGCGGGACATATCGATGATGATGCCCTGGTTAAGCGCCTGACCATTGGTACCGGTACCGCCGCCGCGCGGGGTAAAAATCAGAGACGTAAAACGTTCCTGCGAGGCAAGACGGGCAATCAGCGCCACGTCAGCGGTAGAACGGGGAAATACGACGGCATCGGGAAGTAGCTGGTAGATACTGTTGTCGGTGGCCATGGTCAGCCTGTCGGCGTAGCCCGTGGCGGTATCGCCGGTAAAACCCTGTTGCTCCAGTGCTTGCAAAAAATTGAGCACCAACTGAACGACGCCGGGTGCCTGAGAAATCTGTGGGATCATTACTGTCGACCCTAATAAGAGTTGTGGATCCCCTTACTCATTCGCGCTACAGAAAGGCGGCATGTGAACAGATCCCCGGGCGCACAGCACACCGGGTGAATACACGCAGCCCACGCATCTGCAGCTTGAACCAGGAGGGGGATAATCGTTTGCGTTGTGTCCGGAAAGTTTTATCACATTTTTTTCTTATACGCTCAGTAGAATTACAGGCAGAATCCGCCTGTTAAAAACCGGGGAAATCACTGATGATTAGAGTGACGCGGTTTCCCTTCCTGCCAGCCCGGCGGGTGTTCATTAAGGAAAATTTCATTTATGACCTCTCTTCGTCAGCCCAGGGATGTTGCGCAGATACTGCTGTCGGTGCTGTTTTTGGCCATCATGATCATTGCGTGTCTGTGGATTGTTCAACCCTTTATTCTCGGCTTTGCCTGGGCGGGTACGGTGGTGATTGCCACCTGGCCGCTCTTTATCCGTCTTCAGCGCCTGCTGTTTGGCCGTCGTTCGCTGGCGGTGCTGGTGATGACCCTTCTGTTGGTGCTGCTGTTTGTGATTCCTGTCGCCCTGCTGGTGAACAGCCTTGTAGATGGCAGCGGCCCGATTATCAAAGCACTGACCAGCGGCGATCTCACGTTACCGGATCTGGCCTGGCTGAACAGTATTCCGCTGGTGGGCGATAAGTTGTACGCCGGCTGGCACAACCTGCTGGATATGGGCGGCAGCGCAATTATGGCGAAGGTACGCCCGTACGTGGGCGCCACCACGGCCTGGTTTGTCGGCCAGGCGGCGCATATTGGTCGCTTTATCGTGCACTGCGCCCTGATGCTGCTGTTTAGCGCTCTGCTCTACTGGCGGGGCGAGCAAGTGGCGCTGGGTGTACGTCACTTCGCCACGCGCCTCGCCTCTGCGCGCGGCGATGCCGCGATGGTGCTGGCTGCGCAGGCGGTCCGCGCCGTGGCGCTGGGTGTTGTGGTTACCGCGCTGGTGCAGTCGGTGCTGGGTGGCATTGGTCTGGCGATTGCGGGTGTGCCCTACGCAACCCTCTTCACCGTCGTAATGCTGTTCTCCTGTCTGGTTCAGCTGGGGCCGCTGACGGTATTGGTACCATCGATTATCTGGCTTTACTGGAGTGGCGATACCACCTGGGGCACCGTGTTGCTGGTCTGGAGCTGCGTTGTGGGCACGATGGATAACGTCATTCGCCCAATACTTATCCGGATGGGCGCCGATTTGCCGCTCATCCTGATTCTGTCCGGCGTCATCGGCGGGCTGATCGCCTTCGGCATGATAGGCTTGTTTATCGGCCCGGTCCTGTTGGCCGTCTCCTGGCGTCTTTTCTCAGCGTGGGTGAATGAAGTGCCCTTCCCCGTCAAGGATCCGCACCTGGTACCCGAAGAGATTAGCGACGCTGAACAACGGCATAAGTAAAACCATGGTTCTGGTGGGTTCGCCCACCAGAATGTTAAGCGTTGCTAATATTTATTGAGTGTATTTATCCCCTCTGACCTACTAAGTGCCCGCAATTGCCTCATAAACCTCGAAAAATCTTCAACGCTTTTAAACTATTGAGAGGAATCCGATCGACGCTAAAAGCGCGCAAGCCTACTATTAGGTCACGGTTATGAATCAACGCGTTGATTTATAAGCATGGAAATCCCCTGAGTGAAACAACGAATTGCTGTGTGTAGTCTTTGCCCATCTCCCACGATGGGCTTTTTTTTATCCTGCTATCCGCGATTGACCTCACACCGCCCCACCATTCGCCATTGGGCAGGCAGCATCCGAGTCTCACCCGTTACGTTGACCGTGGCAACATCACGAATATCCGCCGACGACGCCCCGAGCTGGAGTTCAAACTCGCCGGGCTCGACGATGCGCTTGCCGTCACGGCGCGTAAAGTTGAACATATCGACAGGCAGCGTGAAGGTAAGCTTCGCCGATTCGCCTGGCGCAAGCGTGACCCGCTGAAACGCTTTCAACTCCTGTAAAGGCCTTACCTGCGTCGCCACTTTATCGCGTACGTACAGCTGGACGACTTCACTGCCGCTACGCTCGCCTACGTTCTTCAGGGTAATACTCACCGCAACATCACCGGTTATCGCAACCTGGCTTTCAACGAGTTGCGCCGCGCTCCAGTCAAATTGCGTCCATCCCAGACCAAAGCCGAAGGGGTAGCGCGCGCCAAAATGGAAAGCAAACGGCGTGCCGCCGCTTTTCAGCTTGTGGTTGTAGTAATACGGCATCGCCCCTGCGCTTTTCGGTACGCTGACCACCAGCCGGCCTTCAGGCTCAGCGCGCCCTGTCAGCACGTCCGCGATGGCCCAGCCCCCTTCCTGACCCGGAGCCCAGGCCAGCATCAGGGCGGCCACCTTCTCCTCCAGCCCCTGCAGGTTGTAAGGTCGGCCGCCGGTCATCACCACAATTACCGGTTTGCCGGTGGCAACCAGCGCTTCCAGCAGTTGCTGTTGTACGCCCGGTAAATTCAGGCTATCGGTATCGGACCCTTCTCCAACGGTGCCACTCTGGAATAAGCCCGCCAGATCCCCGACGCATGCCACCACGACCTCGCTATCCTGCGCGGCGCGCACCGCCTGCGCTATCAGACCGGTATCGTGCGAGACCGGTGATTGCTGCATCGGCTTGCCGCTGCTCTCGCCCGGGAAGACCGGCGCCCCCGCCATCCGGTGCTCAATGATATGGCAACCTTTGGCATAGCGGACATTGCCCTCTCCGAGGTAGTGTTTCAGGGCCGCCAGCGGTGTAGTGACCTGAACAGTTTCCTCCACCATATCGCTAATAATCAGATGCACCGGGAAGCTATAGCCACTCAGCAGCGCAAGGGGATCATCGGCGGTAGGCCCGACGACGGCCACCTGCGGTGTCGAGGACAGCGGTAAGATCCCGTTATTCACCAGCAGGGTCATGGAGCGCGTGGCCACTTCGCGTGCCACCTGCCGGGTCTCTTCGTTCTGCAGGTCGATACCGCTCTCATCCACGTAAGGCTGTTCAAATAAGCCAAGACGGAATTTTTCCGTGAGCACGCGCGCGACGATTTCATCAATCTTCGCCATCGTTATCAGCCCGCGCGCGACCGCATCTGCGAGATGGCGGGCGCAATCATCCTTCGGTAGCTCGACGTCCAGCCCGGCATTAAATGCCAGCGCCGCAGACTCCGCGGCATCATGAGAGATACCGTGATGCTGATGCAGCAAACTTACGCCGCCGTAATCGGCGACAATGAGCCCGTCAAACCCCCACTGTTCGCGTAAGACCGTGGTCAGCAGGAAGCTATCGCTATGCCCCGGCTGATTATCGATATCGTGGTAGGCCGGCATCACCGAGCCGGCGTTGGCCAGCTTAACCGCCATTTCGAACGGCAGCAGGAAGGTATCGTTCAGTTCGCTAAAGCCGAGATGTACCGGAGCATGGTTACGCGCCCCTTCGCTGAAGGAGTGGCCCACATAGTGTTTTAGCGTGGCCAGCAGATCGCGCTCTTTTCCCTGCAGCCCTTTGACATACGCCGTCGCCATCACCCCCACCAGCCAGGGGTCTTCCCCAAAGGTCTCTTCTGTGCGGCCCCAGCGTACATCACGGGAGACGTCCAGCACCGGCGCCAGTCCCTGCTGGCAGCCCACAGATCGCGCCTCCTTTCCAATCTGCTCTGCGGCACGCTGAACCAGTGCCGGATCCCAGGTCGATCCATAATTCAGTGAAGAGGGAAACAGGGTGGCGTCTTTACATAACAGGCCGACCAGGCACTCTTCATGGAACAGCGCAGGAATACCCAGCCGGGTTTCCTCCATCATCATTCGTTGCAGCCGGTTTGCGGCACGAACGCCGGTTTTTGCCTCCACAATATGGGTTCCCAGCGGACGGGTGATCTGTCCCACGCCTAACTTGAGGCGTTCGTTGAGGGATGCCTGCTCAGTGACGCCCGCGAATTCATCGCTGAGATCGCTGCGCTCACGGTGGTGGCCGTGCTCATCGAGGATCAACCAGTAGGCGTGCATCTGGGCAAATTTCTCTTCCGGAGTCATGTGCGCCAGTAAATCAGCAACGCGTTCCTGAACGGGACGGCCCGCATCCTTGTAGATAGCAGTCATAGTTTACTCCTGTGTGGCAGATGGAATGGCAGGGCTAAGCGGTTCAGCAGCGGTCTGTCCGTCGCGCTTACTGGCGAGCTCACGGGCGATGGAATCCACCACCCGGCTGTTAAGCTTGTAGAGGGCAAGCAGTACCACCATGCCGAGAAACAGCGCGCAAGGAATGAGGGTAAACAGCGCATTAATCGTGGTAAGCACGTGCGGCGTCTGGGTCGCCTGTCCTGGGGCATAATTCACCATACCCAGCACCCAGCCCACAACGGCACCGCCCAGCGCCAGGCCGAACTTAATGGCAAACAGCGCGGTTGAAAAAACCAGCCCATCAAGGCGACGACCGCTGCGATGTTCTTCGTAGTCGACCACGTCAGAGAACATCGTCCACTGTAATGGTGTCGTCAGGTTTTGAATAAAGCTAAAAATGATATTCAGGCCAAAGATAAGCCAGATCTGTGATGGGGGAATAAAGAATATCAGCGCACCAAATATCACGAAAGAGATTATTGTCCACTGATAAGCACGTACGCGGTCGAATTTACCTAACAGACGTTCGGACAATAATGCCCCGCTCAGGGCCGCGACCATTCCGGCCACGATAAACGCAAAGACCAGATCCGGGCGCAGCAGGACATAATTAACATAATACATTGTCGCCGAGCCACGCGTCACCACTGCGGTTAACAATAAAATATTAAACAGGAAAAGAATTCGCCACTGGCTGTTGCCGGCCAGCAGTTTTAAATCAGACAACATAGAGCCCGAAGTATCATTTCGCGGGGAATAACGTTCGCGGGTCATGAAGAAGCAGCAGAAAAATAAAATGATACCCAGTAACCCCATCAGGCTCATGGCGTAGAAATAGCCTTTCTGCACGTTTCCATTACCGAGGAGCGAAACCAGCGGCAGGGCAATCACCGTGACAATCAACCCGCCGATGAACGACAGTCCAAAGCGCCAGGATTGTAACGAGTGACGTTCACGCGGATCCAGCGTCAGAGCACCGGGCATGGCGCAATACGGGACGTTGATAGCAGAGTAGATCAGGCTCAGGAGGGTATAGGTGAGGCAGGCATAGACTATTTTCGCCGTCGCCCCCACGTCCGGTACGTAGAAGGTGATGAGACAGCTTACGCCAAACGGAATGGCGAACCACAGTAGCCAGGGACGAAATCGACCATGGCGGGTTTGCGTCCGGTCGACCAGGGCACCGATGCAGGGATCGACAAAGGCATCCACGACGCGAACCACTAAAAACATGGTTCCCATAATCGCTGCAGGCAAACCGAAAACATCCGTATAGAAATAAGCAAGAAATAACGTTGCTGTTTGCCAGACCAGCGCACTGGCCATATCGCCAAAACCGTAACCTATTTTATCTTTCGTAGTTAAAACAGAGGAGAGTGTCATTTTATTGGCCTTATTATCAGGTTAAAACGTGTTTCAACCAGGATGCGCAGATTTCAGGGCAATGCGCAGTTAAGGCCAAAGTATTAGCAACACCTGCCAGGCTAACAATTGTCGAAATTAACAGACAAATTATGATTTTTAGTTTTTTGCATTATTTGTGATGCGCAGCAAATAAGAGAAAATAAAAGGGCGAGGAGTATTCTCCTCGCCCTTTTTACTCTTTCCCGGCCTTATAAAAAAACCGGATTCAGGTTTTACTTATTCAGCTCAGCCAGGCTCAGCCAGGTCTGCACCACGGTATCCGGGTTCAGGGAGAGGCTATCAATGCCCTCCTCCATCAGCCACGCCGCAAAGTCTTCATGGTCGGACGGGCCCTGTCCGCAAATCCCGACATATTTGCCCTGCTTCTTCGCCGCGCGGATAGACATAGAAAGCAGCGCTTTCACCGCTTCGTTACGCTCATCAAACAGCTCAGAGACCACGCCGGAGTCGCGATCCAGACCCAGCGTCAGCTGCGTCATGTCGTTCGAGCCGATAGAGAAGCCATCAAAGTGCTCAAGGAACTGTTCTGCCAACAGTGCGTTGGACGGAATTTCGCACATCATGATGATCTTCAGCCCGTTCTCACCGCGCTTCAGCCCCTGACGCGCCAGCTCGTCTACCACCGCTTTCGCCTGGTCTACGGTACGCACAAACGGGATCATGATTTCAACGTTGGTCAGCCCCATGTCGTTGCGCACGCGTTTCACCGCCTCGCACTCCAGCGCGAAGCAGTCGCGGAAGCTGTCGGAGACGTAGCGACCCGCACCACGGAAGCCCAGCATCGGGTTCTCTTCTTCCGGCTCGTAACGCTCACCGCCGACCAGATTGGCGTACTCATTCGACTTAAAGTCCGACAGACGTACGATCACGCGTTTCGGGTAGAATGCCGCGCCCAGGGTGGCAATTCCTTCGGACAGACGGCCCACGTAGAACTCTTTCGGTGAGTCGTAGCCTTTCATTATTTCACGGATTTCGTTCTGCAGCGTCGCCGGCTGGTCATCAAACTCCAGTAGCGCACGCGGGTGAACGCCAATCATGCGGTTGATGATAAATTCCAGTCGCGCCAGACCCACGCCTTCGTTCGGCAGACAGGCAAAGTCAAAGGCGCGATCCGGGTTACCGACGTTCATCATGATCTTCAGCGGCAGATCCGGCATGGTATCCACACTGGAGCTTTTCACGCTGAAGTCCAGAATATCGGCGTAGACATAACCGGTATCACCCTCGGCACAGGAGACGGTCACCTTCTCATCATCCTTCATGCGCTCCGTCGCATCCCCACAGCCAACAACGGCAGGGATCCCCAGCTCACGGGCGATGATGGCCGCGTGACAGGTACGGCCGCCACGGTTGGTGACGATGGCCGCGGCCTTCTTCATGATCGGTTCCCAGTCCGGGTCGGTCATGTCGGTGACCAGCACATCGCCGGGCTGAATGCGGTTCATCTCGCTAATATCGTGGATCACTTTTACCGGGCCGGCGCCGATACGATGGCCGATAGCACGGCCTTCAGCAACAATTTTGCCCTGCGCATGCAGCGTGTAACGCTCCATCACCTGCCCGCGTGAGCGCACGGTTTCCGGACGCGCCTGGACGATAAACAGCTTGCCGGTGTTGCCATCTTTGGCCCACTCAATATCCATCGGACGGCCATAATGTTTCTCGATCTGTACCGCCTGTTTCGCCAGCTCCTGCACTTCGGCATCGGTCAGAGAGAAGCGGTCGCGTTGTTCCTGCGGTACATCTTCAATCGTCACCTGTTTACCGTGCTCCTGGTTCGGGGCATAGATCATACGAATTTTTTTCGAGCCCATGGTACGACGCACAATCGACGGGCGCCCGGCGGCCAGCGTCGGTTTATGCACGTAGAACTCATCCGGGTTCACCGCCCCCTGGACCACCATTTCGCCCAGGCCCCAGGCCGAGGTGATAAAGACCACCTGATCGAAACCGGATTCGGTATCAATAGAGAACATCACACCCGATGAGGCGAGATCGGAGCGCACCATGCGTTGAACGCCAGCAGACAGCGCCACCCCGCGATGGTCGTAGCCCTGGTGTACGCGATAAGAGATGGCGCGGTCGTTAAAGAGGGAGGCAAAGACGTGTTTCACTGCCACCAGCACGGCATCATAGCCCTGCACGTTGAGGAAGGTCTCCTGCTGCCCGGCAAAGGAGGCATCGGGCATATCTTCTGCGGTGGCGGATGAGCGCACGGCAAAAGAGGCTTGCGCATCATCAGCCGAAAGCTGGTTGTACGCATCGTGGATGGCTTTTTCCAGTTCCGGCTGGAAAGGTGTGTCGATAATCCACTGGCGGATTTGTGCCCCGGCTTTTGCAAGCGCAGAGACATCATCAATATCCGTGTTGTCCAGCAGGTCGTAAATGCGCTGGTTTACGCCGCTCTGGTCTAAAAACAGATTAAACGCATCGGCGGTGGTAGCAAATCCATTCGGTACGGAGACACCCATACCTGACAGATTTGTAATCATTTCACCCAGGGAGGCATTTTTGCCTCCAACTCTGTCTACATCATTCATGCCGAGTTGGTTATACCAAAGCACCAGCGGTGACGAGCCATTGTTGGACATCGAAACAATCCTTTTATGATATATGAACGGGTTAAGAAACACCTTACTGCGGTATTTATACTGGCATATTTATCCGCGCTAAAAAAACGGTGAATCGTGTAAGCAGATTTATTTTTTCGCTTTTCGGACTGTTCCCGCTCAATTGCTAACCTAATGATTAATATGGATTCCCACAAAAATAATCGGTATACAACGCTGTTTATAAAAATGAAATCCACTTTTCATTAAAAATAAAAACACCATTTCATTTTTAATTAGGCCCGCTGATTGACTGTTGTAATTTACTTTTTTAATTTATGCTTTCAGTCAATTACGTTTGATATTCAAGGTACGCAAAATGGATAATGCTGTGGATCGCCAGGTTTTTTATATTTCCGATGGGACGGCAATTACCGCCGAAGTGCTGGGCCACGCGGTAATGTCACAGTTCCCGGTCGCCATTAACAGCATCACGCTCCCTTTTGTGGAAAACGAAAGCCGCGCCAGGGCGGTGAAGGATCAGATCGACGCTATCTTTCAGCAAACCGGCGTACGTCCGCTGGTGTTTTACTCTATTGTGCTTCCTGAAATCCGGGCCATCATTTTGCAGAGCGAAGGATTCTGCCAGGATATTGTCCAGGCGCTGGTTGCTCCGTTACAGAATGAGTTGCAACTCGATCCGACCCCTATCGCCCACCGTACGCACGGCCTGAACCCGGCCAATATCATCAAATACGATGCCCGTATTGCCGCCATTGATTACACCCTGGCGCACGACGATGGCATTTCAATGCGTAACCTTGATCAGGCGCAGGTGATCCTGCTGGGCGTTTCGCGCTGCGGTAAAACCCCCACCAGCCTCTATCTGGCGATGCAGTTTGGTATCCGCGCCGCCAACTACCCCTTTATTGCCGACGATATGGACAATCTTGTCCTGCCTGCGGCCCTTAAACCGCTGCAACACAAACTTTTTGGCCTGACGATCAACCCGGAACGGCTGGCCGCTATCCGCGAAGAGCGCCGCGAAAATAGCCGTTACGCCTCTATGCGTCAGTGCCGAATGGAAGTCTCTGAAGTGGAAGCTTTATACCGAAAAAACCAGATCCCCTGGCTAAACAGCACTAACTATTCGGTGGAAGAGATTGCCACCAAAATCCTCGACATAATGGGTCTGAGTCGCCGCATGTACTAACATGCTAGTACATGAATTCATAAAAGCGTATACTGCTGCGCAACGGCAGGGCGGATAACGCCCTGCACTTGAAATCAGCGGGGATTGGTTTAAGGTGATGCCCATCACTTCCCGGTAGTTTGCCGATGAAGCACAAAATTCTGAGATATTCCATGAATAAAACCGATGAACTCCGCACGGCGCGCATTGACACTCTCGTCACGCCAGCCGAACTGGCCGAGCGCTATCCTCTCTCTGCCGCCGTGGCAGAAAACGTGACAACGTCACGAAAAAGTATCGAAAAAATCCTTAATGGCGATGACCCTCGCCTGCTGGTAATTATTGGCCCTTGTTCCATCCACGATCTTGATGCCGCTATCGACTATGCCCAACGGCTGAAAGTGCTGCGTGACAAACATCAGGCCCGGCTTGAGATCGTCATGCGCACCTACTTCGAAAAACCGCGCACGGTGGTGGGCTGGAAGGGGCTGATTTCCGATCCCGATCTGAATGGTAGCTACCGCGTTAATCAGGGTATTCAACTGGCGCGTAAACTGCTGCTGCAGGTGAACGAGCTTGGCATGCCGACGGCCACCGAATTTCTCGATATGGTGACCGGACAGTTTATCGCCGACCTCATTAGCTGGGGCGCAATCGGCGCCCGTACGACGGAAAGCCAGATCCACCGTGAAATGGCCTCAGCGCTCTCCTGCCCTGTGGGCTTTAAAAATGGCACCGACGGTAATACCCGTATCGCCGTAGACGCGATTCGCGCGGCGCGGACTAGCCATATGTTCCTCTCGCCGGATAAAAACGGTCAAATGGCGATCTACCAGACCAGCGGCAACCCGTACGGTCACATCATTATGCGCGGCGGCAAAAAGCCGAATTATCATGCTCAGGATATTCATGAGGCGTGTGAAACGCTGCGTGAATTTGACCTGCCGGAGCAGCTGGTCGTCGACTTCAGCCACGGTAATTGCCAGAAACAACATCGTCGCCAGCTGGAGGTTTGTGATGACGTTTGCCAGCAGATCCGCAGCGGCTCCACCGCCATCGCCGGCATTATGGCTGAAAGCTTTATCAAAGAAGGGACGCAAAAAGTGGTGGTCGGTCAGCCGATTGCTTACGGCCAGTCCATTACCGATCCGTGCCTCAGCTGGGAAGATACTGAGCTGCTGATTGAAAAGCTCGCTGCCGCGGTTGATACCCGGTTTTAAACTAATACCCGGCCTTTGCGCCGGGTTTCTCCGCGCTTAATATCCTCATTTTCTTCACATTTGTCGGTAATCCGATCCTCTCGCGCTTTTTTGGTAAAAACGCTTGCCGAGTCAGATCTTTTGTTGATAATGATTATCATTGTTACATTGATTGCTATTTTGAAAACACTATGTCACGTATGGATAACACTGCAGCAACGCTTTCTCGTCCTGAAGACAAAACACAGCCTGCGCCCGATGCAGCCGATCGTCGTATCAGCAGTAAAACGCTGCTGGGCGATGAAGGCCGCGTCATTATCGAGCATGACGGCCAGCAGTATCTGCTGCGTCAAACCCATGCCGGAAAATTAATCCTGACAAAATAAAAAACCTCGCCAGCCACCCAGGTCATCCCCAGGCAGCCAGCGCTTTCATATCCTTATGGAGAGTTGCTATGCCATACCTGCATTCCGCGTCTTTGCGCCCGTCGCTGCTGGCGCTGGCGATTTTCAGTACCCTGCCCGGCGCCGCTTTTGCTGCTGCGGAGGAGATGACCGTCACCGCCACGGGCAACGCCCGGAGCACCTTTGAAGCCCCGATGATGGTGAGCGTTATTGATGCCACCGCCCCTGAGAATCAGACCGCCAGCTCTGCCGCCGATTTGCTGCGTCAGGTACCGGGGATAACCCTCGACGGTAGTGGTCGCACTAACGGCCAGGACGTGAACCTGCGCGGTTACGATCGTCGTGGCGTACTGATCCTGGTAGATGGGGTGCGTCAGGGGACCGATACCGGTCATCTCAACAGCACTTTTCTCGATCCCGCCCTTATTAAGCGCATCGAAGTGGTGCGTGGCCCCTCCGCCCTGCTGTACGGCAGCGGCGCGCTGGGGGGCGTGATTGCTTACGATACGGTGAATGCCAGCGATCTGCTGGAGGCTGGAAAAAACAGCGGATATCGCGTATTCGGCACCGCCGCCACCAGGGATCATAGCCTGGGCATGGGCGCCAGCGCCTTTGGCCGTACCGACACCCTCGACGGCCTTCTCTCCTGGTCCAGCCGCGACCGGGGCGATATTCGTCAGAGCGACGGTGATACCGCGCCCAACGATGAGTCCATCAATAACATGCTGGCAAAAGGGAGCTGGAAAATTGACAGCGCTCAGACCCTGAGCGGAATGCTGCGTTACTACAACAATGCCGCGCAGGAGCCAAAAAATCCGCAAACGCCAGGCGAAGTGGATAGCAGCAACCCCATGACTGACCGTTCCACTATTCAGCGTGACGCCCAGCTTGGCTATAAGATTGCGCCGGCGGGTAACGACTGGCTGAATGCGGATGCCAAAGTGTACTGGTCAGAAGCCCGCATCAACGCGCAAAACCTCGATGACACCGGCGAATTCCGCAAACAGACCACCAAAGGCGGGAAAGTGGAAAACCGCTCCCGCCTGTTCAGCGACTCCTTCGCCTCTCATTTACTGACTTACGGCGGCGAGTATTACCGTCAGGAGCAGAACGCATCTGGCGCTGCGACAGGCTTCCCGGATGCGAAAATCGACTTCAGCTCAGGCTGGTTGCAGGATGAGATCACCCTGCGCGATCTGCCGGTCACCCTTCTTGGCGGTACCCGCTATGACAACTATCGCGGAAGTAGCGACGGCTATGAAGATGTGGATGCGCATAAGTGGTCATCGCGTGCCGGGTTAACCGTTAGCCCAACCGACTGGCTGATGCTGTTTGGCTCGTATGCCCAGGCCTTCCGCGCCCCGACCATGGGTGAGATTTATAACGATGAGAAACACTTCTCCATAGGCAGCTTCTACACCAACTACTGGGTACCAAACCCGAACCTGCGACCAGAAACCAACGAAACGCAGGAGTATGGTTTTGGTCTGCGCTTTGACAATCTCTGGCTTGGCAACGATGCGCTGGAGTTCAAAGCCAGCTACTTTGATACCAACGCCAAAGACTACATCTCGACCACCGTCGATTTTGCCGCTGCGACCACCATGTCCTACAACGTGCCGAATGCCAAAATCTGGGGCTGGGACGTAATGGCAAAATATTCCGCCGACCTGTTTAGCCTCGACATGGCCTATAACCGCACCCGCGGCAAAGATACCGACACCGGGGAGTACATCTCCAGCATCAACCCGGACACTGTCACCAGTAAACTGAACATACCGGTGGCCCAGAGCGGCTTCTCCGTCGGCTGGATCGGCACCTTTGCCGACCGTTCAACCCACGTTAGCAGCAGCTACAGTAAGCAACCTGGCTACGCGGTAAATGACTTCTACGTCAGCTACGAAGGTCAGGCGCAGTTGAAAGGTGTTACCACCACGCTGGTGCTGGGCAACGCCTTCGACAAAGAGTACTGGTCACCGCAGGGCATCCCGCAGGATGGCCGTAACGGTAAGATCTTCGTAAGTTATCAGTGGTAATCCCCTTGCCCCGGTTCGCCGGGGTCTTTATTCGGAAGGAAGAGACAATGAATGACTACACACGCTGGCTTGCGCTAAAAGAAGAACATCCGGGTAAATATGCTCGTGACATCGCAGGCATGATGAGTATCAGCGAAGCAGAACTCACCTCTGCGCGCGTTGGGCATGATGCCTGGCGTCTGCAGGGCGAGATCCGCGAGATCCTCGGCGCGCTGGAGGCCGTGGGAGAAACAAAGTGCATTTGCCGTAATGAATATGCGGTACACGAGCAGGTCGGTGCCTTCAGCAATCAGCATCTTAAGGGTCACGCCGGGCTGGTGCTGAATCCGCGGGCCCTGGATCTGCGCCTGTTCCTCGGCCAGTGGGCCAGCGCCTTCCATATTAGCGAGGTCAACGCCCGGGGCGCGCACCAGAGCATCCAGTTTTTTGACCATCAGGGCGATGCGCTATTGAAGGTTTACACCACCGACAAGACCGACGTTGCCGCCTGGGGCGACCTGCTCACGCGCTTTATCTCTGCCGACAATCCGCCGCTGACGCTCAAACCGGCCGACGCCGTCACCTACGCCGAAGGGGCAGATGCCGCTACCCTGGATAAAGAATGGCGCGCCATGACCGATGTGCATCAGTTCTTTGGTCTGTTGAAACGCCATAACCTGAGCCGCCAGCAGGCCTTCCGCCTGGTGAGTGACGATCTGGCCTGCCGGGTGGATAACAGCGCCCTGAGCAGACTGCTGGAGACCACCCGTCAGGACGGCAACGAAATTATGGTTTTTGTCGGCAATCGTGGCTGCGTACAGATTTTCACGGGTACGGTCGAAAAAGTGGTGCCGATGAAAGGCTGGCTAAATATCTTTAACCCGACTTTCACCCTCCATCTGCTGGAAGAGACCATCGCAGAAACCTGGGTGACCCGTAAACCCACCGCCGACGGTCACGTCACCAGCCTTGAGCTCTTTGCGGCCGATGGGACGCAAATCGCCCAGCTTTATGGCCAGCGCACCGAAGGGGAGCCAGAGCAGCCCCAGTGGCGGACTCAGATCGACACCCTGCTGCCTAAGGGGCTGGCCGCATGAAAAGACTGTTGGTCCTGATCGCCGCCTTGCCGCTGACGGTTTTTGCCGCCACTCCGCAAAAAATCGTCGCCCTCGGGGGCGACGTTACCGAGATCGTCTATGCCCTGGGTGCGCAGTCGTCGCTGGTAGCGCGAGACAGTACCAGCCTGTGGCCCGCCGAGGCGAAATCATTGCCGGACGTGGGCTATCTGCGTCAGCTCAATGCCGAAGGGATCCTCGCCATGCGTCCGACGCTGGTGCTGGCCAGCGATCAGGCGCAACCCTCTCTGGCCCTGAAGCAGGTTGAACAAAGCCGCGTCGCGGTGGTCACGGTGCCAGGGAGTCCTGACCTGAGCGCGATCGATGAGAAAGTGCGGATTGTGGCTAAGGCGACGCACCGGGAAGCTGAAGGCGAGGTTCTGCGCAACAGGCTGCGCGCGCAGCTGGCTGCGCTGCCTGACTCTTCGCTTCACAAGCGTGTCCTTTTCATACTGAATCACGGGGGAATGACCGCGATGGCCGCAGGCCAGCAAACCGCAGCCGATGCGGCGATCCGTGCCGCCGGATTGCAAAATGCGATGCAGGGATTTACCCGCTATCAGCCCCTTTCGCAAGAAGGGGTGATCGCCAGCCAACCCGATCTGGTGGTGATCTCGCAGGACGGCGTGAAAGCGCTGGGCGGCGAGGATAACCTGTGGACGTTACCCGGGCTGGCACAAACCCTGGCCGGGCGTCATAAACAGCTTCTGGTTATTGACGATATGGCGCTGCTTGGCTTTAGCGTTCGCACGCCGCAGGCCATCCAGCAGCTGCGTACCAAAGCCGGGCAACTCCCCTGATGTCCCGTAAAATCACACTCTCGCTATGGTTACTGGCCCTTTCGCTGGCCCTCGCGACCCTGCTTGCTACCGGTTTTGGCGCGTTGCGCCTGCCGGTAAGTCTCTTCTGGAGCAGGGATGACGACGCTCTGCGCCAGATTTGGTTTACCATCCGTTTGCCCCGCGTGTTGCTGGCGCTGGTGATTGGCGGTTCGCTGGCGTTGGCAGGCTGCGTGATGCAGGGGTTGTTTCGTAACCCCCTCGCCGATCCGGGCCTGCTGGGGATCAGTAGCGGTGCGGCGTTAGCTGTGGCTTTATGGGTGGTCTTACCGCTCTCTTTACCCGCGCTATTGATGCTCTACGCGCCAATGCTGGCAGCGTTTGTCGGCGCACTGGCGGCAACCGGAGTCATCTTTATCCTGAGCCAGCAGCGCGAAAGTTCGCTGTCTCGCTTGCTGCTGGTGGGGATCGCGATCAATGCCCTGTGCGGTGCCGCAGTGGGCGTATTGTCGTGGGTCAGTAACGATGCCCAGCTACGTCAACTCTCGCTGTGGGGTATGGGTAGCCTGGGTCAGGCCCAGTGGTCAACGCTACTGGCGATCACTTCCCTGATGATCCCCACGGTATTAATTATCTGTCGGTTGGCGTCGGCGCTTAACGTGCTGCAACTGGGCGATGAAGAAGCACACTACCTCGGCATTGAGGTGCGGATGGTGCAGCGGATTTTACTGCTCTGCAGCGCCCTGCTGGTGGCTGCTGCCGTGGCGGTAAGCGGCGTGATTGGCTTTATCGGGCTGGTGGTTCCCCATCTGTTGCGCATGTGGCTGGGTTCCGATCATCGGGCGGTGATCCCAGGCTCCGTGCTGGCGGGAGCATTACTGCTGCTGATCGCCGATACGGCCGCCCGTACGCTGGTGGCGCCTGCGGAGATGCCGGTTGGCCTGCTGACCAGCCTCCTCGGCGCCCCCTGGTTCCTGTGGCTGATCTTCCGCCGGGGAGGGCACCATGGCTGAGACGTTTGTCGCACAAAACCTGACTTATCGCGTGGCGGATCGGACGGTGATCCGCAACATCTCCCTCACTCTGGCACCGGGTGAACTGGTGGCGCTGATTGGCCCCAACGGAGCGGGGAAATCGACGTTATTACGGCTGCTGACCGGCTACCTGAAGCCCGAGGCCGGGCAGTGCAAACTCGAGGGTAAAGACCTGGCACACTGGAGCGCCCCGGCCCTTTCGCGTACCCGGGCGGTGATGCGCCAGCTCACCCAGCCTGGTTTTGACTGGCCGGTTGAAGCGGTCGTCGCCATGGGGCGTACCCCCTGGGGCTTAACGCCGGACAGATCGATAATCACCCAGGCCATGCAGCTGACCGGCTGCCTGCCGCTGGCCGGGCGTTCTTATTCGGCGCTCTCCGGCGGTGAGCAGCAGCGGGTGCAACTTGCCCGCGCGCTGGCGCAGCTCTGGCGCAACGGGGCGCCCCGAGGCTGGCTGTTTCTGGATGAACCTACCTCAGCGCTGGATCTTTACCACCAGCAACACATACTGCGTTTATTGAAGCGTTTGACGGGGCACGGGCATCTGCATGTGTGCGTTGTCCTGCACGATCTCAACCTCGCCGCGCTGTGGGCAGATCGTGTGTTGTTGCTGCACAACGGCGATCTCGTTGCCGGGGGAACAGCGCAGCATGTTTTACAAGCTGATACCCTCACCCGCTGGTATGGCGCTGAGATCCACGTTGGTACGCATCCTGCCAGCGCCACACCGCAGGTTTTTCTTGTCCCTTAGCTTGAGCAACTCACTTCCAGCCGCTTGCCCCAGTCCGGTGGGCGGCTGACGTAGTCATCATCCCGTTCGGCAAACGGCGTACGAAGCGCCTCATGTAGACGATGGAGTTCGGCATAATCGCCCTGCTCTGCCTGCTCGATAGCGCGCTGTGCCAGCCAGTTACGCAGTATCATTGCCGGGTTGACGGCGTTCATTTGCGTCTGTCGGGCAGCATCGTCCGCATCTTCCAGCTGTAGGCGCTCGCGGTAGAGCGCGAACCACTGGTCGAAGGCCTGGCGGTCAATAAATTCATCCCGCAGCGGGGACGCCGCGCTTTGGCGCTCCGTCTGGCCCAGCATGCGGAAGGTTCGCGTATAGTCACTGCCCTCTTTTGCCATCAGCGTAAACAGCCCGTTCAGGAGGGTGTTATCGCCCTTCTCCTGACGCATCAGCCCCAGTTTGCGGCGCATCAGTTTACCGTACTGCTGCAGCAACACCTCCTGATACTCATCGAGCGCATCATTGAGGGCATCCACGTCGATAAACGGCGATAACGACTGGGCCAGCCGTTGCAGGTTCCATAATCCCACGGACGGCTGGTTATCGAAGCTATAGCGTCCCTGATAATCGGAGTGGTTACAGATAAAACCGGGCTGGTAATCATCCAGAAAACCGTATGGGCCATAATCAAAAGTCAGACCCAGTATCGACATGTTATCGGTATTCATTACCCCGTGCGCAAAACCGATCGTCTGCCAGCAGGCCATTAGCGAGGCGGTGCGGGCGACAACATCACGGAACCAGAGCCGATACTTATCGGCATCGTTCTGCAGGTGGGGCCAGTGATGGGCAATAACGAAATCCGCCAGCTGTCGCACTTTTTCTGGCTCACGGCGATAGTAAAAGTGTTCAAAATGACCGAAACGCACATGGCTTTGGGCTATACGCATCAGCATCGCACCCTGCTCCACCGATTCACGTGATACCGGGGTATCGCTGGTGACGATCGATAAAGCACGGCTGGTGGGCACGCCCAGCGCGTGCATCGCCTCGGAAGCGAGAGCTTCCCGGATGGTTGAGCGCAGAACGGCTCGGCCATCCCCCATGCGGGAGTAAGGCGTCAGGCCAGCCCCTTTCAGGTGCCAGTCGACCGTCTGACCATTCGCAAGCTGCTGTTCGCCCAGCAGGATGCCACGACCATCGCCGAGTTGTCCGGCCCAGACGCCAAACTGGTGGCCGCTATAGACCTGTGCCAGCGGCTTCATGCCCGGGAGCAGCGTTTCGCCTCCCCAGACGCCAGCCCCTTCGGCTGGGGTAAACAGTGATGCAGGGATACCCAGTTCGTCCGCCAGGGCGGCGTTATGCCAGACCAGACGAGCATTACTGAGCGGCGTGGGTTTCAGCGCGGTGTAAAAACCTGGCAGTTCATCATGCCAGTGAGAAGTAAAAGACAGGGTCATAGATCCTCCTGCCTTTAGTGTAGTGCGTTTATCCGGTGTTAAACACGGGGTAACCTAAGGGTTATCTTGCACCAGGGAGGTGATGTTTTCTACAGATACCGGGGGCCACAGACTCCCCTGCATGGCGCTAAAGCCAAAACCCGACAGACGCTGCAAGGTCTCTTTGTCATCCACTCCAGCCACCATCACCGACTGACAATAAGGTGAAACCTGCATCATGATGGCCCGGATAAAGGGTTCAAACGTTCGATCAGTTAAATGTTGTTGAATGAAGTTTTTATCCAGCGCCACGCGATTAAACAATCCATCGAAAATGGCTTTAGTGGAGGCATCCCCCGCACCAAAATTGGCTAATACCAGCGGAAAGCGAAGCGCGAAGTTCATCAAACTGGTATTTTCTTTTCCTTTATTAAGTTCAGGATAATTCTCATTAACAGTAAACTCGAGTGACGGGTAACGTTCACAAATTGCAATACCATTACCTTCGCTAATTAACCAGGTTACGACCGTAGGGGTAATATTTATCCATGCGGTCAGCTGATGTTGAATAAAAAAGAGTTTACAGCTATCGAGCAGTAACAACTTTTCCTGAAACAGCTCAATCTCTTGCCTGGCCGTGAGATACGGCATAACCAGTTCAGTCGGCATACGTACATTTGTAGCCACGCCAACAAAGTTGACGATTATTTCGATTCCGATTAGCGCCCCTGAATCATTGCGGGCTGGCACTATTAACAGCTCAGACTGATAAGCGTTATCCAGCGTAATTATCATTTTCCCGCCCCGTACTTATGACGCTATGTGTCATCCTGAAACATATAGATATGTAATTCAATATCATGGATTTTAATAGGAAGAATTTCATTAGTTCCGTTATAATTTTAGGAGTTTCCTTAGACTCGAAATAATCTTATCCTGGATATCCATTAATAGCCAGTTTTTGATAAGCAACGCATTTACGGCTAATTATTACAACAGAAAATAACGTCGATGAAAGAATATTGCGGGACTTTTAAAGCGAGCGCGCCTTGCGGCGCTACCCATTTATATACGTCTGGCCTGCCAGAAATTTTTACGCCAGTAGACATTATCCAGCGACGAGCGCATCACGCCGCGGCTGGTAGAAGCGTGAATAAACTGGTTGTCGGTATCATAAATACCGACGTGAAGCCCACTCTCGCCCGACCCGGTTTTGAAAAAAACCAGATCCCCTGGTAGGAGGTCATCTTTATTAATTTCGGTGCCTATTTCAGCCTGTTTACGCGTCTCCCGGGGGAGTTGCAAATCAAACTTGTCGCGGAAGGTCATTAACACAAAGCCCGAGCAGTCCACCCCGCCACGACTCATCCCGCCATAGCGGTAAGGTGTGCCGCGCCAGTTCTGCAACTGATCGTTTAGGTTAGCAATGACCGTGATCGAGTCAGAGAGGCGCGCGTTTGGCGGTGGCGCACGATGGCTACTGCACCCGGCCAGAAATAGCGCCACCACAAGGGGAAACCAGAATCGCATTCCAGACGAATCCTCTGCTTTTTTTGTTCTTTCCGTAATTTAGCCTGTCTTAGCGCTACGGCGCAACCTGCGCTTATTCCTGTCCGGTGGAAATGATCATTCTGTGACCTTCGATATCCAGCCGGCGGAATGGCATCCCGTAGGCGCGGGCAAGATTAGGAGGGGTTAAAACCTTGTCTCGCGCGCCGCTGGCGAGCAACTCGCCGCGCTTTAATAGCCATACGCGGTGGGCATGCCGCAACGTATGATTAAGATCGTGGCTGCTCATCACAATGGCGATCCCCTGCTGCGAGAGCGCGCTGAGCGCTCTGTCGAGCGCTACCTGCTGCGCAACATCAAGGCTGGTCATTGGCTCATCCAGCAGCAGTAACTGGCCGTGTGGGTTACCTGACGGATGAATTTGCAGGATCACTGCAGCCAGGCGCACTCGCTGCCACTCGCCGCCGGAGAGCTGATTGACATTGCGGGTGAGCTTATCCTTAACGCCCAGCGCGCCCGCAACTTCCAGCAGTAACGACTCCTGGGCTTTATCGTGCTGATGCAGCATCAAATAGTGCCAGACCGGCATGGCAAACGGCGGGGTTTGCTGCTGAACCAGCCAGGCGCGTCGAGTGGCAAGCGAGGCCGGCGACCAGTCGGCCAGCGGTTTATCCTGAAAAAGGATCTCCCCTGCACCGTCTGACAACCCTGACATCCGGCTCAGCAAGGTGCTTTTACCGGCGCCGTTCGGCCCCACAAGGTGAATAATCTCCCCTGCGTTGACCTGCACATCGATCGGCCCTAGCCTGTTCGCCACCGCAACGCCGTTGAGCTGCATCAGCGCCGTCATTAGCTGGCCAGTGCCTTCTCAATGGCGGCAGTGATTTGCGGATCGTCTGGCGTCATATCCGGTGAAAAGCGCTGAATGACCTGTCCGTCGCGGCCAATGAGGAATTTCTCGAAGTTCCAAAGAATATCGTCCGGATAGAGCGGCGCGCGACCTTTGCTTGCCATTCGCTCGTAAAAACCACTGCCCTCTGGAGCGACGGCCGCAGGAGCCGCAGCGATAAGCTTCTGGTAGAGAGGATGACGCTGTTCTCCGTTAACCTCTACCTTACTGAACATCGGGAACGTCACGCCATAAGTCGTGCTGCAGAAGGTCTTGATCTCTTCTTCGCTGCCTGGCTCCTGTCCCAGAAACTGATTGCACGGGAAGCCGAGTACGGTGAAGCCCTCTTGTTCTTTGCTCTTTTGCAGCGCTTCCAGCTGTTCATACTGCGGCGTGAGGCCACATTTTGATGCCACGTTCACCACCAGCAAAACGTTACCTTTATAGCTTTCCAGGGTGGTCTTTTCCCCATCGATGGTCGTCACTTCAGTATGCAAAATATCTGTCGACATAGTTTTACCTCAGGTTGTGTTTCAGGTTGGCGGCGATTAACGTCCGGCCTTTAAGAGTAGCCAGATAAACACCGGTGCGCCCAATGTCGCGGTCACGACACCGATGGGCAGTTCTGCAGCATTCAGCGCCAGCCTGGCGATGATATCGGCCAGCAGCAATATGGCCCCCCCGGCCACCGCCGCGGCAGGCAGCAACAGACGATGATCGGTGATACCGGCTAAGCGCAGCATGTGTGGAATGACAAGACCAATAAATCCGATGGCACCCGCCAGCGCCACGCTGACGCCCACCATCCATCCGATAGCCATCACCAGCGTGTTACGCCAGAAGGTCAGCGGCAGGCCGAGCTGGCGCGCGGAGGTCTCTCCCAGCACTAACATATTCAGCGGCGAGGCTTGCAGGCACGCCCAGAGAATCACAGGTATCAGCAGTAGCATCAGCCAGCCTTGACTCCAGTCGACACCCCCAAAGCCCCCCATCATCCAGTACATTAGCTGGCGAAGGTCAAACGAGGTGGAGAAATAGACCGCCCAGGTCATGAGGGCGCTACAGATAATGCCCAGCGCCACGCCTGCCAACAGCAGGCGACTGGAGGAGAGATGTTTGCGGGCGCAGCGCAGCAGGATAGTGGTAATAATCAGCGCGCCGAGAATGGCGTAGAGGCTTAGCGCCGTCCCCGAGAGCGCCCCGCCCCCCAACATGACTGCCGCAATCAGACCCACACCGGCACCGTTTGAGACGCCCAACAGACCGGGCTCGGCGAGGGGATTATCAAACAGCGCCTGCATAATGGTACCGCTCAGGGCCAGAGCCGCCCCCACCAACACCACCGCCAGGGTACGCGGAAGCCGTATTTGCCAGATGTAAAGACGCGCATCATCACTAAACCAGGCCTGCGGCGAAATCCACTGCTCACCTGCACACAGGCTAAACCCCAGGGCCGCTACCAGCGCCACTATCAGCAACAGTAATTTTCGCAGATCGGCGCGGTATTGATGACGGGCGAATTCGGGCATGGGTATCATTATGCGTATGAATGAGGTGATTGATTTTACGGTGGGTTTACAACAGCGCAAAGAAAAAAGGCCGCAAAAGCGGCCTTTTTAGTTAGTTCATATCACTCTGCTTTTGGCGAAGCGTTTTCGACACGGCTTTTTAACTTCTGTCCGGGTCTGAAGGTCACCACGCGGCGGGCTGTAATGGGAATATCTTCCCCCGTCTTCGGGTTACGGCCCGGACGTTGGTTTTTGTCTCGCAAATCAAAATTGCCAAAGCCGGAGAGTTTTACCTGCTCACCATTTTCCAGAGCACGACGGATCTCTTCGAAAAACAGCTCTACCAGCTCTTTAGCATCCCGTTTGCTAAGCCCAAGCTTATCAAACAGATATTCTGACATTTCAGCTTTTGTAAGCGCCATAGGTTCAATCCCTCAATGATGCCTGGAATCGCTCTTTTAATGCCTCTACACATTTGGCAACGGTAGCGGCAATCTCCTCTTCTTCGAGTGTACGGCCGGTATCCTGAAGGATCAGGCTGATAGCCAGGCTCTTAAAGCCCTCTGCTACGCCCTTGCCGCGGTACACGTCAAATAAGTTTACGCCAACTACCTGATTTACGCCAACTTTCTTACATTCGGCCAAAATATCTGCGGCAGGCACGTTTTCGGCCACCACAACAGCGATATCACGACGGTTCGCCGGGAAGCGAGAAACGTCCTGAGCCTGAGGAATAACGCGGTCTGCAACCTTGTTCCACTCCAGCTCAAACGCCAGCGTACGGCCATTCAGGTCCAGTTTACGCTCAAGCTCTGGATGGATAACGCCAATGACACCAACGCGTTCTCCCTGCAGATAAATTGCCGCACACTGGCCCGGATGCAGGGCTGGAATAGCTTCAGCACGGAACTCAATTTCGGATAATTTACCGGTCAGATCGAGCACGGACTCGAGGTCACCTTTCAAATCGTAGAAATCAACGCTGTTTTTCGTCAGATCCCAGTGCTCTTCGTAGCGGTTGCCGCAAATGGCGCCGGCCAGCATCAGATCCTGACGGATACCGAGATCAGCCTGGGTATCCGGTACGAAACGCAGGCCGGTTTCAAAGATACGTACGCGGCTCTGCTGACGGTTCTGGTTATAAACGATGGTACTCAGCAGACCGGTCAGCAATGACAAGCGCATTGCAGACATTTCGCTGGAGATTGGGCTTGGCAAAATCAGCGCGTCTTCACCTGGATGAACCAGCTGCTGCACTTTCGGATCGACAAAGCTGTAGGTGATGACTTCCTGGTAGCCTTTGTCGTTAAGCATGGTTTTCACTCGCTTCAGGGACAGGTCAGCTTCGCGGTGCGAGCCCATGACCAGACCCGCCTGAACAGGGGCGTCAGGAATGTTGTTGTAGCCATAGACGCGGGCAACTTCCTCAACCAGATCCTCTTCGATCTCCATATCGAAACGCCAGCTTGGGGCAACAGCCTGCCACTGATCCTGACCTTCGGTCACTTCGCAGCCCAGACGGCGAAGAATGTCACCTACCTGCGCATCGGCAATGTGGTGACCAATCAGGCGATCCAGCTTGCTGCGGCGCAGCGTAATGGTTGCACGCTTCGGCAGGGTCGCTTCGTGAGTGACATCGATAACCGGGCCTGCTTCGCCGCCGCAGATATCGAGCAGCAAGCGTGTCGCACGCTCCATCGCTTTATACTGCAGTGCAGGATCCACACCACGCTCGTAGCGGTGAGACGCATCGGTGTGCAGGCCGTGACGACGTGCACGACCGGTGATGGAGAGCGGACTGAAGAACGCACACTCCAGCAGCACGTTCTGCGTTTCATCATTAACCCCAGAGTGCTCCCCACCAAAGATGCCGCCCATGGCCAGCGCTTTGTTATGGTCAGCAATTACCAGCGTATCGGCATTCAGTTTGGCTTCGGTGCCGTCCAGCAGAACCAGGGTTTCGCCCTCTTTCGCCATACGCACCACGATGCCGCCTTCGATACGATCTTTATCGAACGCGTGCATCGGCTGACCCAGCTCCAGCAGAACGTAGTTAGTGACGTCAACGACGGCATCGATAGAGCGAATGCCGCAACGACGAAGCTTCTCTTTCATCCACAGCGGAGTTGGCGCTTTCACGTTGATGCCTTTGACCACACGCCCCAGGTAGCGCGGACAGGCGTCTGCAGCTTCAACCTGGATAGGCAGCGTGTCGCTGATGGTCGCTTCAACAGGCACGATTTCTGGTACGTTCAGCTCGGTCTGATTCAGCACGGCGACGTCACGTGCCACACCGATAATACCTAAGCAATCCGCACGGTTTGGCGTAACGCTAATTTCGATGGTGTTGTCATCGAGTTTCAGGTACTCACGAATGTCGGTACCGACAGGCGCATCGGCCGGCAATTCGATAATACCGTTATGATCGTCGGAAATACCCAGCTCAGAGAAGGAGCAAAGCATGCCTTCGGAAGGCTCGCCGCGCAGTTTTGCGGCTTTAATTTTGAAGTCACCCGGCAGTACGGCGCCGATAGTCGCCACCGCAACTTTCAGCCCCTGGCGACAGTTAGGTGCGCCGCAGACGATATCCAGCAGGCGTTCGCCGCCTACGTTGATCTTGGTAACACGCAATTTATCGGCGTTAGGGTGCTGACCGCACTCCACCACTTCGCCCACTACCACGCCGTTGAAAGCGCCCGCAACCGGCTCAACGCCGTCCACTTCCAGGCCAGCCATGGTGATCTGGTTAGAAAGCGCTTCGCTGTCGAGAGAGGTATTCACCCATTCGCGTAGCCACAGTTCACTGAATTTCATTGTTCTGTCCTGCCCTTATTTAAACTGTTTGAGGAAACGCAGATCGTTCTCGAAGAAAGCGCGTAAGTCGGTTACGCCGTAACGCAGCATGGTCAGTCGCTCCATACCCATGCCGAACGCAAAGCCGGAGTAAACTTCCGGATCGATGCCCACGTTGCGCAGTACATTCGGATGCACCATACCGCAGCCCAGCACTTCCAGCCATTTGCCGTTTTTACCCATCACATCCACTTCAGCAGAGGGTTCGGTGAACGGGAAGTAGGACGGACGGAAACGCACCTGCAGATCCTCTTCAAAGAAGTTATTCAGGAACTCGTGCAGCGTGCCTTTCAGATTGGTGAAGCTGATGTTCTTATCAACGATCAGACCTTCCATCTGGTGGAACATCGGGGTGTGAGTCTGGTCGTAATCGTTACGGTAAACACGGCCCGGCGCGATGATGCGAATCGGTGGTTGCTGGTTTTTCATGGTGCGAATCTGTACGCCAGAGGTCTGGGTACGCAGCAGACGGGTCGCATCAAACCAGAAGGTGTCGTGGTCGGCACGTGCCGGGTGGTGACCCGGAATGTTCAGGGCATCGAAGTTATGGTAGTCATCTTCAATTTCCGGCCCGGTGGCGACGGTAAAGCCCAGTTCACCGAAGAAACTTTCAATACGGTCAATGGTGCGGGTAACCGGGTGCAAGCCACCGTTCTCAACGCGGCGACCCGGCAGGGAGACGTCGATGGTCTCTGCAGCGAGACGGGCGTTCAGCGCGGCATTTTCTAATTCGGCTTTACGCGCATTCAAAACTTGCTGGACCTGCTCTTTGGCTTCGTTAATCACTGCGCCTGCAGCTGGACGCTCTTCCGGCGGCAGCTCACGCAGGGTGGTCATCTGAAGAGTCAGATGCCCTTTCTTGCCCAGGTATTCGACGCGGACGTTGTCTAACGCGGCAACATCTGAGGCCTGGTTAATGGCAGCCGTTGCACTGGCAACCAGCTCTGCGAGATGTGACATGGTTTTCCTCATTATGTCGGTGCAGACACCGATTTGGTGGACTTAATCTCTCGAATTTAGACACAAAAAAAGCCTCCATCGGGAGGCTTAATTGGCGCTGTTTTTCGTTTCATCTTTCACGCGCTAGCCTCCTGAATTCAGGTGCTAAAGTAAAAGAAGAAGCGGAAAATAGCAGCATTCATGCTTGCGTTACCTTGTGTGGAAAAACCGTTAAGCGCTTATTGAAAAGCCTGCACGGATAAATGTCAATGTTCTGATAAGGTTATACCCCAAATAATTCACGTTGTAACAAGGCGGCAAGAGAGAGAATCCTCAGGCCCTTACATCAGTGACTGAAGTGAACGAACGCAGCCAATGCAGGTACAGCTTGAAGTATGACGGGTATATGAAAAGAGGGAGCAAAGCCCCCTCTTTCAACTGGCTTATGCCAGAGCTGCTTTCGCTTTTTCGACCAGAGCGGTGAACGCTACTTTGTCGAATACTGCGATGTCAGCCAGGATCTTACGGTCGATTTCAACAGAGGCTTTTTTCAGGCCGTTGATGAATTTGCTGTAAGAAATACCGTTCTGACGTGCTGCTGCGTTGATACGCGCAATCCACAGTTGACGGAACTGACGCTTACGCTGACGACGGTCACGGTAAGCGTACTGACCTGCTTTGATAACAGCCTGGAAGGCAACGCGGTAAACGCGTGAACGCGCACCGTAGTAGCCTTTAGCTTGTTTCAAAATTTTCTTGTGACGTGCACGTGCAATTACACCACGTTTTACGCGAGCCATATGTGCTCTCCTGTATCTATATTCTTAGTAAAAAAATTAAACGTTAACGGCTTATGCGTACGGCAGGCACGCGATAACCAGACCCAGATCGCCTTTAGAAACAAGGCCTTTTGGACGCAGGTGACGTTTACGCTTAGTAGATTTTTTGGTCAGAATATGACGCAGGTTTGCGTGCTTACGCTTAAATCCACCACCACCGGTTTTTTTGAAGCGCTTAGCAGCACCGCGTACGGTCTTAATTTTTGGCATCTTAATAACTTCCACTTCGCATTGTTAAATAAACGAAACATAGGCGAGCAAAACCTATGAGGCCCGAAGGCTCCACAGATTTTGCTGCTTGAAGGCCTTACTGTTTCTTCTTAGGAGCGAGCACCATGATCATCTGGCGGCCTTCGATCTTCGTAGGGAAGGATTCGACTACTGCCAGTTCACTCAGATCTTCACGGACGCGGTTAAGCACTTCCATACCGATCTGTTGGTGGGCCATCTCACGACCGCGGAAACGCAGTGTGATCTTGGCCTTATCGCCATCTTCCAGAAAGCGAATCAGGCTGCGGAGTTTTACCTGATAATCGCCATCGTCGGTACCAGGACGGAATTTGATTTCCTTAACCTGGATAACTTTTTGCTTCTTCTTCTGTTCCTTAGAAGACTTACTCTTTTCATAAAGGAACTTGCCGTAGTCCATGATACGACAAACTGGCGGTTCGGCGTTAGGGCTGATTTCAACTAAATCTACTCCAGCTTCTTCAGCCTTTTCGATTGCTTCTCTCAGACTCACAATCCCCAGCTGCTCGCCTTCCAGACCTGTTAAGCGAACTTCCTGGGCGCGAATCTCGCCATTGATACGATTCGGACGTGCCGTTTGAACTCGTTTTCCGCCTTTAATACCTTATTCCTCCAGTTGTTGAAGACTGCGGCTGCGAATCTCTTGTTGCAGCTTCTCAATCACTTCACTTACGTCCAGGCTCCCCAGGTCTTTACCACGGCGGGTGCGAACGGCAACTTTGCCTGCTTCCACCTCTTTATCACCACAGACCAACATATAAGGGACACGACGTAAAGTGTGCTCGCGGATTTTAAAGCCAATCTTCTCATTTCTCAAGTCCGCTTTTACGCGAATGCCCGCATTTTGTAGTTTCTGCGTCAATTCTTTAACGTAATCGGCCTGAGAATCGGTAATGTTCATGACCACGACCTGCACTGGCGCCAGCCAGGTTGGGAAGAAGCCAGCAAACTCTTCGGTCAGGATGCCGATGAAGCGCTCCAGAGAACCGAGGATTGCACGGTGAATCATAACCGGTACCTGACGCTCGTTGTCTTCGCCAACATAAGAGGCGCTTAAACGCTGCGGCAGGGAGAAGTCCAGCTGTACTGTTCCGCACTGCCATGCGCGATCGAGGCAGTCATACAGGGTAAATTCAATTTTAGGACCGTAGAAGGCGCCCTCACCCAGCTGGTATTCGAACGGGATACCGTTCTCTTCCAGCGCCACGGCGAGGTCCGCTTCCGCGCGATCCCAGGTCTCATCGCTACCGATACGTTTTTCCGGACGCGTTGAGAGTTTGACGACGATCTTCTCGAAGCCAAAGGTGCTATACATATCGTAGACCATACGAATACAGGCGTTAACTTCATCACGAACCTGATCTTCGGTACAGAAGATATGCGCATCATCCTGGGTAAAGCCACGTACACGCATCAGACCATGCAGCGCACCTGATGGCTCGTTACGGTGACAGCTACCGAACTCAGCCATACGCAGCGGCAGGTCACGGTAGGATTTTAGACCCTGGTTGAAGATTTGCACGTGACCCGGGCAGTTCATCGGCTTGATGCAGTATTCACGGTTCTCGGAAGAGGTAGTGAACATCGCATCTTTGTAATTTTCCCAGTGGCCGGTTTTTTCCCACAGCACGCGGTCCATCATGAACGGGCCTTTCACTTCCTGGTACTGGTACTCTTTCAGCTTGGAGCGTACGAAGGTTTCCAGTTCGCGGAAGATGGTCCAGCCATCGTTGTGCCAGAACACCATGCCCGGTGCTTCTTCCTGCATATGATACAGGTCAAGCTGCTTACCGATTTTACGGTGGTCACGTTTTGCGGCCTCTTCCAGGCGCTGCAGGTAGGCATTCAGGGCTTTTTTGTCTGCCCAGGCCGTACCATAGATACGCTGCAACATTTTGTTGTTACTGTCGCCACGCCAGTAAGCGCCGGCGATTTTCATCAGCTTAAAGTGATGACAGAAGCGCATATTCGGCACGTGCGGTCCACGGCACATGTCGACGTATTCTTCATGATGGTACAAGCCAGGCTTGTCATCATGGGCGATGTTCTCGTCAAGAATAGAGACTTTATAGCTCTCGCCACGCTTCACGAAGGTTTCACGCGCTTCGTGCCAGCTCACTTTCTTCTTGATGACATCGTAGTTGGTTTCAGCGAGCTCGTGCATACGCTTTTCGAGCGCGTCGATATCTTCCTGGGTCAGGGTGTGGTCAAGATCAACGTCATAATAGAAGCCGTTGTCGATAACCGGGCCAATCGCCATTTTGGTATTGGGCCACAGCTGTTTGATGGCATGACCTAACAAATGCGCACAGGAGTGACGAATAATCTCCAGACCTTCTTCGTCTTTCGCAGTAATGATGGAGAGCTGCGCATCGTTTTCAATGAGATCGGAAGCATCAACCAGTTCGCCATTCACGCGGCCGGCAATGGTGGCTTTCGCCAGGCCTGGACCGATGTTCAGGGCAACATCCATTGGGCTTACAGCGTGGTCGAAATGGCGTTGGCTACCATCAGGAAGAGTAATAACAGGCATTTTATGTCCTTATTCGCAGTGATGCCCCACACATAAGAGCATATGCAAAGAGAATAATTTTACAGTTAACAGTGGATTACCGAACCATCTGACCAACAATCGTCAAATTGGCTTGTCATCCCGCACAAGATCGAAGGGTGTGGTTTCCCCTTTCGATCAGCATGCCGATGGTAACACTAACAAAAGAGTGAAAACACCCTCCCCGGAGAATGAGTCACTGGTACTTTTGTCTGAGATTCAAAGCGGGAACAGGCAAGGCGCAATTGCTGAGCTATCCTTGTACTGGTCCGTTAACAGATAATGGGGCGTCTTATGAATGTATCCAGTCGAACCGTGGTTATCCTGAACATTCTCTCCGCAGCGGGTGTGGTACTGATCCTTGCGAATAAATTTCACTGGTTTTAAGACATAACCTCTGCCGCGTTTTTCCCGAGCGAGTGGGTGGAAGCATCGTCAGGCGAAGTTTGATAAACTTCGTCGGGATTCGAACAGGGATGGAAACTATGCCAACGAAACGCTTTTCAAAAAAACACTGGAAAATGGTGCTGATACTTATCGCAATATGCGCTGCGATGTTGTTATTACGTTGGGCTGCGATGATTTGGGGATAATCCCCTCGTTTCGGGCAAGCGATCTTTACTTAAATTTGCACTCTGTGCGCAGAACTAAAATTCAATTTTAAATATTTTAACCATTAATGCGAAAAATAAAAAAAACCGGTACGACAAGATCCGGTTTTTTTACTCGGCACGACGATGTGAAATCAACGGCCAGCCATTATTAGCATGTGTCAGGACCATTCACCCGCAACCAGAGTATGCACATCAAAGGCTTTGTCCATGGACTGCCCTGTGGACTGTGAACCCGGCGCGATGTTTGAACCTGCTTCAACGTCGGAAGCTTGAGTAATACCAATTTGGCTATTCATGTTACTGGCAGAGTCATAAACGGCATCGGCGGCAAATACGCCGAATGAAAGTGCAGAAAGCACAGTCACTGCAGCCGCAGTTGTAATTTTATTCATAACAGATATCTCACACAGAATTAATACAGAACAACTTAATAGGCTTTATATTGCCTGTGTTCACAGTGTAGATCTGGATCACACTTTTGCCTAGTCAAAATATTTATCAATTCGTGTCAAATAAACTGACAAAGCTCAGTCAAAGGAATGATGGAGGAAATATGGAGATATCAGCTACGCTAATATTTTTAAAACGGCGTTTGTTATTTCCTGGCGCAGAATTAAAAACGGGCCAATATTAATTGGCCCGCCATTATTACATCTTGTAGCCCAGTGAGAGCGTGGTTCTACGGTCGGTATGCTCTGGCGCAGACGACGGCGGCTCGGAGTTCCAGGTCACGTTGTAAGCGACTTTCAAACCGAAATGCTCGTTAATGGCAACGTTAAGCGCCGTTTCTGAGTTTACGGTAGTATCCTCTGCACCAAAGACAGAAACACCCTGGGTAAATTTGGTGGTGTCTGTCATCTGCCAGGCGTAAGTCCCGGACGCATAACCCAGCGGCTGAGTTTCACTATCGCCGTCGGTATATTTGTCGTAACGTACGCCCGGACCAAATTCAAAACGGAAGCTGTGAACCGGGCCACTCAGGAACTGACGACCGTAACCGACGGTCCCCACATCGCGTTCCTTATAGCCGTTGTAGCGGTCGGTCAGCCAGCTTGCCTGGCCAAACAGGTAATCCACATCAGTCAAATTGTAACGGCTACGTCCGCCCACCGCATATTTCTCGGAAGAGCGCTCATCGTTAGAAGAGGTGTTGCTGGCATTCCCCCACAGTGACCATGCGGTCGTATTACCGTACCAGGTCAGTGTGCTGTCAGCCGTCAGAGATGAGCTTTTCGTGTTACCGGATTGCGCCAGATAACCTGCGTTAAGGTTGCCTTCAAAAGGTTTCTGCGCAGTGGAGGGATCATCCATGACAGTAAAAACGGAATCATCGGCAGCTGCATACTGAGATACAAACATGCCCCCCGCTAACATCATCGCAGCGGGTACTGTCTTTAAGAGCTTCATTTATAAAGAGTCCGTACAACAAAAAAAGAGACCATCACGGTCCCGGAAACCTTCTTATGGATCAATAACAAGCCGCCCATCGAAAGGTAACAAATTATAAAAAGGCTCAAATAACATAGCAATGATTTCTTATTTCATTTTTTGAATAAGAACGATCTCAAACCCTTTAAAAAAATATAAATAGAAGCGACATCGCAAAAAAATATTTATATGAGAAATCATACTGTTATTTACTTTCGCGATCGGCTTATTGGTGCCAGGCTTAAGCTGCCCATACAAAATGGAGGTTAAAATGGTCCGAATCTTTACTTTAACGCTCTCCCCTTCACTGGATAGTGCGACCATCACCGCGCAGATCTACCCGGAAGGTAAATTACGCTGTAGCGCCCCCGTGTTCGAACCGGGCGGCGGTGGCATCAATGTCGCTCGCGCCATTACCCACCTGGGGGGCAAAGCGACAGCGATTTTCCCTGCAGGCGGGGCAACCGGCGAGCACCTGGTTACCCTGCTTGCGGATGAACAGGTTCCGGTTCAGACCGTGGATGCGCACGACTGGACACGGCAGAACCTGCATGTTCACGTGGAGTCTAACAGCGAGCAATACCGCTTTGTGATGCCCGGCGCCACATTGAGTGATGACGAGTTTCGCCAACTGGAAGAAAAAGTCCTCGCAATTGAAAGCGGATCCATCCTGGTTATTAGCGGCAGCCTTCCGCCTGGGGTTAAAACCGACAAACTCACGCAGCTCATTCAGGCTGCCCAGCGACAAGGTATTCGCTGCATTGTGGACAGCTCGGGTGATGCGCTTACCGCGGCGCTGGCACTCGGCGGGATTGAACTGGTGAAACCCAACCAAAAAGAGCTGAGCGCGCTGGTAAAACGCGATCTCACCCAGCCGGATGACGTCCGTACCGCCGCAGAAGAGCTGGTAAAAAGCGGCAAAGCACACCGCGTGGTGGTCTCCCTGGGTCCACAGGGAGCACTGGCCGTAGATGCCACTGGCTTCGTCCAGGTGGTGCCGCCCCCGATGAAAAGCCAGAGCACCGTCGGTGCCGGTGACAGTATGGTGGGCGCCATGACGCTCAAGCTGGCGCAGGGGGCATCACTCCAGGAGATGACGCGCTACGGCGTCGCCGCAGGTAGCGCAGCCACCATAAATCAGGGCACCCGTCTCTGTTCTCTGGCGGACACCGATAAAATATATCAATACCTGGCGAAATCCTGATATTCCCCCTTCGGCCTGCCGGAGGGGTCGCCAAACCAGATGAATCGACTAAGCTAGAAAAATTTCATGATAACAATGAGGTGAAATATGAGCAGTGGTGACATCACCCGCTACGTCGTAACCGTAAAGGTCCACGAAGATTCGCTGACTGAACTGAACGAAATTAATAACCATCTTACCCGCAGCGGTTTTTTATTAACGCTGACGGATGATGAAGGCAATCTGCATGAACTCGGCCCCAATACCTTTGGTCTGGTGAGTCCACTTAGTCCGGATGAGGTAGAAGCGCTGGCGAAAGGGCTGGTGGCAAGTGCTACCGGTAAAGAGGCGACGGTTGAGATTGCCACCTGGGATGAGTGGCACAAGCAACAATAAGTGCCCTCGCTCGTACCAAACGGCGCAGATGTGCGTTAGTTCGTATTTTTTTACCACCAATTTACGCTAACTTTATGATCTGGCAGACAACATGGGAGAGAGCACATGTGGCAGGCTATCAGTCATCTTTTACGTGAACAACTGGGTGAAGGTGAAATTGAACTGCGTAACGAACTGCCAGGCGGAGAGATCCATGCCGCATGGCATCTGCGCTATGCGGGGCGCGACCTTTTCGTTAAATGCGATGAGCGGGAGTTACTGCCTATATTCACCGCCGAGGCCGATCAGTTGGAACTCCTCTCTCGCAGCAAAACGGTGAGCGTACCGCAGGTCCTGGCCGTTGGAAGCGATCGCGATTACAGTTTTTTGGTGGTGGATTATCTCCCTCCCCGTCCGCTGGATGCCCACAACGCCTTTATTCTGGGGCAACAGATTGCACGGCTGCACCAGTGGAGCGACCAGCCACAATTCGGCCTCGATTTTGATAACGATCTTTCCACCACGCCTCAGCCCAACGCCTGGCAGCGGCGCTGGTCTACTTTTTTTGCCGAGCAACGCATTGGCTGGCAGCTTGAACTGGCGGCTGAAAAAGGACTGGAGTTCGGGAATATCGATACCATCGTGGAACATATCCGCCAGCGGCTCTCTTCCCATCAACCGCAGCCGTCGCTCCTGCATGGCGATCTCTGGTCAGATAACTGCGCGCTCGGCCCACAGGGGCCTTACATTTTTGACCCGGCCTGCTACTGGGGGGACAGAGAGTGTGACCTGGCGATGTTGCCGCTGCACCCAGAACAGCCGCCACAAATCTACGACGGTTACCAGTCGGTCTCTCCCCTGCCGGCAGACTTCCTTGAGCGCCAACCTATTTACCAGCTTTATACGCTGATGAACCGTGCGATCCTCTTTGGCGGACAGCATCTGGTCAATGCCCAAAAAGCGCTGGAAAGGGTACTGGCGGCCTGACGGAACTGCCGGGCAGCCAACCTGCCCGGCAATGCTCTTACAAAAACCCGAGCAGTGAAAAGAAGAAGTAGCCGCCAATAATCAAAATGACCGGCAGCACATAAAGCGGAAAGATTTGCAGGAAAATGGTGTGGTGTGGCACCACGATACGCGACTCAATCTGCTCCCGGCTCATCCCTTCTGCCCCTTTCGCTTTCTCCAGAATCAGCTGATCTTCAAGCCCCTCGCGCAGAAAACGAGTTTGCCGCCGCATACGGGCGCCTGAAGCCTGTAACGCCAGCGCGACAAAAATAAGGACAAAGATAATCCAGAAACCGATATTCAGGCTCTGTTTGAAATCCGGAGTTGGGGAGTTAAACCAGAAAAAGTTAAGAAACGGCGTATTAAAACGCATCATCTCAATCATGACGTGAGCGAAGTCCAGCATGACGGCGTTTATACCGGCCTGCTTTTCGCTGTGGTCATACATAAATTTCAAAACAGAGATGATCGTGGAAATTACCGTTGGAATAAAAATCACCCAGCCCGCGATCTGCTTAAGAATGGCTATGCGTCCAGCTTGTTGATACGTCATTGATTCCTCGTTATAGAGACGCTTACATAGTGGATAAGTCTACCTGCTGGTCGCCATTTTCGCCCGATCTTTGAGGACAATATGGTAAATTGCTGTGTACACCCACGGTGTTCGGCCCCCTTTATGGAGAAGTTATAATGTCAAACTCGCGTCAAATTATTGCTGCCATTTTTGATATGGATGGATTACTGATCGATTCCGAGCCGCTCTGGGATCGTGCTGAACTGGATGTCATGGCCAGCCTTGGCGTGGATATCAGCCGCCGCAATGAACTGCCGGATACCCTCGGTCTGCGGATCGACATGGTGGTGGAGTTGTGGTTTGCCCAGCAACCCTGGTCGGGTCCGGGCCGGGCCGAAGTCACCGACTTAATTATCAACCGCGCCATTGCGCTGGTTGAAGAGAGCCGCCCGCTGCTGGCAGGCGCGCGCGAAGCCGCCGCGCTCTGTAAAGCGCAGGGGTTACGGGTGGGTCTGGCATCCGCCTCGCCGCTTCATATGCTGGAAAAAGTGCTGGAGATGTTCGATCTGCGCAGCAGCTTCGATGCGCTCGCATCGGCCGAAAAACTGCCTTACAGCAAACCGCACCCGCAGGTCTATATGGATTGTGCGGCTAAGCTGGGCGTCGATCCTACGGCGTGCGTCGCGCTGGAAGATTCCGTTAATGGCATGATCGCCAGTAAAGCGGCACGCATGCGCGCTATCGTGGTACCTGCCGAGGAGAATCAGCAGGACGCACGCTATGCGCTGGCCGATGTTAAACTTCACTCTCTAACGCAGCTAACCCCTGCCCACCTGCTCGGTTAATGCGGCACTGGGCAACCCAGGTTGCCCAGAAATGCGATCAATTTAAATATTTTAAAACGCCATTTCATTTTAGTTTGTATTTTCTATACGCCACTTCTATTCTTATCTCAGAATCACAATAACCCTACTTTCTGAGGTCAACATGATAATGGATGCCTTTAATCTTTCAGGTAAAGTGGCAATTGTCACCGGCTGCGACACGGGCTTAGGCCAGGGAATGACGCTCGGCCTGGCACAGGCAGGCTGCGACATCGTCGGCGTAAACCGCAAAATCCCGCAAGAGACCGCCGAAAAAGTCAACGCGCTGGGTCGCCGCTTTATGGCTATTCAGGCCGACCTCAGTAAGCAGGATGCCCTGGACGATATCGTCAACCAGACGGTGACGGAGATGGGCCGGGTAGATATTCTGGTCAATAACGCCGGAACTATCCGCCGGGAAGATGCCCTTAACTTTAGCGAAAAAGATTGGGATGAGGTCATGAACCTGAACCTGAAGTCGGTCTTTTTCCTCTCGCAAGCCGTGGCGCGGCAGTTTATTCGCCAGGGTCAGGGCGGCAAAATCATTAATATCGCGTCGATGCTCTCCTTTCAGGGCGGTATCCGGGTGCCCTCATATACGGCCTCTAAAAGTGGCGTACTGGGTATTACACGACTGCTGGCCAACGAATGGGCAACGCAGGGAATTAACGTTAACGCGATTGCACCCGGTTATATGGCAACCAATAATACGCAGCAACTGCGCGATGATGCACAGCGCAGCAAAGAGATTCTTGATCGTATTCCCGCCGGTCGCTGGGGTACGCCCGCCGACCTGCAAGGGCCCGTCGTGTTTTTAGCCTCGTCGGCCTCCGACTATATTAATGGTCATACTCTGGCAGTAGACGGCGGCTGGCTGGCGCGTTAAGCGCAATTTGTGACAAAGGGTTACAACGTCACCTCTTCCGTCTACTGTATAAAAACCCTATACTGGATGAATCGACAGTTTAGTGGGTTTTATCATGACGGCGGAAGGTCATCTGCTTTTTTCTCTCGCCTGCGCAGTGTTTGCCAAAAACGCTGAGCTTACGCCTGTGCTGGCGCAGGGCGACTGGTGGCACATTGTGCCCTCCGCGGTACTGACCTGTCTGCTTCCGGATATCGATCACCCAAAATCGCTGCTGGGGCAGCGCCTCAAGTGGATATCAAAGCCGGTGGCCCGCATGTTTGGTCACCGGGGCTTTACCCACAGCCTGCTGGCGGTTTTCATCGCCCTTACCCTCTTTTATTTAAAAGTGCCTGAAGACTGGATTATCCCCGCGGATGCCATTCAGGGGATGGTACTCGGTTATCTCAGCCATATCCTTGCGGATATGCTCACCCCGGCCGGCGTTCCGCTACTCTGGCCCTGCCGCTGGCGTTTTCGCCTGCCTATTCTGGCGCCGCAAAAAGGGAACCAGCTTGAGCGCGTGCTCTGCATGGCGCTCTTTGCCTGGGCGGTGTGGATGCCGCAAACCTTGCCCGATAATGGTGCAGTGCGTTGGTCATCGCAGATGATTAATTCGCTACAAATGCAGTTCAATCGCTTTATTCATCACCAGATTGAACAATAAACCAACGTTATTGGTCGGTTTGGCATAATCCATTCCATTTGGATATAAGAGACCTGGTTCACATCTGCTACCCTTGCGCCAACAGGATCGGGCTGACGTCCGATCTGATAATAAATCAGGAGAACGGGGATGAACTTTCCATTAATCGCGAACATCGTGGTGTTCGTAGTCTTGCTATTGCTGCTGGCGCAAACGCGTCATCGTCAGTGGAGCCTGGCCAAAAAGGTGCTGGTAGGTCTGGTAATGGGTGTGGTATTTGGCCTGGCGTTGCAGGCTATTTACGGTGCCGCCAACCCGGTACTGAAAGACTCCATCCAGTGGTTTAACATTGTCGGTAACGGCTACGTTCAACTGCTGCAAATGATCGTAATGCCGCTGGTCTTTGCCTCTATTCTGAGCGCGGTTGCGCGTCTGCATAACGCCTCTCAGTTGGGTAAAATCAGCTTCCTGACCATCGGTACGCTGCTGTTTACCACGCTGATTGCCGCGCTCGTGGGTGTGCTGGTCACCAACCTCTTCGGCCTGACTGCCGAAGGTCTGGTACAGGGTACGGCCGAAACCGCACGTCTGACGGCGATCGAAACAAACTACGCGGGCAAAGTGGCCGACCTGACCGTGCCGCAAATGCTGCTCTCTTTCGTGCCTAAAAATCCGTTTGCCGATCTGACGGGTGCGAGCCCGACGTCGATCATCAGCGTGGTGATCTTCGCGGCGTTCCTGGGCGTGGCCGCCCTCAAGCTGTTGAAAGAAGATGCGCCGAAAGGTCAGCGTGTTATCACCGCTATCGATACCCTGCAGAGCTGGGTAATGAAGCTGGTCCGTCTGGTGATGCAGTTGACGCCATACGGCGTCCTGGCACTGATGACCAAAGTGGTTGCCGGTTCTAATATGGCTGACATCATTAAGCTGGGTAGCTTCGTTGTCGCCTCGTATCTGGGCCTGGGCATTATGTTTGTGGTTCACGGGATCCTGCTGGGCGTGAACGGCGTGAGCCCGCTGAAATATTTCCGCAAAGTCTGGCCGGTTCTGACCTTCGCGTTCACCAGCCGCTCCAGCGCAGCCTCTATTCCGCTGAACGTTGAAGCGCAGACCCGTCGTCTGGGCGTACCGGAATCTATCGCCAGCTTCTCTGCCTCCTTTGGTGCCACCATTGGTCAGAATGGCTGTGCGGGCCTTTATCCGGCGATGCTGGCAGTGATGGTGGCTCCAACCGTCGGGATTAACCCGCTGGATCCCGTCTGGATTGCAACGCTGGTAGGTATCGTCACCATCAGCTCCGCAGGCGTAGCCGGCGTGGGTGGCGGTGCGACCTTCGCCGCACTGATTGTTCTGCCTGCACTGGGTCTGCCGGTCACGCTGGTTGCCCTGCTCATCTCTGTAGAGCCCCTGATCGACATGGGCCGTACCGCCCTGAACGTGAGTGGTTCTATGACTGCCGGTACACTGACCAGTCAGTGGCTGAAACAGACCGATAAAGAGATTCTGGAGAGCGACGACAACGCCGAACTGGCGCACCGTTAATCGCTAACAGCATAAAAAAAACCGCCTTCGGGCGGTTTTTTTATGGCTACTCTTTTAACTCGTTTTCCTGACGTACCTGTGTCGCCCAGCGCTGGGCCGACTCTGGCACGGTAAACGGTGGGGAACAACGAAAATGTTCCCCCATCAGCACAAACGCCACATATTTGCCGCGCAATAGCCAGACATCACGAAACCCCTCCATTTTAGTGGCATGGTCAGGCGGGGCGGGTTCCACGCGGGGTACGTAGCTAATGACAGGACGGTTTTGTTGGCGAAGTGGTTTCATAAGCGACTGGTTCACTAAAGCAAATTCAAGAATCAGTAAAATCCTATCATAGCTGATTGCCCCTCCTGCGTCGTGCCTTGCGTGCCTTTTACTCACCCTTGAACAGCAAGATATGACGCCCTAACCGGGATTATTACGCCTCTTGTTCTATAGTTAATAGGTTTTGATGCCAATAAAAAAGGCTTTTCAGCAATGAAAACAGGAGACGAGAGTAATGTCGCAGAATGATAATCCCCATAAACCCCATCAATCTCCAGTTCACAACGAAAACGAAGCAAAACCCGGACTGGACTCGCTGGCGCCGGAGGACGGCTCTCACCGGCCCACGGCTGACCCAACTGCACCAGGAGAACAGCCCACTGCGCCAGGTAGCCTGAAGGCACCGCACACGGGTAACGAAAAGCTCAACGCGCTGGAGTGCCAGCGTAAAAATGGCGAGAACTTTCCGCTAACGACCAATCAGGGCGTACGTATCGCCGACGATCAAAACTCCCTGCGCGCCGGTAGCCGCGGCCCCACGCTGCTGGAAGATTTTATCCTGCGCGAGAAGATCACCCATTTCGACCACGAGCGCATTCCGGAGCGTATCGTGCATGCGCGCGGCTCGGCAGCACACGGTTATTTCCAGCCCTATAAGAGCCTGAGCGACCTGACCAAAGCGGATTTTCTCTCCGACCCCGATAAGATCACCCCGGTATTCGTACGATTTTCAACGGTACAGGGCGGTGCAGGCTCCGCCGATACGGTGCGTGATATCCGCGGGTTCGCCACCAAATTTTATACCGACGAAGGTATCTTTGACCTGGTGGGCAACAACACGCCGATCTTCTTTATTCAGGACGCGCACAAGTTTCCCGACTTCGTCCATGCCGTTAAACCCGAGCCACACTGGGCCATTCCCCAGGGGCAGAGCGCCCATGACACCTTCTGGGATTATGTTTCTCTGCAGCCGGAAACCCTGCACAACGTGATGTGGGCGATGTCCGATCGCGGTATCCCGCGTAGCTATCGCACCATGGAAGGTTTTGGCATCCACACCTTCCGGCTGATTAACGCCGAAGGTAAAGCCACGTTTGTTCGCTTCCACTGGAAGCCCGTAGCGGGTAAAGCCTCTCTGGTCTGGGATGAGGCGCAAAAACTGACGGGGCGCGATCCGGATTTCCATCGCCGTGAATTGTGGGAAGCCATCGAAGCGGGCGATTATCCGGAGTATGAACTGGGCTTCCAGCTCATCCCGGAAGAAGATGAATTCAAATATGATTTTGACCTGCTGGATCCTACCAAGCTGATTCCTGAAGAGCTGGTGCCGGTGCAACGCGTCGGCAAAATGGTCCTTAACCGTAACCCGGATAACTTCTTCGCCGAAAACGAACAGGCTGCTTTCCATCCTGGCCACATCGTACCGGGGCTGGACTTCACTAACGATCCGCTGTTGCAGGGGCGTCTGTTCTCCTATACCGATACGCAGATCAGCCGCCTGGGCGGACCTAACTTCCACGAGATCCCGATTAATCGCCCGACCTGCCCGTACCACAACTTCCAGCGCGATGGCATGCACCGTCAGGATATCGATACCAACCCGGCCAACTATGAACCGAACTCGATCAACGATAACTGGCCGCGCGAAACCCCTCCAGGCCCAAAACGCGGCGGCTTTGAGTCGTATCAGGAACGCGTTGAGGGTCATAAAGTACGTGAGCGTAGCCCCTCCTTTGGCGAATATTATGCCCACCCTCGCCTCTTCTGGCAGAGTCAAACGCCGGTGGAGCAGCAGCATATTATTGGTGCCTTCAGTTTCGAGCTGAGCAAGGTGGTTCGGGCCTATATCCGGGAGCGGGTCGTGGATCAACTGGCCCACATTGATATCACGCTTGCCCAGGGGGTCGCTGAAAATCTGGGGATTACCCTCACTGAAGCACAGCGCAACATTGCGCCGCCGAAGGACGTCAACAACCTGAAAAAGGATCCCAGCCTCAGCCTTTATGCGGTGCCGGGCGGCGATATTAAAGGTCGTGTGGTTGGCGTACTGCTGAATGATAAAACCCGTTCGTCGGATCTACTGGCGGTGTTACAGGCCCTCAAGTCCCGGGGGGTTCACGCAAAGCTGCTCTACGCCCGCATGGGTGAAGTAACGGCTGACGACGGTTCTACCCTGCCGATAGCCGCGACCTTTGCGGGTGCGCCTTCCTTGACGGTAGATGCCGTGGTGGTGCCATGTGGTGATATTCAAAGCCTGTTGAATAATGGCGATGCGCAATATTACCTGCTGGAGGCCTATAAGCATCTTAAACCTATCGCGCTGGCGGGCGATGCGCGACAGTTTAAAGCGCTGCTTAAGGTTGCGGATCAGGGTGAAGAGGGCATTGTAGAAGGTGACAGCGCAGATAGCGCCTTCACCGATCAGCTTTTGAATCTGCTGGCCGCGCACCGTGTCTGGTCACGTAGCAACAAGATAGCCGCTATTCCGGCATAAAAAAGAGCCGGGTGGTAATGCCACCCGGCTTTGTTTTTTACAGGTCGTTAAAGGTTCCCATTCGATATCCGCGCTCGGCAATCGCAGTTTTCAGTGACGCCGAGGTCAATACCTCCAGCTCATCCAGTCGCGGCCAGCAATAGGCGCTTTTACGCAGAGTATTGTCGATTAGGGCCGGATGCGCCATCACCTCCAGACTTCGCTCCCCCTGCTGCGCCGAATCATCAAGCGTTTGCAAGAACAGCGCCTCGTCGATGGCATCGCCATAGAACGCGCTGCTGAAGCCATCGGTAGTTGGCGGCAACGCTGGCACCGCTGCTTTAAAGGCGGCCTCCTGACGATCCACCCGCATCGCCACCCCTTTACGGCGGGCAAATTCAGCCACCAGCGGGAAAATCGCCGGGATCATGTGCACATGGTGGTGGCTGTCGATATGCGTCGGCGCACGACCGAAGAGATCGACAAAGCGGTTGAACTGACACTCCAGCTCTTTGGCAATCTCCTCAAGCGGCAGGCCGCCCTGCTCAGCCATTTCCCAGATCCATTTTCCAAGCTCCCCTTCGCGCGCCAGGCCAGGCATTGCGGTCAGGGGCCTGCCTAACGTCAGGACGAAGTGCATCCCGACGCCCAAAGCAGGCAGGTCACGGCTCAGGGCAACGGCGTGTTCAATTGCCTCAGCATTCATCATGGCGGTGGTAGAGGTCACCACGCCATGCCGGCAGGCTTCCACGATGCCGTAGTTCTGCCCTTTCGACAGACCAAAATCATCGGCGTTGACGATCAGCAGATTTTCCATTGCACGCCCTCTTAATGCTGTTCGCTCTTGAGCTTATCGATGGTTGCTGCAAAATTTGGCAGCCATTTTTCATGGGCCAGAATCATATCACGTGCCAGTTTTTCAGCATCGCGATCCGAGTGCACCAGCGGGCTGAGGTTCATCGCCAGTAGCACATCGTTAAACTCGCCACTCAGCGCCGCCTGGCTTGCCGCCACCTCAAAGCCCTTGATGGTGTGAATAAGCCCCATCACTTTATCGTCGAAGCGGGTGATACGTGGGTGCGGTTTTGCGCCGTCACGCCCCAGGATGCAGGTCATTTCTACCGCCCAGTCAGCCGGAATATTTTCAACGTGACCATGATGCGGAATGTTCACGTAATGTTCGGCCTGCTTATCGTTATAGATAGCGTTGATCACTTCGCAGGCCGCGTCGGAGTAATAGGCGCCACCGCGCTGCTCCAGCTCTTTCGGCTTAATGTTCAGTTGCGGATCTTTATACAGATCGAACAGCTGTTTTTCGACCTTCTGCACCACCTGCGCACGTGCGCCGCCTTTGTAGTACTCGCCCATTTCGATGGCCAGCATCTCTTTCTGCTTGAAGTAGTAGAGCAGATACGAGCAAGGCAGCAGATTCAGGGAGCGAATCAGCCCTTCGCTGAACGGCAGGTCGAAGATATTTTTCACCGAGCCAGCCTTAAGATTGCCGCTGGCTACGCCGTCCAGCAGCTCGGCAAAGCGCGACTGCCCGTTTACCAGCACATCGCGGATAAAGACCATATGGTTCAGACCAAAGAGGTCGATAGAGAGCGCATCGCTCTCCTCAAGCGCCAGCACGTCGCGTATAAACATCTTCATACCGATGGGAATATTACAGACACCAATAAAGCGTTTGAAATCGGTATGACGATAGACCGCCTCGGTGACCATGCCGGCCGGATTGGTAAAGTTAATCACCCACGCGTTCGGGCAGATCGCCTGCACATCTTTGATGATGTCGAAGACCACCGGAATAGTGCGCAGCCCCTTGAACAGACCGCCCGCACCGTTGGTCTCTTGTCCGAGGTAGCCGTAACTCAGCGGCAGACGCTCGTCCAGCTCACGCGCTTTGAGCTGGCCTACGCGTAGTTGGGTGGTGACGAAATCGGCGTCTTTCAGTGCCTCACGGCGATCCAGTGTTTTATGCACCGTCATAGGTACGCCAGCTTTTTTCACCATCCGCTGGCAGAGGTCGAAAATAATATTCAGCTTCTCCTGCCCCTCTTCCACATCGACTAGCCATAATTCACTGACCGGCAGTTCGTGGTAACGCTTAATAAAGCCTTCAAGTAATTCCGGGGTATAACTGCTGCCGCCGCCGATCGTAACTACTTTTAATTTCTTCTGCATATTATTCTCCCTGGGAGAGCCGCCCGTTAAGTATAGCGCTCCCTTCCCACCAGTTATGGGCAAGTTTTTGAAATCGATATTCCCGGCGTCAGATCCGCCGGCGTTTAATTGATTACCGTCAGGTTTTTGCGATAGCTATTAGGTGTAAATGAGGTGAATTTTTTAAACGTTTTTATAAACAGACTGGGACTGCTATAACCCGACTCATAAGCAATATCCGTCACTGAGTAGTTGGTTATTTCCAGCTGCTTCTTGGCGAAATTAATGCGAATTTCATTAATAATCTGCACCGGCGTCTTACGATAATAGCGCTGAGTCGCACGGGTGAGATATTCTTGTGATTTACCGGAGAGTTGCACCATATTTTCCAGCGCGTTTTCGCCAAACTTGAGTTTATCGTGCATCACCTCAACTGTGGTGCGCAGCCACTGGGGAATATCATCCGCCACCTGCTGCTCTTCGCGATGGTGGCGCAGGCGGTTGATGACGTAAAAGGTGACGGTTTCGATAAACTCATCAAATTCACTGTCGCGAAAATTTAGCGATGCAATCACCGTTTCGATCCAGGTCAGGAACTCTGCTTTGATGTGATAAATCTGCGAGGCGACAAAGCAGAACGGCAGAAGCGGCAGATAATGCGTTTCGAAAAAGCGCTTGCTGATCCCCACGTTGAGAATACGCGTGGCGCCAAAATCGTAGAAGCTCTGGTGATGTGAGCCCATCGGAATAAAAACAAAATCACCGCGCTCCAGTAGTACCCGCTTGCCGTTGATCTCCTGATAGTAACGGCCGGTCAGCACAATGGTGAATTCATAGTAGTCATGCTGATGCAAACCACTGATGCTCTCAACCTTGTTGTAGATGAACACGTGAAAATTTTTGCCATTGAACAGTTGCTGCTCACGTGCGGTTTTGATCTCCATCGCGCTGACCTCCTGCCTGTCCATACTTACTGAATTTTTTCGTGAAGATCGATGAGTTCGGTGACCAGCTCGCGGGCAAGCATTGAGGTCATCAGATGATCCTGGGCATGTACCAGCACCAGGCTCACTTTCATTTTACCTTCACCCTGATCGCCTTCAATCAGTTTAGTTTGTACCAGATGCGCTTCATTCAGCGCCAGGCGGGACTGGTCCATCATCGCACGCGCAGCGGCAAAATCGCCCTGCTTAGCCTGCTTCAGCGCGGCATACGCCAGGCTGCGCGCTTGCCCTGAGTTGATAATGAGGCTCATCACCACCTCTTCCAGATCGTTTTCAACGGCCTCTTCTGCCACGACGTTATCCAAATCAAACATGCTCTTCTCCTTTACAGGCGCGAGTTACCCCGCGCCAGTCGACATCAGAATTTCAGTGCGAGGGCGATCTCTTCTTCGCTCTCTTCTTCATCAATGGTGGTCTGCGCTTTGTTGGCAATGGCCACGAACGGCATATAAAGCAGGGTTGCCACCCCAAGGTTAAACATCGCCAACAGGAAGGCCGCTACGCTGCCGTTGGTGTTGAAGAACGCACCCAGACCAGCGGGCATCGTCCACGGCGCGATATTGGTCACCGGGGGGATAGTGCCTAAGTAGTAGGCGGTCAGGGTGATGGCCGCTAGCAGCGGCTGAACCAAAATAAAGGGAATAAACATCACCGGGTTCATAATGATCGGCAGACCAAACAGAATCGGCTCGTTAATCTGGAAGATCCCGGATGGCAGCGCCAGTTTCGCCACCTGACGATGGTCAGCGCGGCGTGAAGTGATAAAGACCGCAATGATCAGGCCAAGCGTAGCACCGGTGCCCCCCAGGAAGATGTAGGAGTCGAGCATCGGTTTCGCCCATACATGGAAGGTTTTCCCGGCTGCCAGTGCCGCATCCACGGAGCCATACTGCTGATACAGCGCCACGTTCTCCAGCGCCCACGGGGTCATGATGCCGCTGTCGAGAGCCGCCAGCGCCAGCGAGCCATGCACGCCAAAGAACCACAGCAACGAGGTGAAAATAACGTAAGCCCAGCCGACTACACCGCCCATCGATGCCAGCGGCGTGGAGATGGTATCCATGATGATCTGGTGGAAGTTCGTCCCCCAGTGCGACAACGCCCAGGCAAGGGTGCCCATTATAGAAAGAATGATGAAGCCCGGGATCAGCGCTGAGAAGGAGCGTGACACCGATGCCGGCACGCTATCGGGTAATCTAATGACCCAGTTACGACGAATAATAAAGGTAAAGAGTTCCGCAACTACCAGCCCGATGACGATACCGGAGATAATATTGGCGCCACCCAGCCAGTTCGCGCCTACCGCATAGGCTTCGCCAACGCTATAGGGCGTGACGGTCATAAAGGCAGCAACAGATAACAGCCCCGCCGCCAGCGAGTCCACTTTACGCTCTTCAGCCAGCGCCATCCCAATAAAAAAAGGGGCCATCAGCGACATAATACCCAGCGTACCGTTATATACATTGCCGCCGATGGCTTTGAAACCATTTAACGTTTCAATGGTTGAGGGGTCTAACCGAACACCTAATGAGTAGAAAAATGAGCCATCGCCAAAACTTAGAAAAACGTTATTAATTAAAACGAACATGGCACCGGCCAGCGTTAACGGCATTAATTTAATAAAACCGTTTTTGATGGCGTTGACATGGGGTTGCTTTCCTATTTTAACTGCAAAAGGAAGGAGTACCTTTTCAAGTGCACCAATGACTCTACTCATAGAAAAATACCCTTAAATGCCGCAATAAAATTGCGGCGTAAGTGAGTGTGAAATTGCTCTTTGACGGGAAAAAAATAAAATTTTAATTTGCAGCTTTTTTAATCGCTGCAACGGCAGCTTTAAGTACACCTAAACCATCAACTTTGCCGTACAGCGCAGAGTCGATCACTTCTACCGGCTTATTGGGTAATAAACGCTGGATTTCTGGCAGCATATAAGCAATTTGCGGGCCGAGCAGAACGACATCGGCGTTAACGCCCTTCTCGCCTGCCAGGGTCTCCGGAAATGCTTCGATGATGACCGGTACTTCGTACTTCTCCGCCTGCGCACGCATTTTTGACACTAACAGTGACGTTGACATGCCCGCAGAACAAAACAGATAGATGTGTTTCTTTTCCATCCCAACTTCCCTCTTATATGGCTACCCGATGGGTGACAACGCCAGCCTCCACTTTCCTCGGTGTATCGATGACGTTTCGGTATGGCATGAGTATACGGCAACCGCTATGCCGGTAATAATCCTAAGAGGTTTATAATTGTCTCTCATTGACCTGGCGTAATGATTACCTTCACATTTCAGGCAAATAATTCGCGTGGAGAATTAAGCGTCGGCGGGATGTAAAAAAACCGGCGCAGTGGCCGGTTTGTATCAGAGCTAAGGAGAGTGCCTTACTGGGCTTTAGGAGCCTGCGGGTCAGTATCGTATTCCGCACAGGTCTGGTAGCCCGAATTGATCACGTGACCGGTATCGTCCAGGGCAACAAAGTAAGTTTCTGCTTTACCATTACGTTGACCCAGGATGTAAGTCTGGCAAGTACCGCGTGCATGAATCATTGAAACTTCTGAAGAAGGTTTGCCGGCTACCTGCGCAACCTGCGCACGGCTCATCCCTTTCTTAACGTCTTTAACAACAGGCTGTGTGAACTGGTCCGTTGTACGGTCATACGCCGTACAGCCTGCCAGCATAGTCAGTACCGCCGCTGCACCCAACATTCCTGCGATGTTCTTGTTCATATTCCGTCCTCTTGTTTATCAGCGTGTTAGATAAGCCTGGAATATAAAATTACTTTTTTCAACCCCGGACAGCCCAGCGCGGCTTTTTAGGAAAATTCTAATAAAACAGCGATTAGCAGCAAAATCGCGTGCTTTTGCCACAGTGATAACAGGGATCCTTGTCGTTTTACGCCTGACGGGGTAATTTTAACGAATCATTCATTAAGCGAATTCACGAAACGGAGGGGCTAAATGGCTCTGCAACAAGAGATTATTCAAGCGCTCGGGGTCAAACCGACGATCAACGCGGAGGATGAAATCCGCCGTAGCGTCGATTTTATGAAAACCTATCTGAAAACCTACCCCTTCATTAAGACGCTGGTGCTGGGCATCAGCGGCGGTCAGGACTCCACGCTGGCGGGTAAACTGAGTCAGCAGGCCATCACGGAATTGCGTGATGAAACCGGCGACGCCACGCTGCAGTTTATCGCGGTACGCCTGCCGTATGGCGTGCAATTCGATGAACAGGATTGCCAGGATGCACTCAACTTTATCCAGCCGGATCGGGTATTGACCGTCAATATTAAAGAATCGGTGCTGGCCAGTGAAAAAGCGCTGCGCGATGCCGGTATTGAGCTAAGCGATTTTGTTCGCGGTAACGAAAAGGCCCGCGAGCGAATGAAAGCACAGTACAGCATTGCCGGTATGACCAAAGGGATCGTCGTTGGGACCGACCACGCCGCCGAAGCGCTGACCGGTTTCTTCACCAAATACGGTGATGGCGGCACGGACATCAACCCGCTGTTCCGCCTTAACAAGCGCCAGGGTAAACAGCTGCTGGCCGCACTGGGCTGTCCGGAGCATCTGTACAAAAAAGCCCCAACCGCCGATCTGGAAGACGATCGCCCTTCCCTGCCGGACGAAGCCGCGCTGGGTGTAACCTATGAGAATATTGATGATTATCTGGAAGGCAAGGTTCTCGACGAAGGAACTGCGCGCATTATCGAAGGCTGGTATGTGAAGACGGAGCATAAACGTCGCCCACCTATCACGCTATTTGACGACTTCTGGAAACGATAATTTCCTGCAGGCGGCGTAAGCCGCCTCTTTTTTAACCAGCGACAGGCTGCTATACTGTATACCTGAACAGTATCAGGAGTAAGTTGTGAGCAGGCGTCAATCCGCACCGCGTCTCGAATTTGAAGCGGCTGCCATCTATGAATACCCCGAACATTTGCGCCCATGGCTGGAAGCGTTACCTAAGCAGCCCGGCGTTTACTTTTTCCATGGCGAGAGCGATGCCATGCCGCTGTACATAGGTAAAAGCGTCAATATTCGCAGCCGGGTCCTGTCGCATCTGCGTACCCCGGAAGAGGCCGCGATGTTACGTCAGTCCCGGCGCATTAGCTGGACGCAGACCGCCGGTGAACTCGGTGCGCTGCTGCTGGAAGCGCGCCTGATTAAAGAGCAGCAGCCGCTCTTTAATAAACGGCTGCGCCGCAACCGGCAGCTCTGCTCGCTGCATATCAGCGAGGGGAAACCGCAGGTGGTGTATGCCCGTGAAGTCGATTTCTCCCATACGCCCAATCTCTACGGCCTCTTTGCTAACCGCCGTGCGGCGTTACAAACTCTGCAAAGCCTCGCCGATACGGAGAAGCTCTGTTACGGCCTGTTGGGGCTGGAGTCCTTAACCCGCGGGCGCGCCTGCTTTCGCTCAGCGCTAAAACGCTGCGCGGGTGCCTGCTGCGGCAAAGAGAGCGTGGAGGATCATCAGCAACGGCTGCTGACGGGGCTGGAAAACATTGGCGTCACCTGCTGGCCGTGGGACAGTGCCATTGCGCTTAAAGAGTCGCGAGAGGGGATGACCCATTATCATATCATCCACAACTGGCTCTGGCTGGGCGCAGTGAATTCGCTGGACGAGGCGCCGGAGTTGCTCCGCACGCCTGCGGGGTTCGATCAGGATGGGTATAAGATCCTCTGTAAACCGCTGCTCTCCGGCAGTTATGAGATCACCCCCCTTAATGACCGGGTAGCCAAATAATTTCGCTAAACAGCAGCTTGCCTTCGTCCTTCAGTAAACGCAGGGTATGCCGGCCTTTCCTGCCACCATGCCCCCTGATCGGCGGTCAGAAGCTTGTCGCCCATCTGCCATGCGCCGCTGATGACAAAGACTACGCCACCGCGCGAGGCAAAGGTCGTAAAGGTGCGATCGGCCACCCGCACTTTGGCCCGACAGCGGTCACGTCGGGTCATAATATTGAAATCCATCGACATCTGCCCTTCAGTGAGCTTCGCTTTTACCGGCGTATCACCTGCAAAGCTGAAGGGTTGATGGCGACGTAGCCTGTGGTTAAACGCATGGCCCCCATCGAGAGCGACCTCCCCCCCTTCCAGTAGCGTAATGACCCGGTCAACGCCCGGAAAGAGAGAGAACTCACCATTACCGGCAATGGACGCGATACTGGCCCGCCAGGTAAAGTCACGGGTTGCCGGAGGCAAACAACAAATTTCTCGCGTCTCTCCGGCGCCATTACGCCAAAGATTGACCGGCATTTTACGGATATCGAAAAACTCCATCACCACTCCTGAATGGCGCAAAACGCACCAGAGCGGCCGTTTACCACGGTCGCTGAATTGATTGTTATCGTTAGTTGGTTTACTACAGACGTAGTATCGGCAAGCGTGCTTACAGATTTTAGGCTGGTCAGGAAAAATTTCTGGCCATAAGTGTAAGTACATTCAAGCCGTTACAGGAGAATACCGCGCTTCTGGCGGCTTACAAGAGGGCGGTAAAGAAAAAAACCGCCGGACCTGTCCACAGCGAATTCGCTTTTGTGAACAGGACGCCGGCGGTCTTAAGGAGGGGGCCGATTATTCGGCAGGTGCTGGCATTTTACCTTCTGGTGCGCGACGTTCTGTCAGACGCTTCTCAAAATTGGCATTGAACTGTTTTTTCTGTTCAGGCGTCAGAATGTTGTAGATCTTATTCTGGGTTTCCATGTGCGCCAGCATACGGGCTTTGTGCTGCTCGGCCATTTTATCGATCTGCGCTTCTGCTTTCGCTTTATCGAAGGAGTCGCTGGCGATGATGTCGTGCATTGCGCGACGCTCTTCCAGAGGTGGACGCTTCATCTGGTCGCGCTGGCTTTTCATGATGTCGCGCACCTGCTGTTTTTGCGCGTCGGTCAGATTCAGGTCTTTAAACATCATATCGTGATGCATGCCCGGCTTGCCTTTATGGTGGATCATTTTGCCTTCAGTCGGCGCCGCGGTCGTTGTGGCGGTATCCGCTGCGAACGCCATGCTGGTAGCGCCCAGAGCCAGGGTAGAAGCAACAAACAGTGCAGTTAATTTACGCATAATCTTGTCCTTTCTTTCAGTTATTCTTCGGCGCTATGCCGTGTTGACGAGATAAACTTTACGGGGTTTATCGTCAATAAATCAGAGCAACAGTAAAACTGTGAAAGTGTAAAAAACAATATTTGTTCAATTGTGAAGGAAATAAGGATAAACCGTGGGGAGATGAAACAAGAATAATCATATGAATGATTTTAAAGGAATTATGGGGAAGTGTAGCGGCATGGCGTTTAATAATAAAGCAATTATCCAGGAATAATCCGTATAAAAAATCTGGCGCATTAAAGATCAATCAAAATAAACGCAACGATGAATGACCGCCCCTTTCGGGGCAGCCGTTATCAGCTTATTTTTTCCAGCATTAATCCTGCGCGCAGCCCAAAGGCAACCGAGGGGTTTGGAAAGAGCACATACTCGGTCGACTTTTGCACCTCGTAGCGCTCCTCACCATCTTCCGCCAGCAGCACGCCCCGACGAAACGGGGTAAAGTTTAGCGTATGTGCCGCCATATGCAGGCGAAAGGCGTCGCTGCGGCGGGTGATTTGTTGCACCACCCGATAGCGCTCCACCTCGCCTGCCTGCCGGGTCGGCGTTTTTCCGCTTAATAGTGCCTGCAGGGCCTGCTGAGTGACAGCAAACAGGCGAAGATCGTTATGCCCAAAAGGCAGGGCTTTCCCGAGCTCCAAAGTACAGGCCAGCGCACCAAAGCGTTCACAGCTGAAATGGGTAAAGGTTCCGCCCGGAGTCTGATGGAACACCAGCGCCTCTAGCCCTGCATCCCCCAGCCACCCCAGAAATACCTCATCCCAGGGGGCGTCCCGCTGGGGCAACACCCCGAAGCGCACGTGGTAAGAGGCGCGGATCGCGGTATGCAGATCCAGATGCCAGCGATCATCCCCTGCATCGGCAAAGAAGTCAGCTACACACTGTTCCAGCACCTGGGCCCGGGCGGCATCTTCCCCAGGCGGAAACTGCGTCCAGCGTCCACCAAACATGCGGTTGATATCCCACTCCAGATAGCGCTTATTCGCCACCAGCGCCTGCGGATGGCCGAAGATCACCAGCAGACGACAGCTCAGCATCATTTCGCCGCGGAACAGGGCGCTAAGTAAGGCATCGACGATTTCAACCGGTGCCGTCTCATTGCCATGGATCCCTGACGAAAGCACCAGCGAACGCGTGCTCTGTGTCTCAGGGGTCAATTCCATCACGCCTGGCGCCAGCCAGCGCCAGTGAAACGAAGGGCCGGTGCCCGCATGCTGGGCCGGTGACTCCGCGGCCAGCGTCAGGGCCAACAGGTTTTCCATCTCGCCTCCTTTATTGCTGGAACGGATAGACCGAACCGAGCTGTAAAATTCGGGTTAAGGCATCCAGCGCCTCGCGCCCTTCACGCAACAATTGCGGATCAACCAGATCGGCCTGGGTTAAGCGATCGCGATAGTAGCGATCCACCCAGTCATTAAGTGTGTTGAACAACGTCTCATTCATCATCACCGCCGGGTTGACCGCCTGCTGTTGCTCTGGCGTGAGGACGACCCGCAACCGCAGGCATGCCGGGCCGCCGCCGTTCGCCATGCTTTCGCGAAGGTCAAATACGCGCAATTCGCTGATGGGGTTGTCCCCTTCCAGCAAGGTATTCAGGTAATGCCAAACGCCAGCATGAAGTTGCGATTCCTGCGGTAGCACCAGCATCATGCTGCCGTCGTCTTTACTCAGAAGCTGGCTGTTAAAGAGATAGGTGGCCACGGCATCCGCGACCGAGACCGCCTTTGTGGGCACCTCCAGCGGGGTAAAGCCCGGCACGCGGCTGCGAAGGATCCCGAACAGCGCCTGCTGGTCCATAAACGCCTGCTCGTGGCAAAACAGTACCTGACGGTTGGAGACGGCAATCACATCGTTATGGAATACCCCGTGGTCAATCACCTCGGGATTTTGCTGGGCGAAAATCAGCTGACCCGGATTGACCTGATTCAGCCGGGCCACCGCCTGGCTCGCCGCCAGGGTCTGACGGGCGGGATAGCGTGACGGAGTGGCATGCCCGGATTCATCGCGGCCATAGACAAAGAGCTGAATACCCGGTTCGCCATACTCCCCTCCCAGGCGGTTATGGTTGGCTGCCCCTTCGTCTCCAAACATCGCCACCTGCGGCAGGGCGTCATGAACGCTAAAGTGCGTTCTGTCGCGGAAAATCGACCGCAGCAGCTGTTCAGTGGTTCGCGCTTCGGTGGCGCGGTGGAATTTGTTATTGAGGTTAGCCACGGTGAGATGCACTTTGCCGTCGAGCGTATCGGCAGAGGGCGCCACGGTGGCGGCATTCGCCACCCACATCGCCGACGCTGAACTGGCGGCGGAGAGCAGATCCGGATACAAAGTGCCGGCTTTCTCTACGACCTGCTCGTCAGTCCCGCTGAAGCCAAGCTGGCGCAAAACGGCCACGTTTGGCCGCTCATGAGGAGGGATCACCCCCTGCGGAAACCCGGCATCAGCCAGGGCTTTCATTTTGAGCAACCCCTGTTTCGCCGCCAGACGAGGATTTGAGATCTGGAAACGGTGTTTGGTTGAGGCTTCATTCCCAAAAGAGAGCCCGGCATAGTGGTGGGTCAGCCCGACCAGGCCGTCAAAATTGACTTCACGCGCTTTCATGGCGCTTCCCCTGTGTAAAATCGAGGCCCGGATTGAGCTGCTCTGGCAGCGCGATGGTTTCCGTTTCTAGGCTCGCCATCGGCCACGAGCAGTAATCTGCGGCGTACCAGGCGCTGGCGCGATGGTTGCCAGAGGCACCCACGCCGCCAAACGGCGCGGTACTGGCGGCACCGGTAAGGGGTTTGTTCCAGTTGACGATCCCGGCCCGGGCTTCCAGCAACAGCTGGTCAAACTTTTCACGATCCGGGGAGATCAACCCGCTCGACAGGCCATAGCGGGTGGCATTAGCCATGGCGATGGCTTCATCGAAGGTGTCATAACGCCAGACGCACAGCAGGGGGCCAAAGACCTCTTCATCCGCCACGCTCTGCACGCCGCTCATCTCGACGATAGCTGGCGTCAATAAAGAGGTACCCGCTTTTACCCGTCGCGGATCCAGTAACGAGGTCCCGCCCTTCGCAACATGCTCGCGCCAGGCGTTATACACCTGTATAGCTGCCTGCTCAGAGATTAGGCCGCCGATAAACGGTTGATCCAGAGCATCCCACTCGCCGGGTATCAGCGTTGACGATACCTCTACCAGGCGCGCCAGAAACGCATCCCCCTGCGCACCGCGTTTTACCAGCAGGCGACGCGCGCAGGTACAGCGCTGGCCCGCCGTAATAAAGGCGGACTGAATGGTAAGGTGGACGGCGGCATCAATATCGGCGGGCTCATCAACGATCAGGGGGTTATTGCCGCCCATCTCCAGCGCGAGAATTTTTTCCGGCTGTCCTGCCAGCTGACGGTGCAGCTGATACCCGGTGCCGGCGCTGCCCGTAAACAGCAGGCCATCCACGTCGCGAAGACCGCTCAGCGCCTGGCCCGTTTCCCGTCCCCCCTGCACCAGGTTCAACACGCCCGGCGGCAAACCGGCTTGCTCCCACAGTTTAACCACCGCTTCGCCCGTCCAGGGGGTCAGTTCACTGGGTTTGAAGATCAGGGTATTACCCGCCAACAGCGCCGGAACGATGTGTCCGTTCGGCAGGTGGCCGGGGAAGTTATAGGGGCCGAACACCGCCAGCACCCCATGAGGACGATGGCGCAGGGTTGCCGCGCCGTCTGCCATCTCGGTGCGTTGCTCGCCAGTGCGGGTATGGTAGGCCTTCACCGAGATGGCCACTTTATTGATCATCGCCGTGATTTCAGTGGCCGCTTCCCAGCGCGGTTTCCCGGTTTCGCGAGCAATGATGCTCGTCAGTTCAGTTTTATTGGCTTCCAGTAGTCCGGCGAATTTTTCCGCAATGCTTTGGCGCACGGTAAAGGGCAACCTGGCCCATGCCGGGAAGGCCGCCCGGGCGGCACGGCAGGCCTGCTCAACCTGCTCCGGGCTGGCGTCGTTGCCCTGCCAGAGGGTCTCTTGTCCAACCGGATTGGTTTTCGTGCGTTTTTCTCCCGCGCCGGTGACCCAGTCGCCGTTAATCCATAAAGTCATGCTGTTTTCTCCTCAGGACACAGACGCACCATGCGGATACGGTCGCCTGCGTGGCATTTCAGGGCATCCAGTTGCGCGGCGGTGAGCACCAGACGTTCGCAGTCGGGATCCACGCGAATCAGCGTGGCGCGAAAATGGTCATACTGTTCGTTGGCGACCAGACAGGCTGGCCACTCGCCCGGTGCAGGCTGGCCTTCTGCCACCTCCACCAGCCGACTTTTACGAATCGCGCGCACCCGATCGATATCGCACTCGAGCGTTGGCCCGCCGTCGAAAATGTCCACATAGTTACAGTAGCGGAATCCCTCTTTTTCCAGCACCGCACGGGCCGGCGCGGTTTGCGGATGCACTTCGCCAATCACCGCCTGCGCCTCTTCGCTAAGGAAGTGGGTATAGATCGGGTGTTTGGGCATCAGCTCAGCGATAAAGGCTTTTTGCCCGGTGCCGCACAGGTAGTCAGCGCGGCTGAATTCCATGGAAAAGAAGCGCTCGCCGAGGCTTTTCCAGAACGGAGAGAAACCCGTTTCGTCGATCACGCCGCGCATCTCAGCCACCACTTTGTCATTGAAGCGATCGCGGAAGGCCGCCATGAACATAAAACGCGATTTAGAGAGCAGGTAGCCATTGCCCTCCTTGCGCCAGGCGGGATCGAGAAACAAGGTACAAAGTTCACTGCTGCCGGTGTGATCGTTACTGAGAAATAGCGTCGGCAGTGCGTTATAGACGTTCAGCTCTTTCGAGGCATGAACCAGGGTACCTACGCGGTAGTTGTACCAGGGATCGTTGAGCCCCACCGCCACTTCAATGGCGCAGATCCCCGCCACGGTGCCGGTTTCGCACTCTTCCAGCACAAAGACATAGCCCTGTTCACCTTTCGGCACCGTCCCTTGCCAGGTTTGAATGGCACGCTCGATACGCGCCAACAGCGTCTGTTCATCGGCCGGCAACGAGGTCAACCCACCGCCTGTCTTACCGGCAAGCTGCATGAGCGCAGGGAGATCCTCACGCTCAACGGGACGGATAACCATCATGATGACACCCCGGACTTCACGCGTTCACAGGCCTGCGCAAACCGGTCTAACCCGGTTTGCACCTCTTCGGTGCTCACAATCAGCGCGGGGGCAAAACGCACCACGTTGGCCCCGGCAATTAACACCATGACCCCCGCTTTCGCCGCCTCCTGTGAAATCAATTTCGCTTTTCCGGCGTACTCCTCCGTTAGCACACAGCCAATCAGCAGACCAAGGCCACGAATCTCCTTAAAGAGGCCGGTCTGATTGTTGATGGCCGTGAGACGCTCAACAAACCAGTCATGACGCTGTTTCACGCCATTCAGCACCTCTGGCGTATTGATAATATCCAGCACCTGCCCGGCCACCGCAGTAGCCAGCGGGTTACCGCCATAGGTTGTGCCATGCGTCCCCACGCCCATGACGCTGGCGAATTTATTGGTGGTCAGCATCGCCCCAATCGGGAAGCCGCCGCCGAGCGCCTTGGCGGTAGAGAGTACATCTGGCGTTACACCGTAGTGCATATAGGCATACAACTCACCGGTACGGCCGACGCCGGTCTGTACTTCATCGAAAATCAGCACCGCGTTGTGACGATCGCAGAGTTCGCGTAACCCCTGCAGGAACGCTTTGTCTGCCGGTAACACGCCCCCCTCCCCCTGCATCGGCTCAACGATCACCGCGCAGGTCATGTCGTCGATCAGATCCCGGGCTGAGTTCAGATCGTTATAGACGCCGTGGCGAATGTCCGGCGGCAACGGGGCAAAATCCTGAGAATAAGAGGGCTGCCCGCCGGCACTGACGGTAAATAGCGTGCGGCCATGGAACGCGTTTTTGAACGCGACGATCCCGCTTTTCTGGCTGCCAAAGTGGTCGTGGGCATATTTGCGCGCCAGCTTCAGCGCCGCCTCGTTGGCTTCGGCCCCCGAGTTACAGAAGAACACTTTCTCCGCGAAGGTGGCGTCGATCAACTTCTTCGCCAGACGCAACGCCGGCTCGTTGGTGTAGCCATTTCCCGTATGCCAAAACCTGGCCGCCTGCTCGTTCAGGGTCTGACGCAATGCCGGGTGCGCATGGCCCAGTGCGTTAACCGCAATCCCGCCGGCAAAGTCGATATACTCTTTACCCTGCTGATCCCACAGACGTGAACCCTCTCCCCGCACCGGAATAAAAGCCGCCGGCGCATAAACCGGCATCATCCATTCATCGAAATTTTCACGCGTAATTGACAGAGACATAGCGACCTCATCCGGTAAATAAAAGGTTATTTAGATGTTAAATATTTGAGTGTTTGCGCTGTAAATGTAGATTGCACTGTTCGTGCCAGCTAGCGATAAAAGTGCATAAAAGGGAGGTGTAAACGTAAAATCAACAAGTTACGTCGAGGCGTTATTCATTATTTTTGCATAAATAGTGAATATTTTCGCAACAAGCGCGGGTTTGCCGGATGAAAAATAGTAATATTATTCATTTGCCAAATATAATTCTGGAATTGTGATCCCTCGCGAAATTACTTAACTCTTTACGCGCTTTTATTGGGCAAGCTGCGCCTAAAAAGTGCAAAACTTGCACCATTATTTACATCTATCGCCGTTATCGGTTTTTCCCTCCTTGCGGTGGCAGTCAGTCGCGCTAAATTCTGCTACCATCCTTGCACTATTCACCTTGCACTGGCAGCGACTATGAAATTTGTCTCATTTAATATCAACGGCCTGCGCGCCCGTCCCCATCAACTGGCAGCCATCGTCGAACAACATCAGCCCGACGTCATTGGTCTGCAGGAGACAAAAGTTCACGACGATATGTTCCCCCTCGAAGAGGTGGCAAAACTGGGCTATAACGTCTTTTATCACGGGCAAAAAGGTCACTACGGCGTGGCGCTGCTGACCAAAGAGACGCCAGTTTCTGTTCGTCGTGGCTTCCCGGACGATGACGGTGAGGCGCAACGCCGCATCATCATGGCAGAACTGCCTTCGCCGATGGGAAACATCACGGTTATCAATGGCTATTTCCCACAGGGCGAAAGCCGCGACCATCCGACCAAGTTCCCGGCGAAAGAGAAGTTCTATCAGGATCTCCAGCGTTATCTTGAAACTGAGCTGCAGAAAGAAAACCCGGTGCTAATCATGGGTGACATCAATATTAGCCCGACGGACCTTGATATCGGCATTGGCGAAGAGAGCCGCAAACGCTGGCTGCGCGCCGGTAAATGCTCCTTCCTGCCGGAAGAGCGCGAGTGGATGGGTCGCCTGCTGGACTGGGGTTTGGTAGACACTTTCCGCCACGCCAACCCGGAAACCCAGGATCGCTTCTCGTGGTTCGACTACCGTTCCAAAGGTTTTGATGACAACCGCGGGCTGCGCATTGATGTGCTGCTGGCAAGCCATCCGCTGGCGGAACGTTGTATCGACACCGGGATTGATTACGCCATCCGCGGCATGGAAAAACCGTCTGACCATGCGCCGGTCTGGGCGAAGTTTGATCTCTAAGCTCACCGCGATGAAGGTCAAAACAATTGACGTCGTCTGCGCCATCCTCGAACGGGATGGCCAGATTTTGCTGGCCCAGCGGCCAGAGCATGCCGATCAGGCGGGAATGTGGGAACTGGCCGGGGGCAAAGTGGAACCGGGTGAAACGCAGCAAGAGGCTCTGATTCGCGAGCTGCGTGAGGAACTCGCCATTGAGGTTCAGCCAGGCGACTATGTTGCCAGCCACCAGCGGGAAGTCTCCCGCCGGCTGATCCACCTGCACGCCTGGCACGTGCCGCACTTTAGCGGCACCCCGGTGGCGCACTATCACACCCAACTGGTATGGTGTACCCCACGGCAGGCGTTGACTTACAACCTTGCGCCCGCGGATGTCCCGCTGCTGGAAGCCTTTATTCTTTCACACGACGCCACACCAGTGGATTCGTACTGATTGTCCGTTCGTCGCGCTGACACTGTAACAATACCCCGTCAGCGCGAACCACCGCCCCCTCCGAATAGTTCTGATCCTGATAGATACAACACATGTTGCACGGCTGCGCCCGCTGCCCACCAGAGCTGAACACTTCCGGCGGTACGTTCACGTCGATATCCGGGCGCAGACGTTGCTCGGCATAACTGCTGAGAGAGAAAAGCCCGAGCATGGCGGCAATCATTAATCGATTCATAGACGTTTCATCCTGTCTTGTCCTCTTAACACTATAACGGACAGTCACCCGCAAGCTTTAACCCTTTCCATCATCGTTTTTTATTATGACCCGGGGCGGATGATGAATTTCCCTGGATGGGGAAATTTTCACTTGCGTTACAAACTGGTACGAGTGATATAGTCGAAAACCACAACACATCACAGATAAAACCGTCAAAAAGATAATAATTCTATTTATAAGAGGAACTTATACTTATGGACCAGGTATGCTCTCTGGAATCGTTTCTGAATACTGTTCAACAGCGCGACCCGCATCAGAGTGAGTTTTCGCAGGCCGTTCGCGAAGTGATGACCACCCTGTGGCCGTTCCTTGAACAGAACCCACGCTATCGTCAGATGTCCCTGCTGGAGCGTCTGGTTGAGCCTGAGCGCGTAATTCAGTTCCGCGTGGTCTGGGTGGATGACCGCAATCAGGTACAGGTTAACCGTGCGTGGCGTGTACAGTTCAACTCGGCAATTGGTCCGTTTAAGGGCGGCATGCGATTCCATCCCTCCGTTAACCTCTCCATTCTTAAGTTCCTCGGTTTTGAACAAACCTTTAAAAACGCCCTCACCACCCTGCCGATGGGCGGCGGTAAAGGTGGCAGTGATTTCGATCCGAAAGGCAAAAGTGAAGGTGAGGTCATGCGATTCTGCCAGGCGCTGATGACTGAACTTTATCGTCACCTGGGGCCGGACACCGACGTACCGGCCGGGGATATCGGCGTAGGCGGACGCGAAGTGGGCTTTATGGCCGGGATGATGAAAAAACTCTCCAATAACAGCGCCTGCGTGTTTACCGGTAAAGGTCTCTCCTTCGGCGGCAGCCTGATCCGTCCGGAAGCCACCGGCTATGGTCTGGTCTATTTCACCCAGGCGATGTTACAGCGCCATGGTCTGAGCTTTGAAGGGATGCGCGTGGCGGTCTCTGGCTCGGGGAACGTGGCTCAGTATGCCATTGAGAAAGCGATGGAGTTTGGCGCACGGGTCATCACCGCCTCTGACTCCAGCGGCACCGTAGTTGATGAAGCCGGTTTTACTGCCGAGAAGCTGGCACGTCTTTGCGAAATTAAAGCCAGCCGCGATGGCCGCGTGGCCGACTATGCCCGCGAATTTGGGCTGACCTATCTTGAGGGCAAACAGCCATGGGCCGTGCCGGTGGATATCGCCCTGCCCTGCGCCACCCAGAATGAACTGGATATCGATGCCGCGCGTCAGCTGGTGGCAAACGGCGTGAAAGCGGTAGCGGAAGGGGCCAATATGCCCACCACCATCGAAGCGACCGATCTGTTCCTGGAGGCGGGTGTGCTCTTCGCGCCGGGTAAAGCGGCTAACGCCGGCGGCGTGGCGACGTCAGGTCTTGAGATGGCGCAGAACGCCGCGCGGATGGGCTGGAAAGCCGAAAAAGTGGATGCGCGCCTGCACCACATCATGCTGGATATTCACCACGCCTGCGTCGAGTACGGCGGTGAAGAGAAACAGACCAACTACGTACGCGGGGCAAATATCGCCGGGTTCGTAAAGGTCGCCGATGCGATGATGGGCCAGGGAGTGATTTAAATTCTCTAAAATGGCAGACGTTAAAAGCCCGGTGCAGGTTACCTCACCGGGCTTTTTTTATGCTGCGCTGCGCTTTTTTTTAAAGGGTTTCTTATTACCGCCACCTGGCGCTGACATCCCCCTGAACTGCCTGACCGGGGTACTCTTCGCCTGGTTAATCAAATCAAACAGGGTGCCCACCAGCGGCTGCATAAAGTCCTGATAACGGCACTGCTTCTCACTGATTTGTGTCAGTACCGATTCCCAGTGGGCTGTCATATCCGGCCGTGCGGCCAGTTCAGGCAGCGAGTGGATCAGCGCCCGTCCTGGATCGGTGGAGTGAATGTAGCGCCCTTTCTTGATAAAAAAACCCCGTTTGAACAGCAGCTCGATGATCCCGGCGCGGGTAGCTTCGGTGCCTAATCCATCCGTCGCGCGCAGGATCTTCTTCAGATCTTTGTCCTGCACAAAGCGGGCAATACCGGTCATGGCCGAGAGCAACGTCGCATCGGTAAAGTGACGCGGCGGCTGCGTCTGCCGCTCAACCACTTCGCCTTTCTCACAGAGCAGTTCGTCCTCTTTTGCCACCACCGGCAGCGGCGTACCGTCGTTCTCTTCATCGCGCTCTTTATTGCCCAGCAGCGTCCGCCATCCGGCTTCGGCCAGGAAACGCGCTTTGGCCACGAATTTGCCTTTTGCGATCTCCAGCTCAATGACGCACTTGCGGAATACCGCATCAGGGCAGAACTGCATCAGATACTGGCGGGCAATCAGGTTGTACACTTTCGCTTCGTTGTCCGTCAGCGTGACCTTGCTACTGCGCGCCGTCGGAATAATGGCGTGGTGGGCATCGACTTTTTTGTCATCCCAGCAGCGGTTGCGGGTATCTGCGTTAACGACAGGCTGGCCTGATAACTCCGGCGCATGCGCGCTGATGGCGTTCATCACTGCGTGCCGCCCGGCAAAATGCTCCTCGGGCAGGTATCGGCTGTCAGAACGCGGATAAGTTATCAATTTAAGGGTTTCGTACAACTTCTGGCAGATATCGAGCACGTTTTGCGCGCTCAGGCCAAAGCGTTTCGCCGCTTCAATCTGCAGCGCAGAGAGCGAAAACGGCAGCGGTGCCGGTTCTGATTCCCGTTTATCGTTATAGCTGGTCACGACCGCCGGTTGCCCGCCGATACGGTTCACGACGTGATCTGCGAGCGGACGATGAAGCAAACGCCCCTCTTCATCCTGATAGGGTTCGCAGGCTTCGCTGGGTTGCCAGGTCGCGGTAAAGCGCTCCTCTTTCGGGGTAACGATATGCGCTTTCACTTCAAAGAAATCTTTGGCAACGAAGTTTTCGATCTCTTCGTCACGACGCACCACCAGCCCCAGGACCGGCGTCTGGACGCGGCCCACGGAGAGCACGCCCTGATAGCCTGCATTGCGCCCAAGAATGGTGTAGGCGCGGGTCATATTAATGCCGTACAGCCAGTCGGCGCGCGCCCGGGCCAGCGCCGAGACGCAGAGCGGTACAAACTCGCTATTGGCACGCAGTCGCGAGATGGCGCGCTCGACCGCCTGCGGGTTGAGATCGTTAATCAGACAGCGCTGCACCTGCTGACGCTTTTCTGGTGCCAGTTGCAGGTAGTCCAGCACCTCATCCACCAGCAACTGCCCTTCCCTGTCCGGGTCACCGGCGTGAATGATTTCCGCCGCATCGTGCAAGAAGCGCTTAATCACATTGAGCTGTTTAGTTACCGACGGGCGCGGCTGAAGCTGCCATTTTTCCGGCACGATGGGCAGGTCGTTAAGATTCCAGCGCGCATAACGGCTGTCGTAGGCATCGGGCTGCGCCTGCTCCAGCAGGTGGCCGATACACCAGGTCACCACCTGCCCATTACCACACTCAATAAAACCATCGCCTTTGCGGTGCGGTTTAGGCAACACATCGGCGATGGCGCGACCGAGACTCGGTTTTTCGGCAATAAATAACCGCATCGAATTACTGGATCTCGATCATTGGCCGTCCACCACGAGCCGTGACCAGTTCGCCGATGGCGCTCAGGTTGATGCCGTATTCCGCGGCGGTGGCTTTCACTTCGGCTTCGGCCTCTGGCGTTACCGCCAGCAGCAGACCGCCAGAGGTTTGCGGATCGCACAGCAGATCACGCCACTCGGCGGGCATCTCGCCCATCAGATGACCGTAGCTGGCAAAGTTGCGCTGGGTGCCACCCGGCACCGCCCCCTGGGCAATATATGCTTCGACACCCGGCAGTTTCGGCACATCCTGATACCAGAGTTGCGCCTGCACGCCCGCTCCCTGACACACCTCGCTCAGGTGGCCAAGCAGGCCAAAGCCGGTGACATCCGTCATCGCCTTCACACCATCAATGTTGGCAAAAGCCGCCCCGGCGAGGTTCATCTGACACATCACTTCCGCCGCCAGGCCTTTATGTTCAGGCTTGAGCAGAGATTTCTTCTCCGCGGTGGTGAGCACGCCAATCCCCAGCGGCTTGGTCAGATAGAGTTTGCAGCCGGGCTCGGCGGTACTGTTGCGTTTAACGCGTTCGGTGGGCACCACGCCGGTCACCGCCAGGCCAAAGATAGGCTCTGGTGCGTCGATAGAGTGGCCGCCTGCCAGCGCAATGCCCGCCTGCTGGCAAGCAAAACGCCCGCCCTCAATCACCTCGCGGGCAATTTCCGGTGCCAGGGTATTAATGGGCCAGCCAAGAATGGCAATCGCCATAATGGGTTTACCCCCCATCGCGAAGATATCGCTGATGGCGTTGGTGGCGGCGATGCGGCCAAAGTCGTACGGGTTGTCGACAATCGGCATAAAGAAATCGGTGGTGCTAATGATGCTGGTCCCGTTGCCTAAATCGTAAACGGCGGCGTCGTCACGGGTTTCGTTGCCAACAAGCAGGTTCGGGTCGACAAACTTCGCCTGCTCGCTGTGAAGAATGGTCTCCAGCACTTTGGGGGAAATTTTACAACCGCAACCGGCTCCGTGGCTGTATTGCGTTAAACGAATGGTTTGCTCGCTCATGGACATCTCCTGTCATTGCAATTGCGTTATGTTAACGCTCATTCCATTACGGGGTAAGTATGGGTGTCTGAATTCTGGTGCACTTGCACAGAATCCAGACAGTTTAGCCCAGGTCGTCAGAAGCGGGTGACGAACGGCGAGGTATCGGGCACTGAGACGGTGGTGGACGCTTTTAACTGCGGCGTACCGAGATAGAGGAAACCGACGATTTTATCTTCTGTTCTGCAATCAAGCGCATCCCGTACCACCGGGCTGTCGGTTAATGCCCCGCTGCGCCAGATACCATTAAAGCCCTGCGCGAGGGCAGACATCTGCATTGCCATGACCGCGCATCCGGCGGACATCTCCTGCTCCCAGACGGGAACTTTGTGATTCGGCTGACATTTGGCGACCACGGCGATGATCATCGGCGCGCGGAATGGCGCATTTCGCACTTTCTCGATCGCTTTTTCATCCTGCTCAGCGGCAATAGCCCCCTTTTCCAGCAGCGCGCTGAAACGCGTGCGGCCTTCACCTTCTATGATAAAGAAGTGCCACGGCTGTAACGTACCGTGATCGGGCGCGCGCAAGGCTGCGCGAAGGATATTTTCCAGCTGCTCACCAGCGGGAGCGGGCTCAGTAAGGCGCGAGGCGCTGCGGCGGTTAACCAGCAGTTCTAGTGCATCCATGGGGTAACTCCTGTCTACGGATTTACTCAAAATTAACACGACAGCAGATTTTGTTACAGCGTGGCAGGCGATTCCTGCTGACAAGAGGCAGTTGGGTCATTACGATAGCCCGACAACCCGTCCATGGCGACGGGCCGGGTAATTTTTGGACAGGGAGAAGAGATGCGAACCCTTTGGCGTTTTTTTGCCGGATTTTTTAAATGGACGTGGCGGCTGCTGAATTTCGTCCGTCAGCTGGTCATGAACCTCTTTTTCATCTTGCTGGTGATGGTTTGCGTTGGCGTCTGGATGCATATAAGCAGCACCAGTCAAAGTCAGCATGCTACGCGCGGTGCGCTGCTGCTGGATATTGCTGGGGTGGTGGTCGATAAACCATCTACCAACAACCGACTCGGCGTGCTGGGTCGCCAGCTGTTTGGTGCCAGCAGCGATCGTCTGCAGGAGAACTCGCTGTTTGACATCGTCGACGCGATTCGTCAGGCGAAAGCAGATCGTAACATCACCGGGATCGTTCTCGACCTGAGAAACTTCGCGGGGGCCGACCAGCCTTCCATGCAGTACATTGGTAAAGCGCTACGCGAGCTCCGCGACAGCGGCAAACCGGTCATCGCTGTGGGCGATAACTACAGTCAGGGGCAATATTATCTGGCCAGTTTCGCCAATAAAATTTGGCTCTCGCCCCAAGGTACCGTGGACCTGCATGGCTTTGCGACCAATGGCCTTTATTACAAATCGCTGCTGGATAAGCTGAAAGTCACCACCCATGTCTTCCGTGTTGGCACCTATAAATCGGCCGTTGAGCCGTTTATTCGCGATGATATGTCCCCTGCCGCCCGCGAGGCTGACAGCCGCTGGATTGGCGAACTGTGGCAGAACTATCTCGGCACCGTGGCCGCTAACCGCCAGATCACGCCTGAACAGCTTTTCCCGGGCGCACAGGCGGTGCTTGATGGCCTGCGTAAGGTCGATGGCGACACGGCGAAATATGCCCTGAATAACAAACTGGTTGATGTGCTCGGTTCCAGCGCCGACATCGAAAAAGCCCTGACCAAACAGTTTGGCTGGAGCAAAGAGGACAAAAACTTCAGCGCCATCAGCTTCTATGATTACCAGCCGAACAAACCGGCCGATGCTGGCGACAGTATTGCGGTTGTGTTTGCTAACGGCGCCATCATGGACGGGGAAGAGACGCCGGGTAACGTGGGCGGTGATACTACCGCTTCGCAGATCCGCGATGCACGCCTCGATCCAAAAGTGAAAGCGATTGTTCTGCGGGTTAATAGCCCGGGCGGCAGCGTCAGCGCTTCTGAGGTGATCCGCGCCGAGCTGGCTGCGGCGCGCGCGGCGGGTAAACCGGTGGTCGTATCCATGGGTGGTATGGCGGCCTCTGGCGGTTACTGGATCTCCACGCCAGCGAACTACATCGTGGCGAACCCGAGCACCCTGACCGGCTCTATCGGTATCTTCGGGGTCATCAACACTATGGAGAACAGCCTGGATTATCTGGGCGTGCATACCGACGGCGTAGCCACCTCACCGCTGGCAGATGTCGCGGTAACCAAAGCGCTGCCGCCAGAAGTCTCGCAGATGATGCAGCTCAGCATTGAGAATGGTTACAAGCGCTTTATTACGCTGGTTGCCGACTCGCGCAAGAAGACGCCGGAGCAGATCGATCAGATTGCCCAGGGTCACGTCTGGACCGGTCAGGATGCCAAAAAGAACGGTCTGGTTGATAGCCTCGGCGATTTCGACGATGCCGTCGCGAAAGCGGCTGAACTGGCGAAGCTGAAGCAGTGGCATGTGGACTACTATCAGGACGAACCTACGTTCTTCGACGTGGTCGTGAACAGCATGTCAGGCTCGGTGCGGGCCATGTTGCCGCAGGCGCTACAGGCGATGCTGCCGGCACCGCTGGCCTCGGCGGCCAGCGTGGTAAAAGGTGAAAGCGATAAGCTCGCGGCCTTTAACGATCCACAAAATCGTTACGCGTTCTGTCTAACCTGCGCCAACGTGCGTTAATCCTCATCCCCTCTTCCGTGAAGAGGGGATTTTTCTTTGAAGCCAAGAACACAACATCATGCACAAGAAATCGATCTACGTGGCTTATACCGGCGGTACCATCGGTATGCAGCGCTCTGAAAATGGTTACATCCCGGTCTCGGGTCATCTGCAACGCCAGCTGGCGCTGATGCCGGAGTTTCATCGCCCGGAGATGCCAGACTTCACCATTCACGAGTATGACCCGCTAATGGACTCCTCCGATATGACGCCAGAAGACTGGCAGCATATCGCCGACGATATTAAAGCTCATTACGATCTGTATGACGGCTTCGTGATCCTGCATGGCACCGACACCATGGCGTTTACCGCCTCGGCGCTCTCTTTTATGCTGGAGAACCTGGGTAAGCCCGTGATTGTGACCGGCTCGCAAATCCCGCTGGCCGAGCTGCGCTCTGACGGGCAGATCAATCTGCTGAACTCCCTGTACGTAGCGGCAAACTACCCGATTAACGAGGTCGCGCTGTTCTTTAATAACCGCCTCTTCCGGGGTAACCGCACCACCAAAGCCCACGCGGATGGTTTCGATGCGTTTGCCTCACCTAACCTGCAACCGCTGCTGGAGGCGGGTATTCATATTCGCCGCCTCGGTACCCCGCCTGCGCCAAATACCCTGGGCGAACTAGTGGTCCATCCGATTACGCCGCAGCCGATTGGCGTAGTGACGATCTACCCGGGGATCTCGGCGGATGTGGTGCGAAACTTTCTGCGTCAGCCGGTGAAAGCGCTAATACTGCGTTCATACGGGGTGGGCAATGCTCCGCAGAATGGTGAATTTTTGCAAGAGCTGCAGGCCGCAAGCGAACGCGGCATTGTGGTGGTGAATTTGACGCAGTGCATGTCCGGTAAGGTCAATATGGGCGGATACGCCACGGGTAACGCGCTGGCGCATGCCGGGGTGATCAGCGGCTTTGATATGACGGTGGAAGCCACCCTTACCAAATTGCACTACCTTCTGAGCCAGGATCTGGATATCCACGCCATACGTCTCGCCATGATGCAGAACCTGCGCGGCGAACTGACGCCAGACGAATAGAGTCGGTTGGGAAGCACGAGAGGGTAACGGCGTTGCCCTCCTCGCCCGCTATCTCATGAGAGGGAGCTTATGAGCAACAGTACCAAAATTGACGGTTTTCTCTTGTTTCCTGCAGCCGGTTTGATACTTTCCTGCATCGCCGGGGCGTTCAACGCCTGGGTGGTCGTGTTACTCCTGTGGCTCTTTTTCACGGGTGAAGACCATGACGTCGGGCTGGCTGTTGCAGCGTTAACCCTGCCGAGCATTGTCTATATGACCTTGCTGGGCAACGCCTGCTGGCAGTTCTTCAGAAAAAGTAAGCGAACCCGAAAAGCCATGATTGCCTATTACGTGGGTAATTTTGTTATCAACGCCGGTTCGGTCATCTACAGCGGGATCGCCTTCGATATGTCACAACAATTCGCCGACCTGCTCTGGCTTCTGGTCTCCTCTTTCAGCCTGATTGTTTTAGTGCCCTGGTTTATCTACTCGAAACGCGTCCCTGTCGTCTTTTGTCGTTAATGCCCGGGCGTCCAGGAATGCTCCGGATAGCATTCTGTGGCCCCGCTTTACCATTAAAATTAGATGATAAATACGCTGCTTTTAAGGAATGAATATGACGCAACGAGCTTTATTACTGGTTGATCTGCAAAATGATTTTTGCGCAGGCGGCGCGCTGGCGGTAGCAGAAGGCGACAGCACTGTTGATATCGCTAATACGCTTATTGAGTGGTGTAAAGCCCGCGGCGATGCCGTGGTGGCAAGCCAGGACTGGCATCCGGAAAATCACGGTAGCTTTGCCAGCCAGCATGACGTTGAACCTTATAGCCTGGGCGAACTCGACGGGCTGGCACAGACATTCTGGCCGGATCACTGCGTTCAGCAGACCGAAGGCGCTGAGCTCCACCCTTTGCTTAACCAAAAAGCGATTGATGCGGTGTTCCACAAAGGCGAAAACCCGGCCATCGACAGTTATAGCGCATTCTTTGATAACGGCCATCGTCAGAAAACGGCGCTGGATGCGTGGCTGCGTCACCATGAAATCGTTGAGCTTATTGTGCTGGGTCTGGCGACAGATTATTGCGTGAAATTTACCGTGCTGGACGCACTCCAGCTGGGATACACCGTCAATGTGATTACCGATGGCTGCCGCGGCGTCAATCTTCAGCCTCAGGATAGCGCGCAGGCGTTTATGGATATGGCAGCTGCGGGTGCCACCCTGTATACGCTGGAAGACTGGCAAGAGACACAGGCGTAGTCCTTTTGCCGGGCGGTGGTACTTTCACCGCCCGGTACGCATAAACCCATCAGGATTTGAACATGGCAATCGATTTTGGCGCGATGCCGAAATCTTCCTTCAGCTGTTGTTTACTCTTCATCACCATCTGCCCCTGAGTATCAATGGTCATGTGTTGCGCGTCGGTGTTATGCCGCGCCTGCCATAGCATAACCAGTTGCAGGCTGTTCTCTTTCTGGGCCGGGGTCAGCGCCACCCCATCAGGCCATTTTCCCAGCTCAACGGCAGTGACCAGGCGTTGATAAACGTCCTCTGTCATCCCACTAATCATCTCGTCAATATTCATGATTTACCCGGCTCCGGTGGAATAATTTGCTGAATCGATTTTTCAACCTTTAGTCTGGTCGCCATTCTGGTCATCGGTGAAGCTTAACGAGGCAGAATTGACGCAGAAACGCTCCCCTGTTGGCTGAGGGCCGTCCGGGAAAACATGACCGAGGTGGGCATCACAATTTCCGCAGCGGATTTCGATGCGCTGCATACCATGAGAGTTGTCGGTCAGATAGCGGATTGCCTCATCGCTGACGGGCTCATAGAAGCTTGGCCAACCGCAGCCAGAATCGTATTTACTTTCAGAGTTAAACAGCGCAGCATCACACACCAGGCAGTGGTAGATCCCATCACGTTTGTTATGCAGTAAACGCCCGGTGAACGGCGGCTCGGTGCCGTGGTTCTGGGTCACGTAGAACTGCATTTCTGTTAGATTTTTCTTCAGTTCGTCCGGGTTGGATTGATTCGACATAAGCTCATATCTCACGATTGAAAACAGACAACGTTTAGGTCGATTCTAACAAAACATTAACACTGAAGTGTGAACTTTTGTTCTAAACTTAGTCGTTGCGAAAAGGCGGTCGGCCAAATGTGATCTAATCCACATTTTTCTTCGGCCAGCCCTTTAAAATTCACGGCGCAGTCCCCATATGGTTGCAAGCTCCGAGGGAATGTTAGGCGAGTCAATCGCCCAAAGGTCGCGCGAAGGATTGATTTGCCGCAATGATTGACACGATTCCGCTTGACGCTGCGTATGGTTTTTGTAATTTTACAGGCAACCTTTTATTCACTAACAAATAGCTGGTGGAATATATGACTATCAAAGTAGGTATCAACGGTTTTGGCCGTATCGGTCGCATTGTTTTCCGTGCTGCTCAGGAACGTTCTGACATCGAAATCGTTGGTATCAACGATCTGTTGGACGCTGAATACATGGCGTACATGCTGAAGTACGACTCAACCCACGGTCGCTTCAACGGTACTGTTGAAGTTAAAGACGGCCACCTGGTTGTTAACGGCAAAACCATCCGTGTTACTGCTGAAAAAGATCCAGCTAACCTGAAGTGGAACGAAATCGGTGTTGACGTGGTTGCTGAAGCAACCGGTATCTTCCTGACCGACGAAACTGCACGTAAGCACATCACCGCTGGCGCGAAAAAAGTTGTTCTGACTGGTCCTTCCAAAGACAACACCCCAATGTTCGTACGTGGTGCTAACTTCGAAACTTACGCTGGCCAGGATATCGTTTCCAACGCATCCTGCACCACCAACTGCCTGGCACCGCTGGCGAAAGTTATCAACGACAACTTCGGTATCGTTGAAGGTCTGATGACCACCGTACACGCGACCACCGCAACTCAGAAAACCGTTGACGGCCCGTCTCACAAAGACTGGCGTGGCGGCCGTGGCGCGGCTCAGAACATCATCCCATCCTCTACCGGTGCTGCTAAAGCGGTAGGTAAAGTATTGCCAGAACTGAATGGCAAACTGACTGGTATGGCGTTCCGCGTTCCGACTCCTAACGTATCCGTTGTTGACCTGACCGTTCGTCTGGAAAAAGCTGCTTCTTATGAAGAAATTAAGAAAGCAATCAAAGCTGCTTCCGAAGGCGCAATGAAAGGCGTTCTGGGTTACACCGAAGATGACGTTGTTTCTACCGATTTCAACGGCGAAGTATGCACTTCCGTGTTCGATGCTAAAGCAGGTATCGCACTGAACGACAACTTCGTTAAGCTGGTATCCTGGTACGACAACGAAACCGGTTACTCCAACAAAGTACTGGACCTGATCGCTCACATCTCCAAATAAGTTGAGATGAGACACTGATTCAAAAGGCGACTTCGGTCGCCTTTTTTATTGCTTCAAGACAGAGGATTGCTTAATGATTAATAAAATTTTTGCACTTCCGGTAGTCGAAGAACTTACCCCTGTGCTTTCCCGCCGTCAGATTGACGGAGCCGACATCATCGTCGTTGATCACCCGCGCGTAAAAGCCTCCGTAGCGCTGAATGGCGCTCACCTGCTCTCCTGGAAACCAGAAGGTCAAACCGAAGCGCTGTGGCTCAGCGACAACACCTCTTTCAAAAAAGGGGCGGCGATCCGCGGCGGCGTGCCGATTTGCTGGCCGTGGTTTGGCCCGGCGGCACAGTCAGGTTTGCCTGCTCACGGGTTTGCCCGTAATCAGCAGTGGACCTTGAAAGCGCACAATGACGATGAAAATGGTGTGGTACTGACGTTTGAACTGCAGGCAAATGAGGAGACCCGTGCGCTCTGGCCGCACGATTTCACACTCTATGCACGCTTCAAGCTGGGTAAAACCTGTGAAATCGAACTGGAAGCCCACGGCGAATTTGAAACCACCAGCGCCCTGCACACCTATTTCAACGTGGGTGACATCAGCGCGGTCAAGGTGAGTGGATTGGGCGATACCTTTATCGACAAAGTGGATAACGCCAAAGAGGGCAAACTGAGCGACGGCGTGCAGACCTTCCCGGATCGTACCGACCGCGTTTATCTGCATCCGGAAGCGTGCAGCGTCATTCATGACGCCGCGCTGAACCGCAGCGTCGAAGTGGTGCACCATCACCATAGCAACGTTGTGGGCTGGAACCCGGGCCCGGCGCTCTCTGTGAGCATGGCCGACGTACCGGACGAGGGTTATAAGACCTTCGTCTGTGTAGAAACCGCCTGCGTAACATCACCACAGAAGACCAGCGAAGAGAAGCCTTCTCGTCTGGGGCAAACTATTAGCATCATTCAGCGCTAATGATGCCCGCCTCACTCCCCACGGGAGCGGGGCGTTTTACCATCACACCATATCCAGCGGCGTTTTATGGCCAGGCGCCGGAAATGCGTCCGCAAGCATAGCTATCTCTTCGTCAGAGAGCGTAATCTCTAACGCCTGCGCGTTATCCCTGACATGCTCTGGCGAGCCCGCTTTTGGAATCGCTATCACCCCCTGATGACTAATGACCCATGCCAACAGGATCTGCGCCGGCGTGGCGCGATGACGTTATGCTATCTCATTGACCACCGGATGCGTCATTAATCCAGAACGTAATCGCCCGGCCTGAGCCAGGGGGCAGTAAGCCATTACCGGCATCTGCTGTTGCTGACACCAGGGAAGAAGATCGTATTCGATGCCTCGCGAAGCCAGATGATAGAGGACCTGATTTGTCGCGCAGGCCTGCCCTCCGGGCACTTGCCAGAGCGCCTGCATATCTTCAACATCCAGATTAGATACACCCCAGCGGCGAATTTTGCCCTGACGCTGCAAGGTCTCCATCAACCCGACGGTCTCCTCCAGGCCGTACTCGCCTCGCCAGTGCAGCAGATAGAGATCGAGGTAGTCGGTACCCAGGCGGCGTAAGCTGGCTTCACAGGCCGCCATCCCTTTCTGGCCTGCCGCGTTCCACGGATAGACTTTGGAGACCAGATAGACTTTATCCCGCGCTCCTTTAATCGCTTCGCCAACCACCTCTTCTGCTTTGCCGTCTGCGTACATTTCTGCGGTATCGATCAGGGTGAGGCCCAGTTCGATGCCCGTGCGCAGCGCAGTGACCTCCTGAGAACGAAGGCTGTTTTTCTCACCTATATACCAGGTGCCCTGCCAATGGCCGGCAGAGTCTCTTTTTCGCCAAACATAACGGTTTTTTTGCTCATCTGTTTCTCCTGTTTCACCGCACCAACATAATGCAAACGGGGCGCAAGCGCCCCGTTGTAATGCAGTGATTGCACTGTGAAGATGCACAATCAGAAACTGTAGGTCACCCCAACAGAGAACGCGCCTGCCCAGGATTTATCGACCATCGGGCTGTCTTTGATCTCGTCGCTCAGACGGGTATAACGGCCGGTGCCGTAGATATTCCAGTCCTGAGTGAATTCGTAGCTGGCAGTGAGCGCCAGGTACGGGTTCCAGCCATCGTCAGCATTGTAGCGATTTAACCCACTACGATTTGCCTCACGGCGGGACACCCCATAGTAGTAGTCATTATAGTTTTCACTGGTGTACTCTACGCCAATACCCGGCGTCAGCGTCAGGCCGCCGTTGGTATAGCGATACAACCAGGCCAGATCCCAAATGTAGCCGTTGCTGTTATCGAGCGTGTCAGCTGCCAGGGAGGTACGCAGGAAACCATACTGGGTGTTATGCACGTAGGAGAGACCCGCCATCATGGTGCTCTTACGTTTATCGAGCTGCTTCAGTCGCCAGTCGTCGCTGTCGCCCGGCTTGAAGTGCATCGGATCGTAGTAAGCCATGATCGAAAGCTTATCGCTTTCGTCATTCCACAGATAATAGCCACCGCCAAGACCGCGGAACCAGAAGTTGTCACCTTCATAGGTGATCACCGGTACCGGATAGACATCACGGTCATAGTCTTTGTACGGGCTATTGAGCACGCCGACGCCTGCGCCGACAGACCACTGATTCTCCGCGCTAGCGGTACCCACTGAAGCGGCAGCGAGAATTCCCAGTGCCAGAAGTTTGAGTTTGGTCACAATCCATTCTTTCCTGTAGTCAAATAATCCGCGAAAGGAGTTTAACCGCCCTTCGCGCGCTTTCCCAATTTTTTACATACGAATATTTCTGATAAACAGATTAATTTCTGCGATGCACATGACGAAATATTGTCACTCCGATGACAGAACCGCGAAATAAGTGTGTTTGACTTAAAAATTATCGCTGATTTTTCGGATGAGTTATTGATATGTCATTGAAATTAGATTTGGGCGACATGCAAGTTTTGCAAATGCCATCTACGCTTAATTTTAAGAAGATGAATTCCTGACCACCCCGCAGTTTTAGCCCCCGACCTGGCACACGGGTTGCTGCTTTTGCAGTGAGGTGCAAAGGATCCCGCTTCCGGGAGCCTCCACTATTCATACGAACGGCTCTTATCCTGTGCTAAAAAACGAAAGGACGGCATGCCATGAATATATTCGATCACTATCGCCAGCGCTATGAAGCTGCCAAGGACGAAGAGTTCACACTGCAGGAGTTTCTTGCCATCTGTAAGCAAGATCGCAGTGCCTATGCTAACGCGGCAGAACGGCTATTGATGGCTATCGGTGAGCCACAGATGGTGGACACTGCCCAGGAACCACGGCTTTCCCGTCTTTTTTCCAATCGGGTCGTCGCCCGATATCCTGCGTTCGAAGAGTTTTATGGTATGGAGGATGCCATTGAGCAGATCGTCTCTTATCTGAAGCACGCGGCACAAGGGCTGGAAGAGAAGAAACAGATTCTGTATCTGCTAGGGCCGGTGGGTGGCGGTAAATCGTCACTGGCTGAACGTCTGAAATCATTAATGCAGCGGGTGCCAATCTATGTGCTGAGCGCCAACGGTGAGCGCAGCCCGGTGAATGATCACCCGCTCTGTCTATTTAATCCGCAGGAAGATGCGCAGATCCTGGATAAAGAGTACGGCATTCCCCGTCGTTATCTGGGCACCATCATGTCACCCTGGGCGGCAAAACGTCTGCACGAATTTGGCGGCGATATTACCAAATTCCGCGTGGTAAAAGTCTGGCCGTCCATTCTGGAACAGATTGCTATCGCCAAGACGGAACCGGGTGATGAGAACAACCAGGATATCTCTGCCCTGGTCGGTAAAGTCGATATCCGTAAACTGGAAAACCATGCCCAAAACGATCCAGATGCGTACGGCTACTCAGGTGCGCTCTGCCGGGCAAACCAGGGGGTGATGGAATTTGTCGAGATGTTTAAGGCCCCCATCAAAGTGCTGCACCCGCTGCTGACCGCGACGCAGGAAGGCAACTATAACGGGACTGAAGGCATCTCCGCCCTGCCGTTCAACGGCATTATTCTGGCTCACTCGAACGAATCGGAGTGGGTCACGTTCAGAAATAACAAAAACAATGAGGCCTTCCTTGACCGTGTTTACATCGTCAAGGTGCCTTATTGCCTGCGCATCTCAGAAGAGATCAAAATTTACGAAAAACTGCTGAATCACAGTGAGCTGGTGCATGCGCCCTGCGCCCCTGGCACCCTGGAAACGCTGTCACGCTTCTCAATCTTGTCGCGTTTGAAAGAGCCTGAAAACTCAAGCATCTACTCAAAAATGCGCGTGTACGATGGTGAGAGCCTGAAAGACACTGACCCGAAAGCGAAATCCTACCAGGAGTATCGCGACTATGCGGGTGTTGATGAAGGGATGAACGGGTTGTCTACGCGCTTCGCGTTTAAGATCCTCTCTCGCGTATTCAACTTTGATCATGCGGAAGTGGCGGCAAACCCGGTACACCTGTTCTATGTTCTGGAGCAGCAGATTGAGCGTGAGCAGTTCCCGCAGGAGCAGGCCGAACGTTACCTTGAGTTCCTTAAAGGTTATCTGATCCCGAAATATGCTGAGTTCATTGGCAAGGAGATCCAGACGGCCTACCTGGAGTCGTACTCCGAGTACGGCCAGAACATTTTTGACCGCTATGTTACCTATGCCGATTTCTGGATCCAGGATCAGGAGTACCGCGATCCGGACACCGGTCAGCTCTTCGATCGTGAATCGCTGAACGCCGAGCTTGAAAAAATCGAGAAGCCTGCCGGGATCAGTAACCCGAAAGACTTCCGTAATGAGATCGTTAACTTTGTGCTGCGTGCCCGGGCAAATAACAACGGTCGCAACCCCAACTGGACCAGTTATGAAAAACTGCGCACGGTCATTGAGAAGAAAATGTTCTCTAATACCGAGGAGTTGCTGCCGGTGATTTCGTTTAACGCCAAAACTTCCACCGACGAGCAGAAAAAGCACGACGACTTTGTCGACCGTATGATGGAGAAAGGCTATACCCGCAAGCAGGTTCGCCTGCTGTGTGAATGGTATCTCCGCGTCCGTAAATCATCATAACAATGATGCCCGGCGGTGAAAGCCTGCCGGGCAAACAGCAACTGCGCATACCCGTAAGGGTACAAAGTTGGCAAATGCAGTACGGGGGACATATGACCTGGTTTATTGACCGGCGTCTTAACGGCAAAAACAAGAGCACGGTGAATCGCCAACGCTTCTTGCGCCGTTATAAAGCGCAAATCAAACAGTCGATCTCCGAGGCCATTAATAAGCGTTCGGTGACCGATGTCGATAGCGGCGAGTCCGTCTCTATTCCGACGGACGATATTAGCGAGCCAATGTTTCACCAGGGACGCGGCGGTTTACGCCATCGCGTACATCCCGGTAACGATCACTTTATCCAGAATGACCGCATCGAGCGTCCGCAGGGCGGCGGTGGCGGTTCTGGCAGCGGCCAGGGCCAGGCGAGTCAGGATGGTGAAGGACAGGATGAATTCGTTTTTCAGATCTCCAAAGATGAGTATCTCGATCTGCTGTTTGAAGATTTGGCCCTGCCAAATCTGAAGAAAAATCAGCACCGTCAGTTAACCGAGTATAAAACCCATCGCGCGGGTTATACCGCGAATGGCGTACCGGCAAACATCAGCGTGGTGCGCTCGCTGCAGAACTCGCTGGCGCGGCGGACCGCCATGACAGCAGGCAAACGTCGGGCGCTACGCGAACTGGAAGCCAGCCTGCAAACGGTGGAAAACAGCGAGCCTGTGCAACTGCTGGAAGAGGAGCGTCTGCGCAAAGAGATTGCCGAGTTACGCGCTAAGATCGAACGCGTGCCCTTTATCGACACCTTCGACTTGCGTTACAGGAACTATGAAAAACGCCCTGAGCCCTCAAGCCAGGCGGTGATGTTCTGTCTGATGGACGTCTCCGGCTCGATGGATCAGACCACTAAGGATATGGCCAAACGCTTTTATATCCTGCTCTATCTGTTCCTGAGCAGAACCTATAAAAACGTGGAGGTGGTCTATATTCGTCACCACACTCAGGCGAAAGAAGTAGATGAACACGAGTTCTTCTACTCTCAAGAGACAGGGGGCACCATTGTCTCTAGTGCCCTGAAGTTAATGGACGAGGTGGTGAAAGAGCGCTACGACCCGGCACAATGGAATATCTATGCGGCTCAGGCCTCCGATGGGGATAACTGGGCAGACGATTCACCGCTGTGTCATGAGATCCTGGCGAAAAAACTGCTGCCCGTGGTGCGCTACTATAGCTATATTGAGATCACCCGTCGGGCACACCAGACCCTGTGGCGTGAATATGAACATCTGCAGGCGACGTTTGAAAACTTCGCGATGCAGCATATCCGCGACCAGGATGATATTTATCCCGTCTTCCGTGAGCTCTTCCACAAGCAATCGGCCACCAGCAACAGCTAAACAAAACAGCCAGTTATTACTAACTGGCTGTTCTTTTTTAATCGCTATATCTCTGCGTTTCACGCTGGGTGTTTATCAACATCGTACAATTTCGGCCGCTGGCTTTGCCTTTATATAAAGCTAAATCTGCTCTCTCGACCGCTTCCCGAAGGGGTTCGCCATACTTTATTCTGGTTAATCCCGAGGTGAACGTCACATTGATATGATATTCCCCTGCGACAATCACCATTTCAGAAATCAGTCGACGGAGTCGTTCCGCCGTTGCGATAGCTTCGTTATCATCCCTGACGTGCAGCAGAATAATAAACTCCTCACCCCCGTAGCGATATACCGACTCTGATGCGCGAACGTGGTTATCAAGATGCGTTGCCAATGATTGCAATACAATATCGCCATTCAAATGGCCGTAATCATCATTCACTTTTTTGAAATGATCGACATCGAGCAGCAACAGATAAAGACCATCATCGCTTAACTCTTTATTCATGCTCGCGAAAGATTCATCAAGCACGCGGCGTAAAGGTAACCCTGTGAGTGCGTCATAACTTGTGCGCAGCTGCAAAAGATGCACTTTAAAAAGAGTGAGAGATTCCGTGAAGGCTAACAGCGCGTTTTCAAAGTCCTCATAGGCACTGGAAGCGTCTTTGTTCTCAATGATTTCCGTAATCATGGTACGACAGGCGTAATGAATCACAATATGCTGTTTATTAATGTCCAGGAGAAAGTTTTTATCCTCTCGCTCCTCAAGCAATTTGTCATTCAGCCAGTGTCCAAATTCACAATGATGATGCGCGTCGGTGCAGGTGATTTCAGGTAAATCGCCCTCACGACTCGCTACATAACGGAGAACTTTTACCAGCCATTTAAAATGCGCATCAGTTGCGCTATTGAGTCCACGCACGGTCGCGTCGATATCTCTGAACTTCCTGTTCATATTAACCTTCACATAACAAAAGAATAACCTGTAAAGAGTATACCATATTAAATATCTATTTTTGTCAGTATATCTAAATTAACGGCATTAAAAACAGAAACTCCCTATTAAATAAGAAAATTTAGTTATTCGTTAAACTGCATATAACAAGCAACGATATTATTATCAGTTAAAACAGGCCAACCTGTTTAATTCTATTTAATAGCCCTCACGTCCCATTAAATAATAACGACGGAGGGCAGAGACTTAAAATTCAACGTTCATTTTGGCCCAGAAGGTTCGCCCTGGCTCATTGACAGGGGTATCAGAGGAGTAACCGAAGCTACTGTTTCCCGCCAGGTTAAGGTGTTCGCTGTAACTTTTATCCAGCAGATTATCAACGCCACTGCTGAGTTTCAGGAATTTATTGACCTTGTACGCAGCGTTGGCGGAAACAATGGCAAACCCGGCACTCTGATCAAAGTCTTTGCCTACCACGTTCCCCTCGTTCAACGCCACCCGGTGCTGCGGGCTGACCATACGCAACAGCCCTGTAGAGCTCCAGTCGCCTTTCTCCCACGTCAGGCCAAGGCGAGCTTCCAGCGGCGGCATTTGTGGCAGCGGCTGATGTTCGTCCGTATTTTCCCCCCAGGCGTAGTTCAGGGTGGCATCTGTTTTCCACCGTTCGCTTAGCTGATAAGAGGCACCCATCTCGCCCCCCATAATGGTGGCATCAACGTTATCTGCCTGGCTGACGTGGCTATCATCGGAATCGTACAGAAAGAGGATATAGTCGTTAATCCGTCCGATATAGGCGGAGATCCAGCCGGTCGTTTTTTTCCCTTTGTATTGTGCCCCAACATCAAGCTGGGTGGTTTTTTCCGGTTTCAGATTATCAAAGACATCCGTGGTGCCATCCGGTCCATAGGTGGGTGAAAAGAGTTCCCAGTAATCCGGGAAACGCTCGGTGTATCCCAGTCCGGCGTAGACCATCGCTGGCTGAGATCCGAGATTATGCTCAACCCGTAAGAAGCCGGCCGGAAGCGTGTCTTGCCGACTGCTGCTACCAACGCCAGTAAAGTTATCCACTTCCACCTTATCCAGACGCGCACCGCCAATCACTTTGCTGAGGTCGGTCGCACTCCACGTCAGTTCGCTAAAGGCACCATAGTCATGAAAGCGAGCATCTTCCTGCCAGCCTTCGTCCTCATCATCTTCGTTGCTGCGATGGGTATTCAGTTGCGTATCGAGACCGCTTTTCAGCTCATAATCAGACCACAGCCAGGTTCCCATCACCCTGCCCCCTACCGTCCTCCGATCGACCTGTTTTTCCCTTGGCATCGACATATCCATCGATCCCATCGGCATGGTGCCTGAAGCGGGCGCTCCCGGCGAACGCATGGAGTAGTTATCCATAATGTGGTTGGCATAGTTGTAATACGCGCTCATATCCAGCGAATCGAAGACCTCGCCGATATTCTCTTTTTTGAAGCGCAGCCCCAGGCTTTCACGTTTGAATTGCGAGCCGTCCATGCCACGCCCGGCATAGCTGGCATCGCCATCGCCCTGCCCGGCGGTCAACTCCAGCAACGTGTCCGCATCCGGCGTCCAGCCGATGGCCAAATCGGTGTTCCATTTATCCCACTTCGAGGCGACGCGATCGCCATTGCCATCTTTGTAATCCCCCGCTTTCGAATTATTCCCCGTCAGGCGCACGTAGCCCTTATCGTTGCCAAAGCTGACGTCGGCATTTTCATCAACGCGATCGTTAGAGGCGGCCAGCAAACTGGCGTCCCCCTTTATGCCGGCCTTATCGAAACGCGGAGGTTCACGTTCGAATCGTACCGTTCCGGCAGAGTTACCCGGCCCCCAGAGTACGGTTTCGGGCCCTTTGATCACCGTCAGCAGGTCATAACTTTCTGGCGAAATATAGGAGCTTGGCGCATCCATACGCGAAGGACAGGCACCTAACATCTCGCTGTCATTGGTCAACAGGCGCAGGCGTGAGCCAAACATGCCGCGGAATACCGGGTCGCCGTTGCTCCCTCCGTTACGGATCTGGCTAAACCCGGGAATGGTTTTGAGGTAATCAGAACCGTCGCTGGCCGGCACCGGCTGGCGTGGCGTTTTTGGCGAGGTCACCACTTCCAGCGGGGAGAGCACGGGCGCGGTTACGGTGATGACATCGCCATCGTTTACCTGCGGGGCCGTAGTTCGTTCAGCCGCCTGAGAAGTAAATGACAATGCGCCCAGTAGCGCAAGCGCCAGCGGATGAAGGACAAAGCATTCTTTATTCATTCCTGAACCCAAACTTAAAAGAGTGTTGCTGTCCTGCCGTGAAGACAAATCCCTTGTTCAGAGAGTGGGAGAGATGGGCAGGCACAGGGATCTGAATGAAAAAGTGTGCCGCGGGGAACGGGGCGCAACAATAAAAAACGAGGAGAATAACGGCGTGAAAAAAGGGTTGAAAAAGGGGATCTAACGACCCGGAGTCACGGATTTACGCGTGCTTTTCGAGCCAAAGTACCGAGGCGACCAGAATAAAAACAATGGTGAAAAAGGTGCCGGAAATATAGATTACATCGCCAAAAGCAGGATCGTTCATCATCATTCTCCCGTCGTGTTTTATTCGTTTTTACCCCGGAGAAATGACACTTCAATGACATTTTTAGTAAGAAATAAATATCTTCATACTGAAACGATTCAGACAGCTCTAGCCTCTCAAACCATTTAATTCAAATAAACGCTAACCCTTACAGAGTGATTTGTTACCGGTATCACGAAAATAAGTTTCCGTAACTACGATGCCAGATCTCGTAATTGTTAAACATTCGTTACTGATAAAACATAAGCTGCAGAACATCATAACAAATACACCGCCTACCGGCAGGGGAATGCAATGACCGAAAAAATTACCCGTAAAGAAAAAATCAGCTACGGGCTGGGCGATATGGCCAGCCATATAGGGCTGGATAACGTCATTATTTTTCTGACCTTCTATTATACCGATGTGGTCGGGCTGCCTGCTGCCTTTGTTGGCACCATGTTTTTACTGGCGCGTACCGCCGATGCCATCATTGACCCGGCCATGGGATATATTGCTGACCGCACCCGTACCCGCTGGGGTAAGTTCCGACCATGGATGTTGTGGCTGGCCCTGCCATTTGGTGCCAGCTGCCTGCTGACCTATGCGGTACCGGAATCGCTCGATCTTCATGGTAAAATGATTTTCGCCACCGTCAGCTATACCCTGATGATGCTGATGTACACCGCCATTAATATTCCATACTGCTCTATGGGGGCGGTCATTACGCCAGATAACGAAGCGCGTATTTCTCTGCAATCTTATCGCTTCTTCCTTGCCACCCTGGGCGGCGCATTATCCACTTTCTTTATGATGCCATTGGCCGAGTTTATTGGCGGAGATGACAAATTAGTCGGTTATCGCTGGGCCATGGGAATAATGGCGACGGTGGCGGTCATCATGTTCTGGATCTGCTTCGCCAATACCCGGGAGAGGATTAATGCCCCCGCGACCCATAATAATTACCTCTCTGAATTACGCGATTTGTTACGCAACGATCAGTGGCGCGTTGTGGCCGTTCTGGTACTGACTAACATCGGCTTCGGCGTAATTCGCCTCGGCGCCATGATGTATTTCGTCACCTATTATCTCGGCAGCGCCAGCTATTTTATGTGGATGCTGGGGGCGCATATTCTGGGTAAAGCCGCCGGTAGCGCACTGGCAAAACGCCTGACGCGTGACTACAGCAAAGTGCAAATGTTCGGCTATTGTGCGGTGCTGGCCGGGGTACTGAGCATCGCCCTGTTCTTCGCGCCAAAATCCGTGCTGGTGCTGGTGCCAATGACATTCATCATCTCTACCCTCTACCAGGCCACCACCACGCTAATGTGGGTCATGATGGCCGACGTCGCCGACTACGGCGAATGGAAACAGGGCAAACGCATGGATGGGGTTATCTTCTCGACCTTCCTGGCGGTGCTCAAACTCGGTATGGCCATCAGCGGCGCCATTGTTGGCTGGACGCTGGGCTTTAGCGGCTATGTGGCGAATGCGCCGGAACAGACCTCTACCGCCATGTACTGCATCATCGCCCTCTTTACCGTGGTGCCGGGCATCCTTTCGCTGGCCGCCTTCGCGACTCTGCGCTGGTACAAACTCGACGACAGCACCATGAAATCCATCCAACTCGCCAAACAGACTTTTTCTTAAAAGGACGCAGCATTCATGAGTGAACTTATTCGACACACCAACAGTATTGAGTGGCGTTTTGAGCGTCAGATCTTACGTATAGAGCCCTGGGGAGAGCACAGCCTGCGCGTGAGAGCGACCTGTTCACCGGCGTTCAATGATGAAAATCATGCCTTACTGCCGGCGACACCGTCTACGGCTGACATTGACGTCCAGCCCGAGATCCTGACCCTGCGTAATGGCAATATTACCGCAGTGCTCAACCTGAAGGGGCAACTGGCGTTTTATAACCAGCGCGGAGAGTTGCTGCTGGAGGAGATGTGGCGTCAGCGCTCCACGGTAGGCATTGGGGCAAGTGAAAAGAGTCAGGATAAGTACGTCAGTGCGCTGAAGCTTGATGGCCGTGAATTCAAACCGCTTGCGGGCGGGAAATATCAGCTCGCCGTCCGTTTTGAGTCGCGCCCTGATGAGCGGATTTACGGTATGGGTCAGTACCAACAGCCGTGGCTGGATTTGAAAGGCTGCACCCTTGAGCTGGCACAGCGCAACTCCCAGGCCAGCGTTCCCTTTATGCAGTCGAGCCTCGGTTATGGCGTGCTCTGGAACAACCCGGCCATTGGCGAGGTCAGTTTCGCCAAAAACCAGACCGAATGGCGCGCCCGCGTGACCGGCGAGATGGACTACTGGATCACCGCCGCGGACTCCATCCAGGCCATTACCCGCCAGTATGTCAAGGCCACGGGGACACCTCCGCCGGCCCCGGCATTTATCAGCGGATTATGGCAGTGCAAACTGCGCTATCGCACCCAGCAGGAGGTGCTGGACGTAGCCCGTGAGTACCGTCGCCGCAACCTACCGCTGTCGGTGATGGTGATCGATTTCTTCCACTGGCCGAATCAGGGGACCTGGTGTTTTGATCCGATCGACTGGCCCGATCCGAAAGCGATGGTTGAAGAGCTTAACGGCCTGGGCATTGAGCTGATGGTCTCCGTCTGGCCAACGGTTGAAGCACGTAGCCCGCTCTATCCCCACATGAAAGCCAAAGGCTGGCTGGTGTCCAGCGAACGCGGGGTGCAGGTAAATCTCGACTTTATGGGTAACACGACCTTCTTTGACGCGACGCATCCCCAGGCGCGCGCCTTCGTCTGGGATACGGTAAAACAGAATTATTATGATCTGGGTATCAAATTGTACTGGCTGGATGAGGCCGAGCCTGAGTATCGTGCTTACGACTTTGATAACTATCGTTACCACGCAGGCCCTGTGCTGGAAGTGGGTAACCGCTATCCACGCGACTTCGCGCAAGGGTTCTACGATGGGCTGAAGGCCAACGGCGAAAAGGATATTGTTAACCTGGTGCGCTGTTCATGGGCAGGCAGCCAGCGCTATGGCGTGCTGGCCTGGTCAGGCGATGTGCACTCATCATTCCACGCCTTCCGCAATCAGCTAGCCGCAGGGCTCAATATGGGTCTGGCGGGTATCCCATGGTGGACGACCGATATCGGCGGCTTCCAGGGCGGCAACGTTAACGATCCGGCGTTTCATGAACTGCTGATCCGCTGGTTCCAGTGGGCGGTCTTCTGCCCGGTTCTGCGGATGCACGGATATCGTGAGCCACAAATCCAGCCGCCAGAGCGCTATCGCGACGGCATTCCTCAGTGCAACAGCGGCTCCCCGAACGAACTGTGGAGTTATGGCGAAGCGAACTTCAGCATCATGCAGCACTGGCTGACGGTACGCGAGAAATTGCGACCTTATATTGATGAGCTGTATGACAATGCCCATCAGCACGGCGATCCGCTAATGCGCCCGCTCTTCTGGCACTATCCGCAGCAGCCCCAGAGCTGGGAAAATGAAGATCAATATCTGTTTGGCGAGGACCTGCTGGTCGCGCCGGTGATGCACGCCGGACAACGCCAGCGCGAAGTTTGGTTGCCTGCGGGCCAGCAGTGGATCGCGCTGAACGGTGAGCGCTACCAGGGCGGTGAACGTATCCGTGTTGAGGCCGCACTGGAGACCATTCCTGTCTTTGTGCGCGAAGGAAGCCCGCTGGTATCGCTGTTAGTGGCGTAACCTTCAGGCAACCGCCCAAAAATAGTGGAATTTTTTAGAAAAGCCTGTTTACTCACCCGCTTGCGGGTAAAGTAAGCAGGCTTACTATTTTTGGCAAGGATCTCTTCATGTTTGACCCTACCCTGCTTATCCTGCTCGGGCTGGCTGCACTGGGCTTTGTCAGCCATAACACCACGGTTGCCATCTCCATTCTGGTGTTAATTATTGTGCGCGTTACGCCACTCAGCGGCTTTTTCCCCTGGATTGAAAAACAGGGCCTGACCATCGGCATTATTATTCTCACCATTGGGGTGATGGCGCCCATCGCCAGCGGTACGCTACCTGCCTCAACGCTTATCCACGCCTTTATGAACTGGAAATCATTGATCGCCATTGCCGTGGGCGTCTTTGTCTCCTGGCTGGGCGGACGGGGCGTAACCTTAATGAGCTCTCAGCCGACGCTGGTTGCCGGCCTGCTGGTGGGTACCGTACTGGGGGTCGCGCTGTTTCGCGGCGTTCCTGTTGGCCCGCTTATCGCTGCCGGTCTGGTCTCGCTGTTTATCGGTAAGACGTAGCCAGGCTGGCAATGTAGCGCGCGGGGGTCTGCCCAAGCCCCTTCTTGAACATAGTAATAAAGGCGGTGGTAGAGTCGTAGCCCAGCATTTGCGCGACCTGCTGCACCGTCTGCCCGGATATTAATGCCTGCAGCGCGACAATCAGTTGTAGCTGATGGCGCCAGCGGCGAAAACTCAGCCCGGTTTCGTTAACCACCAGCCGCGCCAGGTTACGCTCACTCATCGCAAAATGGCGCGCCCACTGATGCAGGGTTTGCCACGCGGCGGGCTGGGCGATCATCATTTCACTCATCTGACGGATTTTAGGATGCGGTGATACCGGCAACTGTAACTGTTCCTGCGGCTGGCTCGGCAGTTCATCGCCCAGCACCTCCACCAGTCGCTGGCAGGCGATGTTTTGACGTTCTGCCATTGCGAGGATCACCTCTCGTACCAGCGGCGAGATTTTTAATGTGCAGCAGCGATCGGGTAGCGCGATAGCTCCGGGTTCAATAAATAAGAAGCAGAGCCGCGCGCCGGGGGTGGCTTTATTACTGTGGGGAAGCTGCCCCGGGATCCACACCGCATACTGGGGCGGCACCATCAGCATGGCATTTTCCACCTCCGTGGTGATGGCGCCGCGTAGCGCCAGGATCAACTGTCCCTTGCGGTGCTGATGCAGCGGAATGTGCTGCTCCTCTTCCACCACGCGTATATGGAAAGCCACTGCCGCAGCGTGCTGGCTATCCGGGTCATAACCATTTAAACCGAGACCAGACATCATCTTGTCCGAATTTAGCGATAATCTGTCATTTTAGCTTGATTCCATCAGCAACGAAAACGGGTATCGTGTGGCCTTCATTTCAGACCAGGGAAAACAATGACCACTGCACTCTCTGCCACCGGGAAACAGCGCGCCCTGCTGATTGCCGGGATTTTGTTAATCGCCACCACGCTGCGAGTGACATTTACCGGCGCCGCACCGCTACTGGATGCGATTCGTCTCGACTACGCCCTGAGTACCGCTCAGACTGGATTACTGACCACCCTGCCGTTGCTGGCTTTCGCGCTGATATCGCCGTTAGCGGCAGGCCTTGCCCGGCGCATTGGGATGGAGCGCAGCCTGTTTGTGGCGTTGCTGCTAATTATCGGCGGTATTGCGCTGCGTTCCCTGCCCACGGCATCGCTGCTGTTTATCGGCACCGCCGTGATCGGCTGCGGTATTGCACTGGGCAATGTGTTACTGCCAGGACTGATTAAACGTGACTTTCCAGGCCAGGTGGCGAAGTTAACCGGGGCCTACTCCCTGACCATGGGCGCGGCGGCGGCGCTGGGCTCAGCGCTGGTGGTGCCGGTGGCATTGGGCGGTGCGGGCTGGCACGGCGCCTTATTGATGCTGATGGTCTTCCCGCTGCTGGCGTTGCTGCTGTGGCTCCCACAATGGCGACAGCAACCGGCCAGCCAGCTCAGTGGTGCCCGGGCGCTGCATAACCGGGGGATCTGGCGCTCACCGTTGGCCTGGCAAGTGACGCTGTTCCTCGGCATTAACTCGCTGATCTATTACGTCATTATCGGCTGGTTACCCGCTATTTTACAAAGTCACGGCTACAGCGAAACCGAAGCCGGCTCCATGCACGGCCTGCTGCAGCTGGCCACTGCCGCCCCGGGGCTGGCCGTTCCGCTGATCCTTCACCGTCTGAAAGATCAGCGCGCGCTGGCCGGAGTGGTAGCGTTAATGTGTGCGGTCAGTGCCGCCGGCTTTTGGTTTATGCCCTCGCAGGCGGTGGTCTGGACGCTGATATTCGGCTTCGGTTCAGGGGCGACGATGATTCTCGGCCTGACCTTTATTGGCCTGCGTGCCAGTTCCGCGCATCAGGCTGCGGCGCTTTCGGGGATGGCGCAGTCGGTGGGCTATTTGCTGGCCGCCTGCGGCCCACCGCTGATGGGGAAAATTCATGATACCAGCGGCGACTGGCATATCCCGCTGCTTGCCTGTGCGCTGGCCTCAATCGTGATGGCCGGTTGCGGCATACTGGCCGGGCGCGACCGGGAGATCGCGCCGCGTTAACAGGCCTTTAGCCCTGCGCCGCACGCAGCAGTGCCTGCACCAGCGGCGCAGGACGCCCATCCAGCGCCGCACGCTCATGCTGGAACAGCGTGGCGACAAAAAACGGATGCGTCACTAACTCAACGGCGCGAATATCACCCTGTTCATCCCAGCCGGTCACCCGCAGGTCGCCCTTTTCCAGCTCTGCCGCGAAGGCTTCAGACACACCGTAGTTGCAGTGATACCCCTCGACAATCTCTTCCCGACCATACGCTTTCGCAATCAGGGTATTGGCGCGCAACTCGATGGTGTTCGTGACCTCCACCAGAGAACAGGTGAGCGGAGCGATCACCATGCGCCCGTCACGGTCCGTTTCGGCATGGGCAGCGTCATGCCAGCCCAGCACGTTACGCGCATATTCAATCAGCGCATGCTGGAAGCCGCCACAGGTACCGAGGAACGGGAGGCTGTTTTCGCGGGCATAGCGGGCGGCAATGAACGCCGCTTGCACGTTTTTATAAGGACTTGCCGGAACCAGCCAGAGTGCGTCATAACCGACCAGATCCTCCGGACTACTAAGCTCGATGGTCGCTATCCAGTCGTAATCAGCGGTAATATCCAGTACAGCGGCGGCATCATCAATGGCGAGCGGTATCGCCTGGTGCGCCAGAACGTCAGGGTTATAATCCCCGACCAGGGCAATGCGGAGGGTATCTTTTTGCGGAGTGTGTTCCATCAGGTATTCCTTATGCCAGAAAAATTCCGGATAACATAAGGAATCTCAGACTACCGATCTTTTGCAATTATCACAACACCTTAAATTAGGTGGCAAAATAAGGAGATAAGGATCATGATTCAGTGCAAACGTCTCTATGACGACGCCAGTAAAGAGGATGGGTACCGCATTCTGGTTGACCGTCTCTGGCCACGAGGAGTGAAGAAAACGGACCTGGCCTGCGATGAATGGTGCAAGGTCCTGGCGCCTTCAGGCGAGCTGCGCAAAGCCTTCCATAGCGAAACCATCGACTTTGCCAACTTCAGTAAGGCGTATCAGCAAGAGCTGGAAGAAAACGTCGAGGAAGGAAAACGCATCGCCAGGCTAGCAGATAAACAAAGGGTCACGCTGCTCTATGGTGCGAAAGATCGCGAGCAGAACCACGCCCAGGTGTTGGCCGCATGGCTCCGCCGTCTGTAATTTAGTCGTGCAGTGCTGTGAGCAAGGTTTCTGGTAGTTGTTGCGGATTGAGCGGCAGCAGATGTTCCGGGCGCACAAAGGCAAAACCGTGCTGATTATCACAGGCAAAGACATCGCCGGTCACCAGCCAGAGCGCGCGTTCGGCGGTATCTGGCATTTCGGTTATTACGCCATTCACCGGGTTCAAAAAACGCTGTCCAGGCTGGCAAAGACCAAACAGCTCAACGGATTTACCAATATTGCGACGGCCGGCAGTCGTACGGGCGCCAATGACTAACGCCAGGTTGCCCGGCTTTAACTGAAACATGCTTCACTCATTGCAGGTTGAATTCTGAGGGCTAAGATTATTCTTAATCCCGCCTATTATCGCAATCACCTTCTCCATGATTTCTTCATTAATACTGCATCTTTGGGGGTTATAGTGGCCCCGTTCTCACCTTGACCAGAGAACATCATTCCGTAATCAAGATCTATTTTGCCCCGGTTAACTACCGGGGCTTTTTTTATTCTCTCGCCGAAACATAACGGACGATTCCTGGATATATCAAATTATTCACATTCATGTTTTACTATGCGCCGAAGCCCATTTTTTCAGCAAAACATACAGATACAGAGGTCTCTGTATGGGAGTCGAGCATCGCATGTCGGATCTTATTCTTGCCCGTGTTTCTGAAACGCTTGCCACCGAACAATCTCTTGAGAGTCTGGTGCGCCAGCTTCTTGAAATGCTCGAGATTGTTACCGAGATGGAGTCTACCTATCTCACTAAAATCGATATCAGCGCCCGTTTGCAGCATATTCTTTATGCCCGTAATAGCCAGCAGATGCAGATCCCGGAAGGGTTGAGCGTTCCCTGGGGCGATACCCTGTGTAAGCGGGCGATCGACTCCAGTACCTTTTTTAGCGATCACGTTGGGGAGCAGTTTCCCGATTGCGATGCAGCCAGAGCGCTGGGGATCACCACCTATATGAGCATCCCCATTCATCTTGCGGATGGGTCTCTCTACGGCACCCTGTGCGCGACCAGCACGCATAAAAAGAGATTGAGCGAGCGCGCCGAACATGTGCTGAAGTTGTTTGCCGGGCTGATTGCCCAGTCCATTGAAAAAGAGTCGCTGGTCACTCAACTGCGGGAAGCCAACGCGGCGTTGATTGCCTACTCCTATACCGATGCGCTGACGGGCCTGCCAAATCGACGCGCGATTTTTGAAGACCTCTCTACCCTTTTCTCCCTGGCGCGACACGTAAAGCAGAACGCCATTATCGCTTATATCGATCTGGACGATTTCAAACTGATTAATGACCGCTTTGGCCATGAAGCGGGTGACAAGTTCCTGGTTGAAGTGGGGAAGCGGCTTAACGACGGCCGTCGTGATGATGATATCGTCGGCAGACTGGGCGGAGACGAGTTTATGGTTGCTTGCCTGTCCCGGAATGAGGGAACGCAGGAAGAGCAATCGCTCTCACTATTGAAGACACAAATCAATGCGCGTATTGCCGGAGAGTATTGGCTAGGGAATGTGCATATTGTCTATCCAGGGGCCAGCCTTGGGGTAATCGAAGTGGATCCGCTTTCGACTGATGCCGACAGCGCCCTGCGCTCGGCCGATGCGGCGATGTACGTGGATAAAAAATCCCGACGTAAAACCGCTTTCCTCAATGTGGATTAACCCCGTACACTCAACGGGCTTTGATTATCAGGATGGATAAAAACATGCGGATCGGTATTTTGTTTCCGGTCGTTATCTTTATAACGGCGGTAGTATTTTTAACGTGGTTTTTTGTCGGCGGTTACGCGGCACCGGGAGGATAAATGAGAAAAACGACCATTATTATGCTGATTGTCGCCGTTGTTGCCGTAGCCGGAAGCCAACTGGGCTGGTGGTGATGACAATAAAAAGACCGCCAGAAGGCGGTCTTTTTATCTGTTAGCTCTTGATTTTACGGTAAACAAACAGCACGACCAGCGCACCGATCACCGCGACTACAAAGCTACCGAAGTTAAACCCATCCACTTTGCCGAACCCGAAAAGTGTACTGATCCAACCGCCGACCACGGCACCAATAATCCCCAGGATGATGGTGACAATGAAGCCGCCGCCGTCTTTGCCCGGCATGATCCACTTCGCCAGAATACCCGCGATAAGCCCAAAGATAATCCAGGATAAAATTCCCATATCGTTCCTCTCTGTATGGTTTTTGTCGTTAAATCAAGTACACACAAAGGATAGCACAGGATTCAGATTTGCAAATTGTGATAAGCATCACGTGCACGATTTAACGCCATCTGAAAAAGAGGCAATCCGCACAAAAGAAGGGGTTGCATGTTCCAATGAGAAAGATTATCTTTCTCAATACTGAATAGTTGAGCGAAACACTCAGGTATTCAGTACGACATTGCTCACATTGCTTCCAGTATTTCTTGCCCACCTCGTGTGGGCTTTTTTTTATCTATATCCGCATTGATCGTTTTAGCATTTGCTATTACGATTATTCGCACTGGTTCAATATCCGGTGATGCTGCCAACTTACTGATTTAGTGTATGATGGTGTTTTTGAGGTGCTCCAGTGGCTTCTGTTTCTATCAGCTGTCCCTCCTGTTCAGCTACTGACGGGGTGGTGCGTAACGGCAAAAGCACCGCCGGACATCAGCGCTATCTCTGCTCTCACTGCCGTAAAACATGGCAACTGCAGTTCACTTACACCGCTTCTCAACCCGGTACGCACCAGAAAATCATTGATATGGCCATGAATGGCGTTGGATGCCGGGCAACCGCCCGCATTATGGGCGTTGGCCTCAACACGATTTTACGTCACTTAAAAAACTCAGGCCGCAGTCGGTAACCTCGCGCATACAGCCGGGCAGTGACGTCATCGTCTGCGCGGAAATGGACGAACAGTGGGGCTATGTCGGGGCTAAATCGCTCCAGCGCTGGCTGTTTTACGCGTATGACAGGCTCCGGAAGACGGTTGTTGCGCACGTATTCGGTGAACGCACTATGGCGACGCTGGGGCGTCTTATGAGCCTGCTGTCACCCTTTGACGTGGTGATATGGATGACGGATGGCTGGCCGCTGTATGAATCCCGCCTGAAGGGAAAGCTGCACGTAATCAGCAAGCGATATACGCAGCGAATTGAGCGGCATAACCTGAATCTGAGGCAGCACCTGGCACGGCTGGGACGGAAGTCGCTGTCGTTCTCAAAATCGGTGGAGCTGCATGACAAAGTCATCGGGCATTATCTGAACATAAAACACTATCAATAAGTTGGAGTCATTACCCAATATCCTATACATAAATTGATAATATGAACGTATCTAGTCGATTCATCATTTTTATAAATGTTGTTTCAGCAGGCGCGCTGTTATGTCTGCTGTCCGCCAAATTCAACTGGTTTTAACTGAGCAGGCCCGGTGTTTACCGGGCTGTTTACACTCTTCTTCACCCCTGTACCGCAGAGAGCATAAGGTTTAAAGAGGCCGTTTTGACGCGCCATTTATTAATGCAAAATCTCCTTTCCGATTATTCCGAATAATAATTTGGATAATCATAAGCGCAGCAGCAAATACTATTACAGCCCTCAATACCACTCGCCTTGATATATAACTCAGCCGTTATCACACTATGCGTGGCAACCTCGAGCCGCCCGGTATAAGGGAAAAGTTTATCAAGCATAAAAAAACGGGAGCCCTTCGGCTCCCGTTCTTGTATAACCCAGTGACTGGATTACATGTTTTCGATGATCGCGTCACCAAACTCTGAACATTTCAGCAGTTTAGCGCCTTCCATCAGACGTTCGAAGTCATAGGTCACGGTCTTGTTGTTGATCGCGCCTTCCATACCTTTAACGATAAGGTCAGCGGCTTCGAACCACTCCATATGACGGAGCAGTATTTCTTTGTATTGAACTTAACTCATTGATATACAGTTTATATTTTCAGAAATAACATTCACATCACTCATTTATGACTACAAACTAACTCGTTGATTTAGCCTAAAAACTTTTAAGTTTTGATAACCACTTTCATCATCATTTTAGTCAAACTAACTGCTGCGAATATTGTTAATTCCCTGCCTATAATTTCAGCATGACATCTGCCTGGAGGTATCTATGTGTGGACGTTTTGCACAATCAATGACACGTGAGGATTACCTTGCTCTCCTATCTGAGGATGCAGAACGTAATATTGCCTATGATCCTGAACCTATTGGTCGTTTCAACGTCTCGCCAGGCACGAAAGTCTTACTGTTGAGTGAGAGAGACGAACAGCTACATCTTGATCCTGTACTGTGGGGATACGCACCAGGATGGTGGGACAAACCACCGCTCATTAACGCAAGAGTTGAAACAGCGGCCACCAGCAGAATGTTCAAACCATTATGGCAACATGGGAGAGCGATCTGCTTTGCTGATGGATGGTTCGAATGGAAGAAAGAGGGATCAGTTAAAACCCCCTACTTTATTCATCGGGAAGACGGGCAACCAATTTACATGGCTGCTATTGGTAGTACACCATTTGATAGGGGTGATGAGGCTGAGGGCTTTCTGATTGTGACATCAGCGGCTGATAAGGGGTTGGTTGACGTTCATGACCGTCGTCCAGTTGTTTTGTCACCAGAAGCGGCTCGTGAGTGGATGCGGCAAGATGTTGGAGGAAAAGAGGCCGAAAGTATTGCGTCTGATGGCGCGGTACCTGCAGATCGGTTTATCTGGCACGCTGTGACACGTGCCGTTGGCAATGTAAAGAATCAGGGACCTGAATTGATCGTTCCAGTTTAAACCGGTGTGTCATCATCCGATGCTCGATTGATGAAGAACGTCACCCTTCCTAACACTTCAACCTGCTCTGCCGCCTCTCCTTCTATCGCTTCACCATCTTCAGTTATCAGTGACCCCCCCTGCAGCTTCGCAAATTGCGTATGCCCGTCACAGCGTAGAATAAGCACCATGCCCTGCTTCAGCCTGGATACAGGTTCAATCACAGCATACCCTGTAGAGGTTTCAAGGATACGGCTCTGATCGGTTGTAAGCATGTCCTCAGGGTTTAACCTGCGCTCAACATAGTCGCCTGCCGGCGATACGAAACCCATTATCGTACATACCCCATGTTGCGCATGATCCAGAAACGGTTCGGGCTTTCATTCGGTGTTTTATCAACGAACCCAGCCTGGTACCGTTCTATCCAGTCGTTGGCATCCTGCTCAGTGAAATGCCAGTTCCTGGCGCGCAACTCCCGGATAAAATCTGAGGTATGCAGGCACTGGTACCCTTTCGGATTTTTGTGAACTGCCGCAACGAATGCGGCGCGAAGGTCTAATTTGCGGGGCATGAACTTCACTCCATTCAACTGTATTTATATACAGTATTAATTCAAGGTGAATAGATCAAGCGTTAAATGTCCGCAATGCTTTAAACAGGAATGGGTGGAATGAAACCCGAACCATCATAGATATAACCCTGCTGCGTGCCGGCTAGGCATTCAATCCACACTAAAGAGGGATGAAATCGCCCATCGGGATCAATGTCCGTTAGCTCCGCTACGCTTTCCAATTCCCTGTTTTCTGGATCAATATCAATACGAGCCCACATAAAATCTTCTCCTGTTACCACATAATCATTATCAGGCCGTCCCCGCCTTTGCCGGGTTTGGCTGAGGCACTTGCTGTAGATTTTGCACAGCCAGAACCACCGCCGCCTGGCCCTACGGCATCGTTACCATCCGTCAGCGTTAAGTGATACGGACCTGCACCACCCGCGCCTCCTCCTGTACCGCCCACATATCCAGAGCCGCTACTGCTTCCAGCCGTTCCTGGGCCAATACCACTGTTGTCATCACCTCCGGAACCTACCCCCGACGCGCCACCGCTTGGCGTAGCCCCGCGACCACCTCCGGTGGCGGAAAGATATGAACCAAATGATGATGAACCACCGCCCACGCCGGGGGATTGCGGTGCGCCCATTGCCAACTCTCCACCTTTGCCGACCGTAATTGTCACAGTGTCTACGTCAGTGAGATCCAGTAATTTCTCGGCAATCCCGCCCGCGCCACCGCCGCCGCCGCCGCCGACGTCAAGGCGTCCGCCGCTGGCACCGGCTCCGATGACTTTCACCAGCGCTTTGCGTTTGCCCGATTTGAGAATGTCCGGAACATTCCAGTTTGTTACACCCGCGACATTAAAGATGATGCGGCTCCTGAAACCAAACCCCGCAATTAAGGGCAAGGCCTGTAATAGCTGGTCATGTTTGGTTTTATCGAGAGTAATGCCTGCCGCCTCGACTACGCTGGCAAGCTCTTCCTGCAGCATGTCAAAGTAGTCATCATCAAGATCGGTCGCAGGAGTTCCTGTCTGTGGGTTACCCCGGGTAAAGCCATTTTTGCCCGCGCCGAACTTATCCTTTTGCGCGGAGGGAGTATCAATACGGTGCATAGAATCTCCGTTTACGGATATTTGAAAATAACGTAGGTGTGAGAAGGACAAAGTTTGTTGATGACACACTCAGCGACGGTATCGCCCCAGTATCGAATCGGTGTTTCGCAGTCGTCGGTACATGTCATCCAGGTTGCGTCCGTCGAGGCTGGCATGTTGACCTGCCAGTAATAACGCCACTCCGGTGAGAACACCGCATCGGTACAGGCCGATGTGCATTTAAACGGACCTTTGTCATAACGCGTGATTGTCGCGCCGGGTTTCCCCAGTGCTGCCAGTTGAGAGAGATAGAACGCCTCGTTAATGCCGCCAATGAGATTCACCTTTGCATCTAATCGTTTCTGTCGCTGGCGAAGAGTTTGCGTTCCGGTGGGGATACATTCATCCGGCAGCCCGCAACACTTCTCCCAGCGATCTATCAACTCAGAGGTTGTACGAGGATCTAGCTCCAGCATCAGCTCGTCAGCGCGCTCATGCACGCGTCTGAGTGAGGGCGCTACGCCACGGATTGCAACATCATCAGTTGACCAGGCGGGGCCGGGTGGCAACAGTGCCGAAAGAAGCGAAATGTAGTCGTCATCCGTCACGTCCATGAAAGCGTCCCCAGTGTGGCAAGTTCATTTTTGGCAATCGGGGTGTCTGCCGCCGGAGCCACCAGCACGTGGCTGTATTCCCCGGTAGCCACGGAAATAGCCTCATTGATACGCGAAAGAACTAACGTGCCTTCCGGGTAACCATCACGGAATAAAAACGATCGCAACTCAGCGGTTACAGCTGCGCGAATTGCAGGTGTATCAGGAGTAAGCCGGATGTGAAAATCGACTTTCTTTTCCGTGGCCGCAAAGACATAAAGGTTCGCACCGGCCACGGGGGCCAGAGGCTCAATGTGTGCCTTGGCGGCATCCACTGTCACTTGATCGGGTATCGGGTTAATCGGGTCACTGCTAGCCACCATCACTCCCACTGTCCCGGTACCCATCCAGTGCCGGTACGTCCAGGCGCGCGTGATGCCAGGAACCTCTTTCGCCCAGATAACGTAATCCGGGTCGGCACCGCCCTGCGGGGTCCAGTAGTATCGCTCCAGCACCCTCGCCCGCCATACTTCAAGATCCTCAATATCAAAGCCGCCGATAACGCTGTCGGCGAGTCCGGCAGACGGCAGGCCATTGACAGGGGTGACAAGATAAAGCGCCTGCGCGTCGTCCGTGTTACCAGTCGCACCAGGTGTATTACAGGAAACTGGCGCGCGAAGAACGCCCCTGGAACTCACTGCGTCGGCGAGTACGGTATAGGTCAGCAGATCATCACGCTGAATGACCGCCCCTGCCGTTACTTTCAGGTTGTTGTTCACACCGTCCCAGCGAATGTATCCGGCTGCGCTGGTAGCCGCTTTGCGCGGACAGCGCTTCATGGCCGCATGACGTGCCAGCCAGGACTCATCGCAGAGATCCGGCAGCATGTTCATGGCCAGATAATCGATATAGCCGTACACCGTGTGCAGCGCCGCGGCGTAGACCTTCGCCCTCACATCCTCATCCATCCGTCGCAGCGTGTCGCTGATATCCAGCCTGGAGAAGAGGTCTGTGCGGATCATGTTAATGTTTTCGGCCAACGTGGGCCGCTGGAATTCACTGTCCGCCATTGGTAATTGCACTCCAGAAATTTTCGAAAGAGAGCGTGAGCGGACTGTTACCGCGCCACAGTACGATGCTGTTCCCGAGTTCGTTGATACCGGTGCGTTTCACATCGATATCAATTCGCGTTACCACACCATCCGTCAGCATCCACTGAAGCGCGTCGCGAAGGTATGTCCGCACCCGGTTCACCAGGTCGTTGGTTAACTTGCTGCGCTGCAGCAGCCATAGCTTCGAGCCGTAGCGGTCATTTGCAACCACCGGCCAGGTGTCGCCCCACCATCCCATGGGCACATCGGCGTTATCGTCAGGATCGGCGCGCCGGTGTGTGAAGAGGGAAATAACAACCGACCGGGTGAGCGGGTCGAGCTGCGTGCTGGTGCTTACGCGTTGGCCATTTACCGTGAGCCAGAGTTCCATCATGCCTCCATCTTTTTGTCAGGCGCGTCGGTGATGTTTCCGTTCTCTTTATGTTTATGGCCGTTGTAGGCAATGCGCATCGCTGCCATCGTCAGGCCACCGGAATCACACAAATCTTTAATCTGACCCGTCGCTTCAATATCCATTTCAAACCGGGCTTTAGGCGCGTTTTTGAAGGTAATAAGCTTGCCGCCACCGTCCACCACAATCCCGTCACGGGTGAGTACCACCGACTGGCCCTGATCGTCATACAGCGCGACTTCGCCGCCTTTAAGTCCTTTCATCCTGTAACGGCGATCAGAGACGGCAATCGCTATGCCGTGTGAACGGTCACCGTCAGGAAAGAGAACGACGGCTTCAGCCCCTTCCTTAGCGCGGGAGGTAAAGCCATAGGGTTCGAGATGTTCAATACCGGATTTTGTCTGGCCGCCAAGCAGCGCAACATCCACCGTCTGACATTTGCCTGCAGCGTTAATGCTCTTCACCACCGCGCGGCCAATCAGGCCAAGTACCAGCCGTGAAAGGTTCATCAGAACGGAGCCTCCTCTACTTTTTGTTTTTTCCGTTTCGCAGGGTCCTGAGGTTCAGGGAGATAGGCATCAGGCGGGCCAACCCGTAATTCCGTCAGCGTGCCGTTGTTGTCTTTGGTAAACGTCACTTCAGAGATCAGCAGTTCGCGGTTGTTAAACCCACAAACCGGATCAAAGACAATCACGCGCTGGTTAGGCTGCCACAGAGAGCCATCACCCTGACGCCAGCCCCAGACAACATAGGTCGTTTCATCGGTGCGGGCGGCGCGCTGACGCGCTTCGAACTCCGCGCGGGCAATACAGCTTTCACCCGTCGCCTGGCCCGTTTGCTGGATAGCCATCGGACGGTAGCGCCCGATCGAGGCATCGGCTGTTTTACTGCGCAGTGCCGTTGTGGTGGCCGCGCCAAAGTCTTCATCATTCCCGGCCCGCTGGCCGGAAACCTGATAGGTTGAAAACCGATCGCGGATGCTCTTTTCGGTATCGCAGGAGATGATGTTCTGGCCCAGCACCAGGGCGGTATGTGCACGGGTGGCGCCGATGCCGCCAATGACCAGCCGTCCTTTCGGATCGTCATAGGCCAGCGCCTGTTGCTGACCCAGCATTTTATTCAGCACCTCAATAACGGTTTCGCCGTGATCGGGCTGCACGCCGGGAATAGCTGCCGACGGAGCGCCAACATTCACCACCTCAATGCTGAAGGGTTTTGCCAGTGCTGCGGCAACCTGCGCCAGTGACTGGCCGTTGAACTGCGTGGGTTCGGCGACACAGTCGATAAGGTCGGCGGTCAGGCTACGGCCGCTGATACCCGTACTTACGGAACGCGCGTCATAGCGGGCTGGCGTCGCTTCCACCCAGCCGGTGATCACCAGGTCATCATCAATCAGGACTTCAACCTTCGAGCCGTTTTTAATCCGGGGCTGGAGAGAGGCTGCACCATCACTGCCAGGCCACTCTCGGGTGATCTCCACATTGAAGTCGCGGGCCAGACGCTCGATGCCGGCCCCGATACGAACAGAGGTCCAGCCGCCCCACTCCCGACCGTTTACGCGCAGGGTTACGATATCGCTCATTGAACAGACACCCTCAGTGAGGCCACAGGCACAAAGCCGGGATGTGCGATGGCATTACGTTTGACGATGTCACGCTCGCGCGCGGCGTTGTCGTACCAGGTCGCCGCCAGCACCAGCGCGGGCGTAACCTCTCCCGGCGTGCGGAAGACGGTCTGCCCTGCCTGTTCCAGACGGCTTTTAATATCCGTGTTGAGATCAGCTTTTACCCGGCGCAGCGCCAGAAACAGTCTGTCGTCTGTCGTTCGTCCTAGCTCTTTATCAATGGCCTCGTTCAGGGCATCGCGAACTTCAACCAGTTCATCCCAGTTCGGCAGCTCTTCGGCAGACTCGGTAGCCGTCGTTTCTGCCGGGGCATTGTTCAGGGCCGGATGCGAGATAACAGGGAAACCAGTGGACTGGCTTACTTGCGGTGTGGAGCCAGTCACTTTCGGGCGTGGCGCGGGTAAGGTCGTGACAGCATGTGCAGCTTCGCTAATCGCAGTGGTGCGGATAGCGCTGGCCACATAGTTGCTCTGCTCTTTCGTGGTTTTCGTGGTGACGCTGTCCGTCTTCCAGACTCCGCGCGGCTGCAGGTCGCTGCCCAGGCTGATTCCGGAAAAGGTTTTGATCATCGTGATCAGGTCACCCGTATTGCCATAAAGGCGATTGCCGGCGCGCCACATTGTCTGTAACTGGTTAACGAACGTTTTACCGGACGACGGCGGGGGCAGAAGAACGGAGATATCACCCTGCATCAGGCGGGCTGATTCAGATACCACGGCATCGACTACCTTCATCGCGCCTGAAACATAACCCATCATTTCTGTCGCATTGCCGATCACATCGTTCTGCACAAAGTCAGCCACGCCATCAATGCTGAAATCGTCGAAGTTATCGCTGATGCAGTCATCAAGCGCAGAGCATGAGGTTGTCAGGTTGTCTGCCGTGGCCGCGCCAGAGGTGGGGAAAGAAAGCTCTCCCGCCTCAACGAAACGCAGATCGAAACGTACCATGCGGCCTTCGCCATAGGTCGTGCTTACACGGATTTCGCCGTCGACGCACACGGACATTTCACCGTAGGCAGGATGAACAAGCGTTCCCGGCCCCGGTGTGTTCAGTGCTTCAATCAACCTGTCGCGCTGGTCGTAACAGTCCTCCCCGATCACATAACCTGAAAATACGGGCCGCCCTGTGACCTTGCCGAGATCTTCGGTGTAGGGCTTGTCACGGTTGGGGTATTCATGGGTTTCAACACGACGACCAACCCCCATGGACTCATCTTCGGTTTTGAAAGGTACGCCGCGAAACGACGCATCAACAAGCCTGTCTTTCCACGCCATATAAACTCCGGGCAATAAAAAACCCGCCGGTTGGCGGGCTTGGCTAATACATATGGTTAATTATTTGGTGAGGAAAAGTGCTTGGTTGTATGCCTGTTGCTGACTTTCAACAAATTTTTTAATGTTTTGTTCAGAAAAATCTTTAATGTAGGAACCCTTAACCATTGGTATAGCTTTCTTTTCAAGAGTTAAAGTGAACATTGGTTGATGCTCACTGTTGTAACGAACGGCTGACACTAGCTCAAGCTTGGCATCGTCAAGGACACTAAGGGTTTCCGGCGTAACGCGCTCGTCATTTTTGCCTTTTCCAGCATTCAAGGATTTGATAATTTCAGCGATTTTATTATCTACCTCACTGCTAAAATCATCAGGATTTCCTTCAGTAACTAATACTTCCTCACCCTCTTTGAAAATGAGTTTCGCGCTAATTAGTTTCTCTTCCTTATATATATCGCCTAGCTTTACAGCACCACCTGCTAGGGGAATTATGTGCTGATCTTTGAAGGAGATATTGTCCGAGATGACAAGACCTGAAAAAATCACTGAGACGCCAATGATTGCACTCGCCACAATAGTGTTATTCATGATTAACCTTTGCCTGTGTATAGTTATTTGCTATGCAAATGATAGCGAATACAAAATACATTGAGTTAACCACCCATGCCAACTCTACCAATTCTGGTATAGCCGACATCATGATTTACATCAATTCCAGCACTACGACTTTCAGTAACACTCATTCCAGGTGGAGCCCCTTTGAACTCAACGGTAATTGATCCTTTAGGTTGTTGAGTTCCTCCCTTCTGGATCTGGTAAGGATTGTAACCGGGGTTTGCCACGCCTGTGCCATATGCGCCGTAACCACCAGCGCCCCATTGTGCGGCATTAGCTGCCGCTACGGTTTCACTGGCACCATCAGTGAACCACTCAACTATTGGTTTAACCTTCTCCCACATGTCCTGGAACCATTTAACGATAGGACCCCAGTTATTGATGATTAGGCCAAGCGGGGACCAACTGAACACTTCTTTAATAAATGCCCATCCCGTATCGAAATAAGGTTTTATGGAGGCCCACATGTCTTGAAACCATGGGCCTATGGTTCCCCAGTTAGCAATTATAAATCCAGCCGCTAATGCAATGGCTCTAATGGCAATGCCAAACCAGGACATAGATAACGTCTTTGACACTAAGCCTAAAGCAAAATTGACACCCATAAAGCCTAACTTAACCGCGGTTAATCCGGCAGCAAGACCAAAAGCCCCTCTGATAACTGCGGGGTTAGATTGTGCGAAGTTAGAAAACTTCTCACCAAGTTCACCCAACCAATTTACAAGCTGCTTAGTATCCGAAGAAAACGCACCGCCAATTGCTGCAAGGCCGTTAGTGGCGGTACCGGTCATCGCTTCCCAAAGGTTTGTTAATGTTCCGAGCTGAGCCTGAACACGACTATTCAGGTTGGCCTGGCGGTTCATTTTTTGTTGAACCTGATCGTACCCATCCTTGCCTTTGTCAATCAGCGCATTTACGACCTGTAGTGTCTCGGCATCATCGCCGAACAACGCTTTCATCACCCCGGTTCGTTTAACATCGGTCAGGCTTTTAAGCTTGGCCAGTTGCTTGAACAAATTGTCCAGACCGCCAAAACTGCCTTTTCCGTCAGTAAAATCCAGGTTAATGCCCAACTTCTGACGCGCCAGCACCTTATTCACATCATTAACTTTTTTGACGCTGAGGCCTGCCTGAATCACTTTGCGCACGGCGTTACCTGCCGACTCACCCTGCATACCCATCTGATCCATCATTACACTGATAGGTGCCAGGCCTTGTGCAGCTTTAAGTCCATCCTTATTTACCATCTGCAGCACTGAGCTGGTTTTGGTAAAGAACGACAGCATGTTGGTATCGTCAACGCCCAGGTAAAAAGCTTTCTGGATCGTATCGAATAACCCCATCATGTCATCTGAGGCTGTGCCTGTTGCGTCCTGCATTTTTGCCGCGAACTCAGCCGCAGCTTCAGGCGTTTTCTTTAACTGAACAGCCAGGTAAGCCGTGGCTTTACCCACCCCACCGAGTATGTTTTCAGCAGGAATACCCTGGCGAACCAGCATCTGCATCATGTTCTGAAAGTCTGCCGTTGTTCCCGGCAACTGGTTACCCAGCCCGACAGCCAGTTTATTGATGCTTTCAAAGCTTTTCCCAACCTCCCCATTCGCCTGCATCATGGCGACTTTAAGGCCAGTTGCCGCGTTTTCCTGGTCGGCATACGTTTTAAGAGACAGTGTCAATCCAGCAGCAAGACCGGCGGCCATGCCAAGCCCACCTTTTGCGCCCTCCTCGGCCTGCCGTTTAAAGCCACGGATATTTTTCTGCATCCTTGAAAGTGCAGGCGAGAGCTTATCGACACCTGTGATGAGCGCTTTTAGTTCGAACTCAGCCATTACGCCGCTTCTCCTCTTCTATTCTGTTTGCCTGACTGACAAGCGCAGGGATCTCGCTGATTGGCTGCTCAAGCAGTTCGAAGGGGTTAATGCGCCAGTAGCTGGCGCAGTCAAAATAACGGTCGGTGAGATAGTCTGCCGTCAGGCCTGGAGGAAAAAACCTGCCACCAGCCAGCCTGCATTATTCAGGTCTGATGGAGACATCTGATCAACTGTACTTAACGGAACACCAGCCAGCTTGACGATGTATTTGGCGATAATGTGCGCCTGCAGTTTGATCGATTCATCCTGGTTCATCTGATATGGATAACCCAGTTCACGAACGTCCTTACCCGTCGGCTCCTTGAATTCCAGAACGCTGACACTTTCACCGTGAGCGGTTACCGGGGTGCTGAGTTCAAGTTCTTTCATTACTGGTAACCTCCCTCTGTGCCATGGAATTCGAGATCAACCGTGCCTTCTTCCGGGTTGTGGTTCGCTTCCCCGTGAAGCCAGGCCTGAGACAACACATAGACCTGACCGTTGGCCAGCTCTGATGTGATCGTCATTTCGGTCGATTCAGTGATTTTGTCGACCGGGAAATCTTTAGGGACTTTCCCGGTGAATTTGACGTAAGGTGCGCGGTGTGTCTCCTTAAAATCCACGCTGCCATCAAGGCCGAGAACGTCATCCCGCACCTTGGTGTTCATCGGAACCTCTACGCCCCCAGTTGCTGAAATCTGGAGGCCATCCAGTTTGAAATAACAGGTACCGGCAATCTTCCCCATTATGCGCTCTCCTCTGCATACTGATTACGGAACTGGTTAAGCACAGCGAAGACACGCAGCTGGTTAACATAGTCAGGTGGGTACAGCACGTTGATGCGCGTCGGGGTGTTAGCGTCGCGCTCTACGATCAGGTACTTCTTAAACAGGTCGTAGTTTTCGACAATCCCCTCGCGCTCCATCTGGCGGTAAGTCGCCAGCAGCTCACCCTTGATAACGGCAGGCGTCACAATCGCCTGACCAGGCCCAAAGCGCGTGCCGTCGTTCGCCAGTTTATGGCGCCCGTACTTACTGGTGATCACCGTCTTCAGGCGGCGCAGAACGTAGGCGCTGGTATGCAGCGTCTCACTATCCAGGTAGCTGTTATCCGCCACGCCATAAGCGTTCTTCTTATAGGTGGTGATGTCGCGCTGGATGCGCAGCGTGCCGCTTTCGGTATACGCCGTGGCAATGCCATGGGTCAGCAGGGACTGCTGTTCCGTGGTGATGAAGCGTTTGCCCGTCGGAGGTGGAAGCATGCCCACCAGTTCGCCCGTCTGCGTTGGTCGCGCGGGGTCGATGCGCAGGAACACCGCCGCGCGCGCTGTGCGGCTGGCCGCCAGTTCGTCAGGATTCGACTGGATGGTTTTCTCGTAGCCCGCCAGGGTGAGATGCTGATCGTTGAACATGTCACCGACGGTGATCAGGTCACTGATCGCCGCAATTTTGGCAGTGTAGACGTGGCCGTAAATCTGGCGTAACCAGCTCCAGCGCCCGCTGGTATCGTTCATTTCCAGCGTGAAGGTGTTAACGGACGCCGTGTCGTTAAACGGGTGGCCGATATAGTCGAAAGGTTCATCACCCATGGCAGCAATGGTGCCTGCCAGCGCCGGTGCGCCTGCGCCCGCTGCATCCAGGGTAATGGCAATTTGTACGCCTGCAGGCAGTTTTTCACCACCACTAAACCCGCGATAGTTCAGGCTGACTGGAATGTCATTAGCCCAGGTCCCCTTATGCCGAGCCGTCAGTGTCACAACACCGGCAGAAGCCGCGGCAGTAAATGGTGACTGCCCATCGGCGGTAATAGCGGCTGCAATCGCAGTAGCGATATCAGTGACCGCATCGCCGGTGGTCACCACGGTCTGGATACGTCGTGACCCGATATAAAGGCTGACCACTCCAGATTCCGTGGCCGTGCCGGTCACCGCCATTTTAAATGTCGCCGCTGTTCCTGTATCCGGCACAGCAATAACCCACAACTCGCCAAACGGATCCGTTGCACGATATGCCTCAACCATACGGGCCAGCTGGCTGCCGGCACCACACTGCTGGATGGCATAGTCTTTCGATGGCATAAAGACCAGTTGGTTAGTTGCGATACTGGCGCCAGCATTCACATGGCCAATCAGCAGCGACGGCGCACTGGTTTGCGCTGTATTCGCCGCGCTGTTGTCCATCTCTGCGTAAAACAAAGGAACGCGGAGATCGGCCGGGATGGTATTCATGGAGACTGTCATTTAGCGCTCGCCTTTTTAACCGGTTCAGCCTCGTTGCCTGGCTGAACAATTTTGATATCACCGTCAATCTCCCGACGGTACCAGTACTGGCTTTCGTCAACGTTTCGCCCCTCTTCAGGCAAAAGGTCGCCGCGGGCGGGGTCATGAACTGCCCGCCCTTTCGTGGGTTTTACAAACATGGTTTCCTCAGGTGGGGAGAGTGATTTCCGTGTGGTGTTCGATCTTACCGTCCGGCCCTGTACCGGGATCGATAAAGTCGACATCGATGGACAACGTTTTGAACTCTTCAAGCGCGTTGAGCTCGTCGAACTGGCGGGTGTCTTCCTCGCCAAGCTCGGTCTCAACCACGAAGTCGAACTGGTAACTCAGCTCGTGACGGTTCACATCAAGAAGCGTGCCGCCGTCATACGTGATTGGATTACCGCCCTCTTCCGGGTTCCAGCCCAGCAGCGCCTTAAAGAGCGCCTCGCGCACCTCATGCACCACATCGAAAGAGGCAAACTGGCCGCGCTCGTCACGGCTGTTGCTGACGAACACAATGACGGAGAAACCTTCGCGTATCGTCTGCCAGTAATCGGTCAGGCTTTTCTGCTCACCCGGAGAATCATCACCCGGTACTACATAAGCAGCGGGCAAAATCATCTTCCCGACTTCAGGCAGCTCCTTGAACTGCGCAGCACCGGCCACCCGGTTCTGAAAAAGTGCGCAGCGGGCGCGCAGCGTAGCGATTATGGGCGTCAGTTTCATCAGCGCCGTTTCTCCGGTTTGAGTGAGAGGCGCAGCTCGCGCGCCAGATAGTAACGTGTCCATGGGCTGTTTCTTTTCAGCGTCTCAACCATGAAGTTATTACGCGGTGCCATGCGCCAGCCGCTGCCGCCGGAAGCGCCACGATGGTGACTGCGGCGACGTTTGGCACCACCGCGCACGCCGTAGAACAGAAACGCCGGGTAGAAGTCACCGGTGATCAGCCTGTTTCCCTGACCGTTGCGCTGGTTCGGCGCGATGCGGGTCATAAAGCCGGGTCGGCGTTTGCTGGCCTTCGGCACCATATACCCGATGGACTTTGCCAGGCGGCCGCTTTGATAGCCTGGGTTATCGCCTGGCTCAGAACGCCCGCGGCGCATCACCAGACGGCGAGCATCACGCATATGGCGCTGACCGATGTGGGTAAACGCCCGCCGGACGCGCGCCCGGTTGAACCGCATCTCTTTTGGCTGCTGAAAATCAACGTGAAAAAAGGGTGTCGCCATTACCGCTCCCTCCGGTTGAAGCTGGTTCGATGCCCAGCTCAGTACACTCGAGCAACAGAAATCGCCGTTTACTGTTGAGGTCTCGTGCCCGTTTAACCCGGTACACCAGGTCGTTGAGCACCACCTCGAAGTCAGTGGTGATCCCACTGCGCCAGCGAATGGTGATGTAATGCGTGATGACGTTGTCGGTCTGGGCTGTTTCCTGGTAAGTCGTCGCGCTGGTCTGGACGACCTTCGCCCAGGTTCGGAATGAAACCGGGTATTCCGGTTTGGTACCGAAATCAGCAGTCGGTACATCGACCCGTTTGCGAACGAGTATCCGTTTATCCAGTTCACCAGGATCGGGCAGCAGATAGTTCGCGCTGGTTTGCGCCTGGCGAAGCTTCATAGCGGGATGAACCGGTACGGGCCAACAAGCCAGGTATAGGATTGCGGCATTTCCGTTTTCTCAACCTCAGTAACGGAAGAGCGGTTTTCGTAGAAATGCGTCACCAGCAGCAGCATCCCCAGCCGGATATCATCCGGCAACACAAGCCCGTCAGGATCGTCAGCCGGGATGTCGGACACAGCATCGTAGAGCTTTCGGTTCAGATACGTTTCTGTCCTGGCTTGCACCGCTTTACTGAAGGCTTCCAGAAGTGAATCTTCATCCGAATAATCCTCCTCCAGACGCAACTGACGTTTAATTTCTTTCAGTGTCAGGAGCATTAAGACCTCCATGCCCGCCATCTGGCGGGCATAAAAAAACCGCTTACGCGGCATCAGTTAAACCTGAGTTTGTGATTATGGTGTTGCTGGTTTACCCACCAGCGCTTTAATGGCGGCGGTATCTTCAAGAACGCAGTCGAAGCGATGGAAGGCAAGGAACGCCGTCTGATCGTATTCAGCATAGCGCTCAACAAGACGCTTAAGCGTCATGTAGGTAACACGGCGCACAATGAAACGGTCGAAATCGCCGAGGAAAGCAAATTTCTTACCCGCAGCAATGCTATCAATGGCCTGATCGATAACATAAGGAATATTCAAAATAGTGGCCGGGGTACCGCCTGCAATATCCGGAAGCCACAGGGGACGATTCTGACCATCAACCATTTCTTCGATGACCTGGAGTGTCGAATCGTTGAATGCCCAGCGGAATTTCGGTCCGCCACGATATGCAGGATCGATAGAATGCTTCAGCGCATTCATCTCTTTCCAGGTGAATGCGCCTGCAGCAGCGGTGTTAACCGTACCCGTAACAGAGGCGATCAGACCTTTAGGCTGTACCGGGGTGCCTGCACCACTACCCTGGACAAGGTATTTAGCCTCACCCCGGCCAATGCGTTGACCAATACGTTTCGCCAGGTAAGCTTCAATATCAACACCACTGTCCTGCAGCAGTTCGTTCGACACACGGATGATTTTAGAAGACAGCTTTTTGGAGCCCAGAACAGCAGACCCGAAAGTGACATCTTCTTCTGATGCTTCGCTGTTCTCACCCAGCAGTTCGCCCTCTTCCGAGGTTCCGTCAGAAGTTGACCAGGTAATATCCTGACCAGTTGAGGTGGTGAGGATTTGTGCCACACTGGCGATGCCACCATAAGCTTTCATCGTATCAACGATCTTATTCAGCATCTGGGTCGGAACCGTATACCCGCCTTTCGCGTCCGGTGACGTCCCCTGAGCGCGAAGTTCTTTAACCGCCTGACGTTCTTCCGCCGTCAATTCACTGAAGCCATGACGCAGGAAGCGATCGAATGCCGCAGCGCGACGTTCATCAGTTTTAGCGTTCGGGTTGGCTGGGTCTTGCTGCTGTTGATGACGGTTTTCCTGCTCGTTGTCATCGACGTAGTCCTGATCCTGACGACGAAGCTCATCTTCGCGGGCAATACGCAACTCAAGCGCGTCCAGTTCAGATTTCGCTGCGTTCCACTGAGTACGCTGCTCATCAGTCCAGGTAGCATCGCCAATTTTCTCGTGCAGTGCACGCATGTCGGTGGCGATGGTATTTCGTTTTTGCTTCAGTTCGTGCAATTTCATGATTTTTCCTTACGCGTTAAGAAGAGTCAGCAGGCGCTCACGCGCCATTCGTTGGGTCATGGCTTGCGCCAGCGCGCCGCTGTTGCGCGCTTCCTGCCAGGCTTTCATGGAACGAATTCCAGAATCGGCCTCTTGGTAAGCCGGATAGGTCACCGGGCTGACATCAAAGAGGCGTGAAAAACGGTTAATTTCGCGGATGACGATCCCCTCATCGTCCTGGTACCAATTCTCGCCATCGTGCGCAACGCGAAATGCAAAAGACGACTGGTTGATATCCCCGCGCATCATCGGTGCCAGCACCAGATCACGAATGGTCTGCGTATCCGGCGCTGCGATGTCATAGCGCAGGCCTTTATCATCCACGCCCACGCTTAGCGTGCCGGAAGTGCTACGGCCCAGAATGAAATTGGGATCATGGTTAAACAGGCCGCGAATATCGTCACCCAACACATCGTCGAACGCGCCAGGTTTGATAATTTCACGGAATCCCCAGAGCGGCTCAGAGCGGCTGTTGAATACCGAGCCGTAACCGATAATCCGCGTGGGCTGCTCACCCTGCTTTTCGGCACGGACCTCACCGCTGTAACAGCGAGTCTCGCGATCACTCATCGGTTTTTTCCTTTTCGGTTTTGGTGGTTTTGAAATCGTCCGCTGGGTTGGCGGCGTTTACACTGACGAGCATTTCGTCCAGACCATCCACAGGGTTCATATCCTCGAAAGCGCGTGCTTCGTTGCGACTCATCCATCCATCGGTAATGGCAAAGTGATAGAACTGGGCTCGTTCTTGCGGGGTACCGCGCAGCAGGCCAGTAAGGTTAAACCGGACGTAATACCCGGCGGCCAACTCGGCGCGGGTAAACAGGCGGCGGTTAAGCTCCTGCTCCCAGTTCGTTACCCAGGGCATCATCGAGTAGCGGACAAACTGAATGGCCTGCTGCGTGATGTTGCTGAAGGTGGCTTTTTCAAGGTCGTTAATCATGTGTGCCGGTACGTTAAATATCCCGGCAATCATGGAGCGGTTGAGCTTGGACATATCGATGATCTGGGCGTCAATTGGCGATACGGTCAGCGCTTTGTAGTCCAGGTCTGCAGGTAGCAGCATCGTTTTGTTTTCCTGGCTGCGCAGTGCTAGCGCAGCCTTTTGCCAGACCTTCTTTAGCCTCTCCCACCCTTCGGATTTAATCTCACCTTTGACAGTGACAATCCCGGCTGGGCGCGCGTTACCGCTGAAAAAGCTCTCGGTATATTTTTGCCCGCTCATCCCCATGCCAATCGTTTCGGCATGCTGCATCACAGGACTCAGCCCCATCTTCTGGTTATTGCCCAGCGCACGGATGTGGATCATGTCATCCGGACTGATGGCAAACGCGCCCTCTTCGTTATACAGACCGTAGGTGTACCTGCCGCCGGTATTAATCAACGTGGTTTCCCAGGGCATGCAGCAGTCCAGGGCGGTCACTTCCCCTCGGCGGTTACGTTTAACCCAGGTGTATCCGTTTCCCCAGCCGAGGATGTGGCGCTGTTTCAGCTCGCGCCATTTGTAACTGGTTTGCCAGGTGTTTGGCTCATCGTGCACAAGGTAAAACGCGGGATGATCCCGGGCTGGTTCAACTTTGCCGTTGTGCTTGCGCATCACGTGCAGCGGCATCTGGGCAAGGTTTGAGGACAGGACATAAATACAGGCGTAAACCGCGGCCAGCTTCATGGCTGTTTCAGGGCTCACATACACATCAGCCCTGAACAGCCCGTCCGTATCGATGGCATCCCCCGTTATTGGTGTGGTCGGGTTCTCCAGTGATTCGCTTCGGAATAAGGCATCAATCAGCACGTTTCCCCCCTCTGGCTAAAGCCAGGGCACTAAGCACCATCATGCTACCTGAGAACATGAGCGCCGGGGCCAGACCAAACCGCAGGTAAACCCCGGACGTGAGCAGACCAAAACCGGTTAGCCCGATAACATCAGTAATAAGTGATTTCATAGAATTAAGAGGTCGTCGTCCGGATCAAGAGATGAGAGGAAATCGCCAGGTTCTTTCAGCATTGCCCGACCAATCGCCATAATCAGCGCTACTGCGCCGTCGATTTTGTTTTCGTTCTGCTCCTTGATTGGCTTCACCACATCGTCATTACCAGGAAGGTATTTGCCGACGACGTTGCTGATACACCAGCTCATGATCGGGTTGCCATCGTGATGAAAACGGCCAGACTCAATCGCGGCCTCCAGTTCCTTCATAGGGTCAGACATGTTGGTGTAGTTCTGAACAATCGTGATGGGGTTAAGCCCTTCATCAGCCAGATCATGCGAAAGGCCAGTTGCGCCGAACGGGTCAATAGGTGACTCGCTAACCGGGTTGAGTTTGTTCGCAGCCTTGGCCTCTTCAAGGATGTAGCGGTAATCAACCTCAGCACCATCGGTAACGGTTAGTAGCCCCATCTCAACCCATTTCTGAAAGCGCTCCGCTGTGCGCCGATCCTCGTTTCTGTCAACGCTGTAGACCGTGTCGTAAGGCACCCAGAAGCGCGGAGCAACACTGTAGTAATGCGTTTTGCCGTCAATCTCACGCGTGAACAGACGCGGCATGCTGTTCATGTCCAGCTTGCGCGCGAGGTCGAAGCCCAGCACGCATGGCTGCCCTTCGAACATTTCAAGCGTCAGGGTTTTGTCCTCGCAGTTCTGCCAGGACACCAGGTTGAAGAATGCGGCGCGCGCGGCCACCCAGATGTTGAGGTGTTTAGTTTTAAACACCCCAGCCTGGCGGGCGTTATTGATGGCACGCTGTTGCTGGCTCAACAGGAAGTCCCGGTAAACGGAGACGCCCATATTCGGGTTGGCTTTCTCAAGCACTTTCGGATCCGTCCAGTCGTCGCCTTCGTCGACCGTGTAGATCACGCCGAACAGCTCTTCGTTCGGTACCGTGCCATTCAGCATCTCAATCACTTCGCGCCGCTTGTCGTAACAAGGCCCCTCGATGTTGTAGCCTGCCGTAGTGATGGCCCACATAAGCGGCTGCCGGCGGGCACCCATACCTGTCAGCATTGTGGTGTAAAGCGAATCCGTCGGGTGTTCATGATACTCGTCGACAATGGCACAGTGTGGCGAAGCACCATCGCCGGGGTTACCGATCAGCGGTTCGAAACGCGCCCCATCCTCGGGCCGGTTCAGGTTCGAGGCATTGACCTCTATCCCGAAAGCCTCCACCAGCAGAGGTGTGCGCTTGCACATCAGGCGGGCGGGTCTGAACACCTCCCACGCCTGTTTTTCGGTTGTGGCGCCAGAGTAAACCTCAGCGCCGAACTCGTTGTCGCAGGTAAAACAGAATAGCGCCACGCCCGCAGAAATAGCCGACTTGCCGTTCTTGCGGGGGATCTCGGTATAGACTTCACGGAAGCGACGAAGCTTTGAGCCTTTCTGCACCCAGCCGAAGGCGCAGCACACGATAAATAACTGCCAGGGTTCCAGCGTGATCGGCATCCGTTTGAACGCCCACTCCCCCTTTGTGTGGGGCAGCAGCTGGATAAACTTCGCCGCCTTCTCCGCCATGTCTTTGTCAAAGCGATACCGGAATTTGCGGCTCTTCTCCTGGGCCATATCATCGATATGACGCTGGCAGGCCTGAATGACAAACTGGCACGCCGGGATTTTTCCCCGCACAACGTTGCGGGCATACTGATTCGCGGCGTTAACGTTGGGGTACGATTTCCGGCTCATGAGTTAATCATCTTCAGGAATGGGTTGTCGGTCTTCTTCTGGCCGGCGAGGCCGATCAGACGCTGGCGGCTGCTGGGGTCGAGGCCCAGCATTGAACCGGTAGAACTCATCTCCGATTCCTGTTCTTTCTTGGCGGTAAGCTCAGGGTTCTTAATCTTGCCGCCCATGGCGCCAGTGATGGAAAGACCATCAACCGCGATATTTTTTACGGCGCGGCGCCAGAACTCATAAGCAATGCACCAGCGCTCCAGCACGGCGAGATCGGTAACGCAGAGAAGACCCTGACCACATAATTCTTTTGTGGTCAGTTGCCACATGATTGCAGCAAGAGGGAGATCATCCTCTTCGAACCAATCCGGCGGGGCCACCCCTTTGATGGGAGTGAACACCGGTTCTTCTTTATTCAGGGCTCGCTTGCCGGGGTTTCCAGCCAGCTCCTTGCGCGCCGTTGGCTTAGGGCGACGCCCGGAACGCCCCGCCGTTCCAGCCATAAGCGACACTCCTGGTTAAATTTGATTTTTCGCGGGTATAAAAATTCGAGGAGGCGGGCAGTCCGGAAGTCGGGGGACGCCAGAGATTTTCCCTCCCCCTCCCCCCTGTCTTGATGCAAATGAGAACCACTCTCACTTGATGCGGTCGCGCGCGGTCTTGCGGGCGTGGCATGACCAGCACAGGCTTTGCAGGTTCGAGTCATCGTCGGTTCCGCCCTGAGCCTTGGGCTTGATGTGGTCAACACAGGAGGCTGGCTTCGCCACGCCATCTGTAAGGTGATCCTGACAGAGACCGTTATCTCTCTTCAGTATGCGGGCGCGGATGATCTCCCATTTGGTACCGTATCCTCGCTGGTGTCTGGTTTGTCCAGGCTTATACTGTCGCCAGCCTTCGCCTTCGTGGGATTCGCAGTAGCCTGATGGGTCAGTGGTTGTCAAGCGGCAGCCGCGAACGCGACAGGCCTTTGGTGTGCGTGGCGGCATGAGAAAATCCAAATAAAAAGCCACCGGCGGATACCAGTGGCTTGGATGGGTTGAGGTGGCTGGTGCTGATCTCCAGCTTTGCGGCTTAACGATCTAGGTCTGTGGTGCCACAAGAACGACCGGTCATGCCAATCAGCCTTGGCTGTTCCCCCTCAAATTCGACATTATCACAGGCACTCAGTGAATGCCTGCGGTAATACATACACTAATGGCAACCACCCCGAAGAGGGTTATGAAATCATACGCGCCAAATGAATTAATCTTGCAGCGTGTTAACTACGCTGCGAAGATCATTTTTAAGCTGTTTAGTTATGATTTCAATATTAGTATCAAACCATCCTGTGTCCTGATCAGAAAACTCATAACCAGGTGAAATGAGTCCAAGCATACCTTTCTTAGACTCTAATGGGGAACGGCCTTTCACCCCTTTCGTTATGGCAAGCACCTGATACGGAAGATAGCTCAAATCTTCCTCAGTCATACCTGCTCTAGACGCCACATCAGCAACACACGTCATGATTGTGCCACTACAAACTTTTTCCTCAGCGATTGCAGTACTAATAATAACAAGGCTAATTCTGTCTAAATCCTTCTGGTCAATATAATTTCCTGCCATAGAATTTCTGAATGTAAGCGACATTACTTCCATCCAATGAGCTATGTACTTCCTCATCTTCGCAGAAGCGATATTGCGTCTGAATAGTTTGAACATTAAATTCTCCATTTATGAGAACTAATATTTTAACCCAAAGATAACAAAGCCAAAAGCCCAGTGGTCACCGCTGTAAAACATCTCGCTATTGCGAGACTCTACCTGATTTCTGACAGTTCACCTGCCACGTTTTGTTATGCGCCAGGATGTCGCGTTTAGTCTGCTTATCCAAAACGTCAATGTCGTGGTCAGTAAGATAGATTGGCTTAACCCAATCGCACGCGGTATCAACGACTACCGGTGCGGGTCCAGTTTCCGCGCAGCTCGCGATCAACATCGTCATCAGGCATACGGCTAACAGTCTGCTGTACATTGCTGGCCTCTTTGGTGGCTTGTACCCGGCGTTCGGCTGCTGCCTCAGTGGCTGCGGCCTTTTCTTCTGCTCGCTGCTGGTCAGCTTTGGCTTCCGCTTTGTTGGTGCCGCGTGAATGGCCCAATCCGAACGCGGCGGCGATTGCAGCAAACACAGCTGCAGCGAGACCGATGATCAATTCAAGATTCATATCACCACCCGCTCCTTCACCCAGCCATAAACAAACGTCTCGTTCGCGCTGCGCTGTTCAGCCAGTTCAAGATAGCGTTGACCCTGGCTACAATTTAGGGCCCTAAGCATTACCAGTTCACCCTCTTTACCGCGTCGAGAAAGATAACTTTGTAATGCACTGATTGTTCTCGGACCGATAAAACCATCTGCAATAAGATCGGGGTAGAGCGAGCCCTGAATGTTGAAGACGTTAAGCCAACGCTGAAACCATTTCGTCTGAACCGATGGCCCCATGTTAACGCCTGTGTCGCAGAGTTCTGCGGCAATGGCCGGTGACACCTCAGAAACAAGGTCGAAGCGTGGACCTGTCCAGTAGTCAGCGGTCAGAATATCCAGAGCTTGTTGCCGGCTGAGGTTCCGCATATCGCCGGTGAACCCATGGGCGCGAGCTACCGCTTGCGTAATCCCCCAATTTGTTGGGCCACCCTTGTCATCAGGGTGATTAACGTAGCTACCCTCTTTACCAAGAATGGCATCAAAAATTTCGTCTTTGGTCATGGGGCTGCCTCAGTGCATCAATCAGACGCGCCACGTTTCCCCGAGCCCAGAGAACGGCAGCGCAAATCAGGACGTTCACCAGCACCACGAACCAGTGCGATTCATGGTACAGGCCGAACAGGTAACGGAAGGGGACGCTGGCATATACCAGCACCGTGAAATAAGCCATCAGCGATATCAGAGGGCGATGTCTCGCCCCGCCGCGCTGGTAGAACATCAGAGCAACGACGATCACCCCACAGATAAGAGCATTCGCCATTGCACTCGGATCACTTGTTACCATTGCTGGCCCCTCCTCCACGTAAACGAGAGAGAATTCCAAACAGGCTACCCAAATCCTGACTGTTGACGAACGTCAGCAGCTTAATAGCAATAGCGGCTACGATTACCGCGCCCAGCGCATCAAGTGGCCTGTCGCTGTAACCCGTCCATTTGGAGAAGTAAGAGCCAAGTAATGGAGCGCCGATAACGCCGAAGATGAACGAGGTGATGAAGTAGCCCACCAGCTTAAGGCGGGTGATATTTACCGCCGTAGCGACATAAAAAACCGCGCCAGCAAATGCACCAAACACCACACCGTAATCAATGCCGGTTGCCAGGCCAAACATACTGGCCCCCATGAGCCCACCGGCAGCTACCGTAGTGCCTGAAACAGGATCGGACATTTAGCCCCCTCTTATTACTGTGAGTCCTCTCAGAAGTGAGGGGAAACAAAAAAGGCCGCCCGTTGGCAGCCTTAGAAATGACAAAACCCCGCCGAAGCGAGGTAGAAAATTTGTTTTAAGTCCGTGGCGAAGTGACCACTCTTAACAGGCTACAACACAAATTGCGGACCGCAGTAGTGATTTCTATTTTTTTTCGCGTTAAATTCATGCTTTGCCCACTACAGCGATTAATTGTTAGAGCTGCCTTACATAACAGGAAAGTTATGAATAAGACTACCTCCTTTAAAGTGTTTTACGATGCTGATGACGATGAACTTTCTAAACACGCCATCGATGCTGAAACATTAGCAAAATCAATACTTTCAATGACAAACCTTATTGAGAAAGCGGATGACATCCTTAATGAGGGTAATAAGTCAGTTAAAGTTTTAGTTACAAATCCAGCTGTCGCTGGATCAATTGGAGTGGCTTATACAATTGTCGAATTATTGCCCGCTACAATTAGCGTGCTTAAAACTATCGGCATTGTGGGAACCGCAGGCGCTGTAGCTCATGCAACAGCTATTTCCTTAATTCGACAGTTAGGAAGTAGAAAAGTAATTTCAGTAACCAGAAGAGCTGGTACCAACGAGGCTGTTCTCGAGCTTGAAGGCGAGGAGATTGTTTGCCCTGCTCCAGTTGCGGCACTTGTTACAGAACCAACAATTCGTGATGCTTTGATTTCTGTTGTACAGGCTCCACTAGAAGGCAAAGAAGCACCTGTTTTCAAGATTGTTGATGATAATGGCAACGAATTGATGAGGCTTGAAGGCGAACAAACAGAGGAAATAAAACCCCTACCCAGAGGAACTTTGCTGAAAAAAGAGGTTGAAACTAAAGATGTAAACGTCAAGTTTACTCAGGTCAACTTCCATAGTGAGAAGGGGTGGAGGATGGAGTATTTGGATGAAGAGCATTCGGTACTACTTACAGATTACGAATTTTTAGCTAAAGTACGTCAGGCTGAAGGTACGATAACCAGCGAAGACCTTTTTTCGGTGACATTAGAGACAACCAAGACCACGACTGCTCGAGCTAGCACACAAAAATTTGTGATTAAGAGAGTGCTACGCCACCGTGTTGCTCAAGGCAAAAAACTAATTTAAGACTATAAATCAAAATGATACAGCAACAGTTAATACAAATCGTATTTTGGTTGGGGGTGATCGTTAGCCTTCCGACCTTTTATCGCTTTGTATATGCTGGTTCTGCCTTGATCTGGCGACAACTTTTTCCTACACGCAAGGTTGAAATACGGATGCATGATTCTGAGCACCGTTTGATCAAAACCCTTACCATTAAATTAGATGGTAGTGAAGGAAAGAAAGTTGTTGATCTCATTGAAGAAGCTAAATCGAAGGTCTCGGCTAAACAATGAGTGATGACAAAAAAAACCTGCTGAGTGAAAGCAAAGGGCTTACAACAGGTGGCATAGGTGCTGTTCTCACAACCATCGTCCCTTTGATTGCTCCTGATCCTACTAGTGGTTGGCGACCATTACTTTACGCATTGGCTCCTTTAGTTTCTGCGTTTTTGACTTACATAATGATTTGGGTGATCAATCGTCATGGATTAGAATCCCCTGCTGAGGCTTCACTTCGCAACCGCCTGAATAGAGATCTTAATCTCATCGATGAACAATTGAAGAGCTCTCATCTAACAGATGAATTTCGTAATGAATTAATCAAAGATCGAGAAAAAACTATTAGAAGCTTAGTCAATATTGGTAAGACGCTATCAGTTACTGCTGCAACTACTTCCTCAGAAGAAGAATAAACGGCCTAACGGCCGTTTTTTTCAATTTACGATAGCATCCATATCTAAATTGATATTTAGCATGCTAAGGCACCCTTCAACAAACCCCTCTGCCATCTGTATCTCAATGCGTATCAACTTCTCATCTTTTTTTCGCGCTTTAGCAATCTTCCGCTTTGAGATGCCATACAGATAATGTGCAACCAGCAATGAATGCTCATACGGTTTTCTTTTCTTCAGCTGGGCCAAGCAGCCTTCAATGATCAAGGCATCATCGTCTGTACATGAAAGACGGGATTTGCCCGTTTGCGGCAGCAATCCCTTAAAACCAGCAGCTATTGGTGAGTAATCCACACCTGAGCTATCGCTTGCAGCCCACCCGCCCCACAACTCCATGACCTTCTGAATATCACGCATCAACTCTCTCCACTAAATTACGCCAGTACGCCGATTGCCAGTGCACGATCTAAAAACCGAAACAGCAGCGTTAACTGGTCGCCGTATTTCGCTTCAAATGCCACAGGGCCAGCGTGCAACTCGTCGTGATGCTCTCTGCACAGAGGTATCACAAACAGGTCGTGCGCCTTTGTACCCATTCCACCCTGCCCGTGGCCTATCAGGTGGTGGGGGTCGTCTGCCGGGTTGTTGCAGCACATGCACTGCTGCGACTTAACCCAACGGGTGTACTTCTCGTTCTCCCAGCGGCGACGCTTAGGTTTCAGCATGAAGGATTCCGGGCTATCCGGATCAACCTTCACCGTCACTATCTTTTTGGCTTTCTCCTGTAACAGTTCTGCCGCCGGTACCGATGGCATGATATCGCTTTCGCGCATCACAGACTGGATGGGTTCTGGCTCAATCCTCAGAGCTTTTGCCGCCAGCTTTTCCGGAATAACATCTGCCAGCCCGTTCCTGACCATCCACCAGCAGAACTCCGGAAGTGTCAGCACATGGTCTTCGCTGAAACCAAGTTGGCCGCTTACGGTTGCCAGTAGCCAGGATACCAGGTTTTCACGCGCAATTCCTGCGAGTCTTTCAGTGGTTTGATCACGCAGATTGTTATCACAACCCCAGCACAGACGTATGCTGCCGGGAGCGTGGCGCATCACTGTAAAATCACGGGAATGCCATTCTTCGTGTGGCCACTGGCATTCATACTTTCGCTCCAGCCAGGCATCCAGACCGTTCAGACCGCCGGCACGCTGAATGACCCGCTCGTTCTCAAAAACAACCTGCATGCTGTCATCATGTGTAAGTGGCTGGTATGACTCTGGAAGAAGGCCAGACGGTAGATGCTGTATAGCGTCCGAGGGCTTTTCAATTACCACCCTTCCCTGACGGAATAGCCAGAGCAAATCAGTCCCGGGGCGAAAGATAACCACCCCGGCCATAGGCGCGATTTCAGGTGTAAGTAGTGCCCTCACGTCATTTGCCCCTTAGCGGTGTGTTCAGCCCAAAGACCACCAATCCACTTGACCCCTTTCGCCGTGAAGCGGGCCTGGCTGAACGCATAATTCGAAGCGTTGGTTGTACCGGTCTTAACTTCGAAGCGGCCAGACTCAATATGCTGATGATATGGTGTAAGAACCCCGCTCAGACGGTACATGATGTGATGATCCAGCAGGAACAGGCGGAACTCTGGCTCTTTGGCATTAAGCAACTTCGCAACCTGTCGAAAAGTCATTGAGCCGGTTGCCGTGACGTAACGATCAACAAACTCTGCTTTAGGTGCGGCAATCGCCAGCTCTTCGCTCAGGCGCTGCTTTTGCTCAGCCAGGTCAGCCGCTAACCTGAGGGCTTCAGGCAACGATTGCGGTACCACCATTCCCCCGCTGCTTTCCAGCTCCTGCCAACGGTCAACAAGACGGGCCGTGAACTCTGGCGAGAGCTGGGCGACGATCACGTAACTGTCTCGCTTGTTAACTTCGTAGTAGTGGTAAACCTGCCCGTTCTGGGGATGGGTGTACTGCATTGCAGCATACCCCCCAATAACACCGCTGTTCATGAGCCGCTCAATGGTCACGCATACATTGCTGTGGCGAGAATCCACTAACTTGGCAATTTCACGACTGGACATCGTTATTTGCTGCGCCATAGCAGCTGCATGATGGGTCTGACACATTACGGTTACGTTCATCTGGTTCATGCTCTTCTCCACTTATCAGGCGGCTGCACCCGCCAAAGGTTCATGCGTGGTGATCGTGATTTCTACCCGACCGCCTGCTACCTGCGGCCCCCACTCCACCAGCATGCGTTTAACCTGGCTGTCGTCCTCCCAGACACCAGCATGAGTGAGCGCGTCGAACAGCGCTTTGTTGTAGTTGTCGATGTCACGGCGGCGGGCATCTGGCGGGAACAGCACGATCTCCACTGATGCTGGTGAATTCGATGGCTTGGGCAGGCGGCGCAGTTGTTCGATAATGGCCGCACATGCCGCGCTCTGGTATGCCCTGCCCTTTGCACTGATGAGGTGACGCCCCTTAAGTGGGCCGCTGTTAGGGGCTCGCCAGTAAGTGTTTACGCTTGGTGGAAACGGGAGCATTAGCTTCATAAAGTCACTCCCTGCTTTTTCAGCCATTCCATAGCGTTATCTCTGGCATTCTCTCCACCGGTTAAGAGCTCTTTGATGATCGTTACAGGTTCTGCATCCCATTCCGTTTTGATTACGGTAATCCCCCTGGCAGCGCCAGGAGCAATTGAGATGTACCCCTTTTTCTTAAGTGCCTTCACATGCTCGGCAGCAGCATTAGGTGATGCACAGCCAATTAAACCGGCAAGCTCCAGAATCGTCGGTGGGAATCCGGTTCTATCCTTGTAGAGCACTATTGCATCCAGAACTTCACTTTGACGGGGCGTTAAATGGTTCATGAGTCCACTCCATAGCGCCCGTTAAGGCGTCCAATCACACTGACGAATTTGATGAAGGAAATTCCAAGTGGCTTTACCTTCGCATAGTGCTTGCTGAGCAAGGGCTTGCTGATGCTGTCGAACTTTGGCCGTGGCTTTGCCTTCATCGCTGACTTGATGGCTTCGCTGCAGCGCTTAGCTTCTGCCTGAATGGCGTTCTCGATGGACTGGTTCATGCGACATCCTCTTTAGCCCAGTCGATGGCGCAGACAACACCTGGCAACAAATGAATCGCTGGGCGCTCAGCCTGATTTCCCCAGTGATCCCAGCCAGGCGCGCCGCAGCGACTGAACAGTTCGATGCGCGGAACGTCGCCGTAAAGCTGCTCCAGCCGGAAACGAGCCTCTGCTGGTTTCTCGCTATGCTCACCGAGAGGGCTGTAGATAACCTGCTTCACACTGGCGTTCATGCGTTCGAGGCCCTTCCCTCTGGCGGCGATCAGCAGGTCTTCGGTATTGGCGCGGGTGTAGTTGCCACCGTTCATCCGGGTCTGCACATTGAGCAGGTCGAGGAAGTCGTAAAAGTCCTCTACGCCACCAGCCTGAAGGGCTTTGTTAATATGCTGCTCAGCCAACTGGTTCAGCTTCACCCAGGTGAACCCCTTCATCGTGCGAATCTTGAAGCCCCACGCTTCAGCCAGTTCGATAGCCTCACGTGTGTGAGTGCCGGTAAACCACATGGCCAGAACGGCATCTTCTGCAGCCAGCTCCCACACAGGCAGACGTTTCATGTCGATCAGCTTCATCGTGCCATAGTGGTTCTCTGCTGCACCGTTGCTGATGGTGTTGCCATATTCCCAGGCTGGATCGGCGTAAATCAGTGAATATTTCATCAGACGTTTCTCCCCCTGCCAGCCAAACACCATGAATCCGTTGATGCTTTCGGCTTGTGAACCTGGCTGAGGCATTTCTGGCGCTCAACCAGAATCATTTCGCGCACATCTTCGTTCTTAGAACGGTTGAATGCCTCCATCAGGACTGTAGCTGCACGCTGATACAGACCCTTTTCAGCCAGTCCCTTCGCTTTCAGCAGCATTGCAGCTACCGCCGGGTTAGATACTGATTCTTGTTCCGCGTCAGTAGTGCTCTGGGCTCTGTCGATTTTCACGCGGGAAACCACTTCCCCTACCGCTCCGCTTGGTGGCTCAGCGAAGTACTGGTAGCACTTGCCGTTATGTCTGCGAGTGGCGCGATTCAGTTTTACCAGGTGACACACAGCACGCTGAACAGCATGAACATCGAACTGTGGCATCGAAGCCGCGAGCTGCTTGTTCGTCAGGCCGGGGTTGTTCGCGATGAACAGCTGAATGTTTTTCAAAAGGCTCACGAGTTAGCTCCTCTGAAACCAGCGGGGATCTTGCCGTAGTTGGTGTTCTGGAAACTTGATTTGAATATACCCTCCTCCCTCGCCCACTCACCGTTAACCCGTGCAGGCTTACCAGCTTTTGACCAACTGTTAGCAGACTTCAGGTAGCCAGGGAACTTGGTCGGCTGGAAAAGCGTCTGTGGGCGAAGGTAATCGGACATTTTCAGATCATCAGCCCATTTGGCATTGCAGTAGTCAACCACCAGCTGCAACTCTTCCACGGTGAACCCCTCGCCGATACGGGCGCGGATATTCTGCAGGGATGTGGTTGATACCTGGAACCGTGAGTTCGTGACCTGGTTCAGGTGAGATAACACCGATTTGGCCTGATCAGTGATCAACACTTCACGGTCTGGTTGCGACGCAACCGGACAAAAAGGGGTTTTATTCTCTGTAGTAATCTCTGTTGTACTCTCTGTAAGAACATCAGTGCAATTTGACCTGATGACAGCGGTTCGTTTTGACCCGATGGAGCGTTCCACTTTGACCTCTTCCATGAGTTCATTTTGACCTGATGGACGAGTGCATTTTGAACTCTTCGATTTGGTCACTTTGACCTCATCTAAAAGCTCGCTTTCGTAGTTGATCGTGTAGTAGTTCGTCATGTCGCGCTGAGACTTGTTCAGCTGCTCAATTTTGAGAACACCTAGAGTCTTCAGGCGGGTGAAAGTGCGCTTCAGGGTAGACTCTGACCAGAACGGGAACTGCTCCAGCCACTGCTCGTTCGTGTTGTAAATCCAGCGCACGCCGTCACGCTCCAGACCGGAGTTTGTTTCTTTCAGCCAGTAGTTCACCTGCTGCAACGCAATTGCCTCGTTCAGGCCAATGCTGTATGCAAGGTCAGGGTTTATCACTATCGGCCGGGATGGCATTAACAGGCTCATGGCAGTCCTTTAACTCTGTAAATTTACGCTGGAATTGCTCAAGAGGGCTGAAGCACTCATGATCGTACCCTTCGCGAAGGTATATAACGCGTCGACTCTCTGGCTCCCACCGGATAACTCTAACCGGGACGCCGTAGTGGTCCCTGAACCTGCGATCAAGCTCTGGCATAAAACCTCCGCTTTACGACGCCATACCCCCACGATTGCCATCGCCCGACTGTGGTTACACGGAACCCAGCGGCCTGATACCATGCGCTCATACCGAAACGACGAGGCCCCATGCACTGGAACGCCACGTAGTTGCGGCAGACGGTGTTTTACCGTTAAACTGTTCATGCGTTAGTTTCTCCACTGATACGACACGCCACGGCGCCCGGAGCTGCACACTCGCGGGCGTCACTCTTTTCTGGTGCACAAAACACACGGAAAAGCAGCGTTAAATGTTCCTGCCACTTAGCCATCACCTGATAGCTGTTCTCTTCGATTTGAGCGCGTTCTGCATCGTCAATAACACCGTCAGCCGTTGCTTTACGCAGATACTGTGAGTGCTTGCCGATCCACTCTACGGATTCCATCAGACGCTGATTGATGTCCCCGTTGTCTACCTCTTCCACATCTGCCAACGGCACGAAGACGCCGTTTGAATGCCGAGCGATAGCGTCAGCGATGTACGTAGAACCACCAGCTCGCTGCAGAACCATGGCCCAACCCAGCGGGAAAATCTGATCACCATCGGTACGAAGGCGGTTAAACAAAGCGTTTTCAGTTACACCTAACCACTCTGCTGCTTCGGCATAGCCGCCAGGCAGTTCGGTGATCGTTTTTTTGATAGCACCCACCAGCCAGGCTGGTTGCTTATCAACTTTCCATTCAGGTTCAATACCCACGGTTAACCCCTTATCTCTGTGGTTACTGCTAAGCAGCTTTTTGGTTACGCTTTTGGTAAAGCGATGCGTCGAACTTAAGCTTCCCCTTAGTTCGTGCCGCTGCCTCGGCTGCACGTCCTTTCGGGATTAACTGACCAGGGCGAGTGCGCCATTGGTAAAAAGCCTCCGGGGAAACTCCAAAAAATTCTGCAGCCTTGTTTGGTGAGCCGAAATACTGCTCAAGTTCAGTCGTAGTCATGATGTCCTCCTAAGAATATTTAGATATTATTACCTAATCTTTTTTAGGTCAATAAAAACTAAGATTACTTAGGTTATAATTTCTAAGGATCTGAACTGTGGGAACACTTGGCACGCGTTTAAAGGAGTTAAGGAAGCAGAGGAAGCTAACTCAAGGCCAGCTAGGAAAGGCTGTGGGTGTTTCAGATGTAACCATTGGCTATTGGGAAAGAGATTTTAATGTTCCTGGCGGGAAGTCACTGACAAACCTAGCTCGATACTTGGGGGTTAGTGAAGGTTTCCTTTTGTACGGCAGAGAAGACGAATCTAACATAAGTGCTGCTCCAGTCGCTGCGCAGCAGGTTCCGATAATTAGCTACGTTCAAGCCGGTGCCTGGTCACCTGAATGCGACGCCAGAAACCTTGAAGGAACGGTGGACTATATTTTGACTTCAGAGCTTCACTCGCATTCAACTTTTGCCTTGAAAGTAAAAGGAAAGTCTATGGAGCCTGAATTTGTCGAGGGTGATGTCATCATCGTGGATCCAGAGCTGCATCCGGGCCCTGGCGATTACGTTGTCGCTAAAAATGGTGGTGATGAGGCGACATTTAAGAAATACCGCGCTCGTGGTATCAGTGAATATGGCGAAGAGATATTCGAGCTCGTTCCTCTGAACGACGATTACGCCATTCGCAATTCTGCACAAGAAAAAATTCATATCGTTGGTGTGGTTGTTGAGCATCGACGAATGATGCGCCGCAAGTAGATCCCCTCCCCTTACAGAGAATCTAAATTATTTTAGGTTTTCTGCTTGACGTTCACTCTAAGTTATTTTAGATTTTAGTCATCGAAACATAATGCAGAACGGCATATGGCACATGTGCCGCAGCGGTCCGGGGATTCCTTGCAAGACAATATCCAGATCCAGCGGGTAGCCGGAATGTGCAAGCCACGCAGTTGCACGAACATGGGATTCACCATCCTGGCGGTACGGTGTGACACCTCGGAAGAGACGAGGATGCAACCGTGAGAACACTCTTCTGTGGCAAAGGAAACTCCAGAAGACCTTTCTGAACCGATTAGTGTTCTCTCGGTTGTGGCATTAGCTCAGATGGATAGAGCAACGGCCTTCTAAGCCGTGGGTCGCAGGTTCGAATCCTGCATGCTGCGCCAGTATCACGTAGCCAATGTGGTAAACCCGTAGTAACTGCAACAAATGCTGTGTGTAGTCTTGGCGGTCGGCAGTTTCGAATGTCCTTATGTCGGCCGCCCCTTTTACACAACTGAAAGCGCGTTCTGGACCTTTAACCTAAGTGTCAGTTCGTTAAATGCAATTTCGAGCGGAACGCGCTCTCAGTTGTGGAGAAGCTAACAGGCGATTGCAGTCGCCCGTTTCACTAAGTGCCCAGGCTGGGTGCTTACTAAAACGATACCCCTTTATTTTTTGTCGCCATCCGGCGAGGGATTCGTGCAACCAAAATTCAGCGGATTTTCCACTGGAGGACTGATGAACCACCTCGAATTTATTGAGAAGAACGTGAAGGAATTGCTCATTAAACAGGGCTTTTCCTCTTCAGTGGCTCAAGGGGGGCGTGGCAGGCGCTTGATTTGTATAAGCGTATGTCACAGGCAAGTAAGAAAGGCGCGATTTTTGATGATGTGTTACGGCATGCGAAAGCCTGGGCAGACAAGCAGGTTTCTAAAACCGAAATCACTAAACGAAAACGCAGCACCCCGAAAGACCAAGGCGGCCTCTTTTAAGTTGTAAGGCCAAAAACCAGCGCTGTGCAGAGCGCTTATATAACGGAGAAACTAACAATGACGACCACACAGAACATCACCGAGTTACAACCACGCCTGACCCGCGAGCAACTGATCGATGCAGCTCATACCGCAGCTAAGTTTCTGCCCGTTGCTTCAGCTCAGCTGATGAACGAACTGGCGAACCGACTGGATTACACCAGTGTGGCGCTGTGCGAGGCAATGAAACAGCGCAAAGAGCTTGCTGCTGAGAATGTCACCCTTCGTGATGACGTTAAAAACTGGGCCAAAGAGTGTGACCGTATCGTAGAACGTCACACCAAGACCCGCAGTAATATGCACCTGCTGGAAGCTCAGCGCGAATTACGCGAACTTACGCCTGTAACCCTGACTGTATTAAGCGAAGGGGTTGCGTGATGGCTAACTCATTCAAATTGATGTCTCGTGACGGGACAATCAAACGTACCGACACCGGCATGTTCATTAGTCTCGACGATATCCACGTGCGCGAAGGTTTCAACAAGCGTGACGACAACGATGATCGTACCCGCCTGGCTGATGATGACCTGTTCAACTATCTGATGAACGGTGGCTCAGTTCCTCCAATGGAAGTTATCGCCCGTGATGAAGGTGGCGTGTGGGTTGTCGAAGGCCATCGCCGACGCCGCTGCTATGAGCGTTGCCGTGATGCTGGTAAACCGGTTGACCGTATTCACATCATGCCGTTCAACGGTAGCGACGTGCAGCGCCTGGCTCGCATCATGACCAGTAATAACCAGCTTCCTCTCTCCGATATGGAACAGGCCGCCGTTATACAGGAACTGCACAACGCGTTTAACCAGACCACCAGCGATATAGCGAAGCTCGTAAATAAGTCCGTGTCCACGGTTGAGAAGCTCCTGACCCTCAGCACTGCCAATTACGACGTTCAGCAGGAAGTTAAATCCGGTGCTGTCTCGGTTGATGTGGCTGTTGACCGCGTTCGCGAATATGGCGAGCAGGCGGGTGAAGTTCTCCAGCACGATAAAGCTGTGGCTGCTGCCCAGGGCAAAACGAAAGTTACGCGCAGCTCTATCGCGCCAGAACTCAGCATCAAAACTGCACGTCGTTTCGTCGAGCTAATGGCCCAGGCATCTATCAGCGATGAAGGTGTGTTTACTGTCGAAGGCGCAGCTCTGGCCGAAGCTCTTTCCATCATCGACGAACACAAAGCCATTGCTGAAGCGCGTGAAACCTACCGCCTGTCTCAGCCAATACCGGCCGCTGAAGTACGTGGGAAAAACCTTTACGTCACTCTGGACGGTATCGAAATCGGGTCAGCTCCTATCTACCGGGGCAAAAACGTTACGCTCAACGGGATCATCACCAGCCAGTCGAAAGCGGTTGCCCACTTCGTTAAGCAATACAAGCTGCAGCAGGAAAGCCATCATGAAAACAACTGATAAACCAATGACCGGTGAGCAGTTGGATGAACTGATGACTGTTGCCGTCAACATGCAGCGCGAATGTGAATCGAACAACGACCGCCAGACTTCCCTCTTCGCTTATGCAGTTCAGGTTGCAGTTCTGGAACTGCGCCAGGTTCGGGAAATGAAACCAACTGATGAAAATCACGTGGCGGCGATGAATAGCATCAAAGCCATCATCGCGATTCTTGGCTCAAGCGATACATTGGGCATTTCGGAACAAGTTGCAGAACTGAAAGCGCAGCGCGATGCACTGGCTGCGGAGAATGCGGGGCTGAAGTCGCTTATTGAGCAGCATGCAGATTCCGTTGCAGTGTGCCCGAATTGCTCGCATGAAGAGCCGAGCGAAACGGACGATATCGTTGCGCTTTATCGCTCCATGGAAACCCCGGCCACCGATTCCTTCCTGGCTGAAGTGCGGGCGCAGGGTGTGGATATGATGGTTGAGCAATGCGAATTAGACATCGTGTTTATTGAGCCAGAGGATGAAGAGCATTACACGCTGATGATCGAACACGCCAAAGTGTTCGCCGCCCAGCTTCGCCAGGGAGGTGAAGAGTGATTACTGGAACCTCAAGTTACGACGACGTGCCAGAGACTCTCTGCACCATCTGCGGTGGTTACTGCAAGGCAGACGAGCCAGAACAGCATATTTGCGAGGGGCTTGAAGTATGAAAGACGAAGATTTAGACCGTTGCCCTCTCTGCAAAGAGGATATGTGGGCTGGCAATAACCTCTGCCGAAACTGTCAACGTGAAGACGAGCTGGATGCCTGGCCTGGAGGCGATGGGAATCCGTTCCCGGATGAATTCACCTGTAGTGAGTGCGGGTGTGTAACTGATGACCCAGAAGGCCGACACCACTGCTACGAGGATAATAGCGATGCCTAACCCAGTAGATGCAATCATGTTCGCGCTGCTCGGCTATGGTTCTATCGACCAGATGGGCTGGCTGCCATGGTGAGCAAACTTAAACAGCGGAGTACGCGCCGCCTTAAATCCGATGTGGCCAGGTGGCGCGCAGAAGCCAACGACCTACACGCCAGGGTGATGGAGCAGGCCGACGAGATAGACAGGCTCAAGAAACTGGTTATCCGTGTGTCGATGCCCGTGATGATGCCGAAAGAAATGATCCACCAGCTCTATCACACAGAAACAAAAAGATGTCGTACCTGCAATGATGGCCTCCGCGGTGGATGCTCATCTTGCGCGTTCTATAAACCTTAACCGGGTGCAGCCGGTTTAGTGGAGAAGAAACCATGAAGCAAATGCTAACACTAGAGGAATGGGCGGCAGAGAAATACCGGAGCAACCCACCGGGCATGAATACCTTGCGTCGTTATGCCAAGCAAAATATGTTCTCCCCACCCGCGATGAAGCAAGGACGTTTGTGGAGAGTAAGAGAGGATGCTGAAATTGTTGGCGAACTGGCAAAGCCTGATATCCGAAAAACTGATTCACAAAAACTCCAAAGGATCTTGAACGATGGCTGCTCGTCCACGTAAGAACAATGTCAAAGTCCCAAACCTCTATCCGCTATTTAGCCGGAAGGTTAATAAGGTTTATTGGCGATATAAGCATCCTATCACTGGTAAATTTCACAGCCTCGGCACGGATGAGGCTGAAGCTACAGCAATTGCCCTCGAAGCAAATGCACGGCTCGCGGAGCAACGTACCAAACAGATTCTGGCGATTAGCGACAAGATAGCTACCAGCAAAGGGAAAGCGATAACCACCAGCACCTGGCTTGACCGTTACTGGAAAATTCAGGATGAAAGGCTGGAGAACGGCGATATCAGGCCGAACACTCATAAGCAAAAGGCTAAACCGGTAGCACTTCTCCGCGAACGTGTTGGCATGAAGCTTATTCCCACCGTTGACGTTCGGGATATTGCTGAAATACTTGAGTCTTACGTCTCAGAAGGTCAACCGAGAATGGCGCAGGTTATTCGTTCCGTATTAATCGACGTATTTAAGGAAGCTCAACACTATGGTGAGGTTCCTCCTGGCTATAATCCAGCACTCGCAACGAAGCAGCCACGAAGACGTATCACTAGGCAACGCCTTAACCTTGAAGAGTGGCAAAAGATTTTCGAGATTGCTGACGCACAGCACAAGTATATGGGTAATGCGATGCTTTTGGCGCTCGTTACTGGTCAGCGCCTCGGGGATATTTCGAATATGAAATTTAGCGATATTTGGGATGACCATCTTCACGTCGTTCAGGAGAAGACGGGGAGTAAGCTAGCGATCCCGCTTTCCCTTAAACTTAACGCGATTGACTGGAGTTTGAGGGATGTAGTTGCGCGATGCCGTGACTATGCAGTGAGTCCATATCTAATCCATTTTTTCCGCGCAACCTCAATGGCTGAACGAGGTGCACAGGTTAAGTCGAACACCATTACTATGAATTTTAGTAAGTCCCGGGACAAGACTGATATTGAGTGGGGGGATGGTACCCCAGCGACATTTCATGAACAGCGGTCACTAGCAGAGCGACTCTACAATGAACAAGGTGTTGATACTCAGAAATTGCTAGGCCACAAGTCACCAAATCAGACTGCTCGTTATCATGATGATCGTGGTAAGGAATGGACGAAGGTTGCATTATAAGATGATAATGTGTGAAAACCAGACTAAGTAATCAGCTCTAAATGTTGATTAAGTTCAATGAATTGACACATAATTAGGATATATCTGAATGAAATGGGTATCTTGTTCATAAAAATGTTGATAGCCGCTTCGGAGGGTTTTAATGATTCCACATAGCAGTTACTTTATTGAGCTTCACAATGGTCTAGGAGAAGGAAGTTTCGGCAATGTCGAAAAAGTGACTATTAGAAATTCTAAAAAAGAGGATTGCGGTGAGTTTGCAAGAAAAATTCTTGTAAACCATCATTCCGATCCATTACTTGAAGCTCGTTTTCGTCGAGAAGTAATGTCCCAAGATACCTGCTTGCATACAAATGTGGTGAGAATAATTCTGTGCAACTTAATATCCCCACCTTTATGGTATGTAATGGAATTAGGAGAATGTACCTTAGAGGATGAAATTAAAGCAGGTCAATTACAACAAGCTGATAAAATAAAGATAGCACAAATGATTACCAGCGGTGTTGCGCATATACACTCCAAAGGTTTTTTACATAGAGACATAAAACCTCAGAATATTTTAAAGTGTCCAAACGGTGTATACAAAATTTCTGATTTTGGGTTGGCAAGACACATGGATCCTGATGAGGCTAGCCAGATTCTAACACAAGTTGGCCATTTCCCGCGAACTCCTCGGTACTTTGATCATAATGTTGTGCTCAATGGTTACTCACCTCAATCTGATATTTTCTCTATAGGAATAGTTCTTGAGGAGTTAAACATTGCAGGATTTGATGATATCATTGCTAGATGTACTGACAGAAGGTTGCAAAAACGATATTTAAATGCAGAGCAACTTCTCAATGATATTAACAAGCATATGGAGCAGAACAAATGACTGATATCGTCTCAGCTTCTTTCTTCACCATGCCTAAAGAGCTAAACAAGCTTAATCAAGACACCATACTCCCACCAATAAAAATAAATGATGGCTATCTATTTGCCATTGCCGATGGATTAGGTGGTTATACAGGAGGGAAGGAAGCCTCAGAGAAAGTTATTTCGTTCTTATATGAAAACTCAAATAATTTAATCAATAATAATTTCGAAAATCTTTTCATAGGCCTCAAAGAAGCTGTAAATCAATTAAGCGAGCAAAATAGTGAACTTACAAATGCAGCTACAACTTTAACTCTGTGTTTTATTACAAATAAATATCTAAAAATTGCACATGTAGGAGATTGTCGTTTATATGTTAAACAGGGCAATAAATTAAAGCAGCTTACAAAAGATCATACTCAACACCAGATGCTTATTGATGAAGGCCTCTTTAGCTCTAGACAATTAAAAAATGCAAAAGGTAAAAATTTACTAACAACGGCGATTTCAAAAACAATTAATTTAGATTACAGCATGTTGCAAATACCACTGGATGAACTTTATGATGACAACCATAATTTAATTCTCATCGTAATGTCTGACGGAGCGCATCATTTTTGGGAAAAAAGGCCCCGATTTTCGGTAAATACTTTGTCTGAACCCTCTAGGTTCTGTTCAAGCCTAAAAAAGCGTATCGAGAATGGCCCCCCTATAGACGATTACTCTGTAATTGCAGTTAAGCTAACTACTTTGTTTGACAAGTTGTAACCAAGGTATTTTGATAACTTATTTTGATAAAATTTTGTTAACCAATCAAAAACTAATAACAAGAACGGGAACCATACGGTTCCCATTCTTGTTTAATCCCTCAAATGGATTACATATTTGCGATGATCGCGTCACCAAACTCTGAACATTTCAGCAGTTTAGCGCCTTCCATCAGACGTTCGAAGTCATAGGTTACGGTTTTAGCGTTAATCGCGCCTTCCATACCTTTAACGATCAGGTCTGCGGCTTCGAACCATTCCATATGACGGAGCATCATCTCTGCCGACAGGATGATTGAACCTGGGTTCACCTTATCCTGGCCTGCATACTTCGGTGCAGTACCGTGGGTCGCTTCGAACAGGGCGCACTCGTCACCAATGTTCGCGCCCGGGGCGATACCGATGCCGCCAACCTGCGCCGCCAGGGCGTCGGAGATGTAGTCACCGTTCAGGTTCATACAAGCGATAACGTCGTATTCCGCTGGACGCAGCAGGATTTGCTGCAGGAACGCATCGGCGATCACATCTTTAATGATGATCTCTTTGCCGGTGTTCGGGTTCTTAATCTTCTGCCATGGGCCGCCGTCAATCAGTTCACCGCCGAACTCGTCGGTCGCCAACTGGTAACCCCAGTCTTTGAACGCGCCTTCGGTGAACTTCATGATGTTACCTTTGTGAACCAGGGTCACAGAGTCACGGTCGTTAGTGATCGCATATTCGATCGCCGCACGTACCAGACGCTTAGTCCCCTCTTCGGAGCACGGCTTGATACCGATACCGCAATGTTCCGGGAAGCGAATTTTCTTCACGCCCATCTCGTCGCGCAGGAATTTAATCACTTTTTCGGCGTCAGCGGAGTCCGCTTTCCACTCGATACCCGCATAGATATCTTCAGAGTTTTCGCGGAAGATAACCATATCGGTCAGCTCCGGGTGTTTAACCGGGCTTGGGGTGCCCTGGTAATAACGTACCGGACGCAGGCAAACATACAGATCCAGCTCCTGACGCAGCGCAACGTTCAGAGAACGGATGCCGCCGCCGACTGGGGTAGTCAGTGGGCCTTTGATGGCAACACGGTAGTCGCGGATTAGATCGAGGGTTTCAGCTGGCAGCCAGACGTCCTGGCCGTAAACGTGGGTAGATTTTTCACCGGTGTAAATTTCCATCCAGGAAATTTTACGCTCGCCTTTGTAGGCTTTCTCAACAGCGGCATCCACCACTTTCAGCATTGCCGGGGTGACGTCTACACCGATACCATCGCCTTCGATGAACGGGATAATCGGGTTATGAGGGACGTTCAGCTTACCGTCTTGCAGGGTGATCTTTTTACCTTCCGCCGGAACAACTACTTTGCTTTCCATTAACCTCTCCTTCGAGCGCTTCTGGTTGTTACTGATCTTATGTTAATAATTTGTAATGAGCCTCCCGATAGTACCTGAATGTCTGGCGCCATGAAAGGTCTTCGTTATTAGGCTATAATGCGGCAATTGATAAAGCCTGAAAATACCATGAAGAAAACTTCTTTTAGAAATCACCGGGTTGAGCGATTCAGCTCACGACAAGCCACCAGAAAACCGAAAACAAACCAGCCCAAACGGGTGATTTTGTTCAATAAACCCTACGATGTTTTGCCGCAGTTTACCGATGAAGCTGGCCGCAGCACGTTGAAAGACTTTATCCCGGTTGCAGGCGTCTACGCCGCAGGCCGTCTGGATCGGGATAGTGAAGGTCTGCTGGTGTTAACGAATGACGGCGCATTGCAGGCGCGGCTGACGCAGCCCGGTAAGCGCACCGGAAAGATCTATTACGTACAGGTAGAAGGTGAACCTACCGAAGAGGCGCTTGCCGCTCTGCGTACCGGGGTGACCCTTAAGGATGGCCCTACCCTGCCCGCCGGTATTGAGCGGGTGAGTGAACCGGAGTGGCTGTGGCCGCGCACGCCGCCCGTACGCGAGCGCAAATCGATCCCCACATCCTGGCTCAAAATTACCCTTTATGAGGGGCGCAATCGCCAAGTTCGTCGCATGACCGCGCATGTCGGCTTCCCGACGTTACGCTTAATCCGCTACGCCATGGGCGATTACTCACTGGATAATCTCGCCAATGGTGAATGGCGCGACGGGACAGAAAAAGGAGAAGAGAATGTTTAAACCGCACGTCACCGTGGCCACAGTGGTTCACGCCCAGGGCAAATTTCTGGTGGTGGAAGAGACTATCAACGGCAAAGCGCTGTGGAACCAACCCGCCGGTCATCTTGAAGCCGATGAGACCCTGGTACAGGCCGCCCGCCGGGAATTGTGGGAAGAGACCGGTATTCACGCTGAACCTCAGCAGTTTATTCGTCTTCATCACTGGATTGCGCCGGATAAGACGCCGTTCCTGCGTTTTCTGTTTGTTATCGAGCTTAACGAAATGTGCGACACCGAGCCGCACGACGATGATATCGACCGCTGCCTGTGGGTGACGGCCGACGAGATTCTGAGCGCCACCAACCTGCGTTCACCGCTGGTTGCCGAGAGCATCCGCTGCTATCTCTCTGGTCATCGTCTGCCGTTAGAGACAATCGGCGAATTTAACTGGCCGTTTACAGAGGGTGCCATTGCCGGGGGCGCGTGATAGAATACGCCGCCTTGAAGTTCAATGTCGTGAGTATTCCAATGTCAGAAAGCCCAAAAAAAGTGATCGTCGGCATGTCCGGCGGTGTCGACTCCTCCGTTTCCGCCTGGCTGTTGCTGCAACAGGGCTATAAGGTGGAAGGCCTGTTCATGAAGAACTGGGAGGAAGACGACGGCGAGGAATACTGTACCGCGGCGGCCGATCTGGCCGATGCGCAGGCCGTGTGCGATAAGCTCGGCATTGAACTGCATACCGTCAATTTTGCTGCAGAGTACTGGGATAATGTCTTCGAACATTTCCTGGAAGAGTATAAAGCCGGCCGTACCCCTAACCCGGACATTCTCTGCAACAAAGAGATCAAATTTAAAGCCTTCCTTGAGTTCGCCGCTGAAGACCTGGGCGCCGATTACATTGCCACTGGCCACTATGTGCGTCGTGCCGATGTCAACGGCAAAAGCCAGCTGCTGCGAGGCCTCGACGGCAATAAAGATCAGAGCTATTTCCTCTATACCCTCGGTCATGAGCAGATTGCCCAGAGCCTGTTCCCGGTGGGCGAGCTGGAAAAACCCGAAGTGCGTAAGATTGCCGAAGAGCTGGATCTGATCACCGCCAAGAAAAAAGACTCAACCGGTATCTGTTTTATCGGCGAGCGGAAATTCCGCGAATTCCTTGGCCGCTACTTGCCAGCCCAGCCGGGCAAAATCGTCACCGTTGATGGTGAAGAAATTGGTCAGCATCAGGGGCTGATGTACCACACCCTCGGCCAGCGCAAAGGGCTGGGGATTGGTGGTACCAAAGAAGGCAGCGAAGATCCGTGGTACGTGGTCGATAAAGATGTTGAGAACAATATTCTGATTGTGGCGCAGGGGCACGATCATCCGCGTCTGATGTCGGTGGGGCTGATTGCCCAACAGCTGCACTGGGTCGATCGCGAGCCGGTAAAAGGCACGCTGCGTTGCACGGTGAAAACCCGCTATCGCCAGACCGATATTCCTTGCACCCTCACCGCGATTGACGGCGAACGCATTGAGGTGCGCTTCGACGAGCCCGTCTCCGCCGTTACCCCAGGGCAGTCCGCGGTCTTTTACAGCGGCGAAATCTGTCTGGGCGGTGGTATCATCGAACAGCGTCTGCCGCTGACAACCGACTAATGCGTTAGCACACAGAAAGGAGTAAGTGTGGCGAAGAACTATTATGACATCACCCTGGCGCTGGCGGGAATTTGCCAGTCTGCCCGTCTGGTGCAACAGTTGGCGCATCAGGGTCATTGCGACGCTGATGCCCTGCACGTGTCGCTGAACAGCATCGTTGATCTGAACCCCAGTTCAACGCTTGGTGTCTTCGGCGGCAGTGAAGCGAATCTTCGCCTCGGCCTTGAAACCCTGTTAGGGGTCCTGAACGCTAACAATCGTCAGGGGCTGAATGCCGAACTGACCCGCTATACCTTAAGCATGATGGTGCTGGAGCGTAAGCTCAACGCAGCCAAAGGCGCGATGGACACCCTCGGCAACCGCATTGCCGGGCTGCAGCGTCAGCTCGATCATTTCGATTTGCAATCTGAAACCTTACTGAGCGCCATGGCGGGTATCTACGTGGATGTGATTAGCCCACTGGGGCCACGCATTCAGGTCACGGGGTCCCCGGCAGTGCTACAAAGTCCACAGGTGCAGGCCAAAGTTCGCGCCTCGCTGCTGGCGGGCATCCGCGCCGCCGTGCTGTGGCACCAGGTCGGCGGTGGCCGCCTGCAGTTAATGTTTTCTCGTCATCGCCTGAGCACTCAGGCAAAACAGATTCTTGCTCATTGTTAACCTCCCGGAGTTACGAATTATGGAATTATCCTCACTGACCGCCGTTTCCCCTGTCGATGGACGCTACGGCGATAAAGTCAGCGCGCTGCGCGACATTTTCAGCGAATATGGTCTGCTGAAGTTCCGCGTACAGGTTGAAGTTCGCTGGCTGCAAAAGCTGGCCGCACAGGCAGCCATCAAGGAAGTTCCTGCTTTTGACGCCCAGGCAAACGATTACCTCGATCAAATCGTTGCTCAATTCAATGAAGAAGATGCCGCACGCATCAAAACCATTGAACGCACGACTAACCACGATGTGAAGGCGGTTGAATATTTCCTGAAAGAGAAAGTGGCCAGCATCCCGGCCCTCAATGCTGTCTCCGAATTCATTCACTTCGCCTGTACGTCTGAAGATATCAATAACCTTTCTCATGCCCTGATGCTCTCAACTGCGCGTCAGGACGTGGTGCTGCCGTACTGGCGTAAAATTATTGACGCGGTGAAAGCGCTGTCAGTCGAGTATCGCGATATCCCGCTGCTTTCCCGTACCCACGGTCAGCCAGCTACCCCATCCACCATGGGTAAAGAGATGGCGAACGTGGCCTACCGTATGGAGCGCCAGTTCCGTCAGCTGGAACAGATTGAAATTCTCGGTAAAATCAACGGCGCTGTCGGTAACTACAATGCCCACATCGCTGCCTACCCGGAAGTGGACTGGCACCAGTTCAGCGAAGAGTTCGTGACCTCACTGGGCATTCAGTGGAACCCGTACACCACCCAGATCGAGCCGCACGACTATATTGCTGAGCTGTTTGACTGCATCGCGCGTTTCAACACCATCCTGATCGACTTTGATCGTGACGTCTGGGGTTACATTGCGCTGAACCACTTCAAGCAGAAAACCATCGCCGGCGAAATCGGCTCCTCCACCATGCCGCACAAAGTGAACCCGATTGACTTCGAAAACTCCGAAGGCAACCTCGGCCTTGCGAATGCCGTGCTGCAACACATGGCGAGCAAACTGCCGGTTTCCCGCTGGCAGCGCGACCTGACGGACTCCACCGTCCTGCGTAACCTGGGCGTGGGTATTGGCTATGCGCTGATTGCTTATCAGTCCACCCTGAAGGGCGTGAGCAAGCTGGAAGTGAACCGCGACCGTCTGCTGGACGAACTGGATCACAACTGGGAAGTCCTGGCCGAGCCGATTCAGACCGTGATGCGTCGCTATGGCATCGAAAAACCGTATGAGAAGCTGAAAGAGCTGACCCGCGGTAAGCGCGTTGACGCAGAAGGCATGAAACAGTTTATCGATAGCCTGGACGTGCCGGAAGAAGAGAAGACCCGTCTGAAGGCAATGACCCCGGCGAATTACATCGGCCGCGCCATTACCATGGTTGATGAACTGAAGTAATCGCATTCCCCCTCTTTCCGTCCGGAAAGAGGGTTCCCTCCCCCGGTTTATTAAATGTTTATCCCCCTCCCAACATAATCAGCGTTAAACTGTGGAAATAGAGAAAAAAACCTAACAAGACATATAGTTATTTATAAATTATATGGTTACAGCTGTTACCTAACAGACAATAACGGATAATAACGGATATTCATTTGCCCCCAAAAATCTTTGCTTTTGCGTGGCTCTTCCCGGAATCGTCATTACACTCTTTACGACCCTATCTGACGTGTTCATAATGCCCACCTCAGATTGTAGGATTTAAGGTGCGCATCACGTATTATACCAGTGCCTCGTCACTGCCCAGAGCACGGTTGATGAAGTACATCACCCGGCCCATTACCTCTGCCTCTTCCATGGCCTCACCTGACCGACCTTCAACCTTCTCTAGGCTGACGCAGGGTTCAAGGAAGCCAATGGCATCGTTAGAATAGTCACCAGGGATGAAGACGCGATCGGGATGTACGAAGCACTGATTTGTCGCGCCATTTGGCAGGCTCTCAACGTATTTCCATTGTTTTGGCTGGCCGTAATCTGCCGATTTCTGGTCAGTGACCCACTCGCTGACTGTTAATGACCCAGCCCATGCGATCGTAACCTTTTTTAGTGACTTACCACGAACAACGGGTTGATCCCACGTTCTGGAATCATTGATGTGCTGCAGGATGCCGGCATAACGTCCGACCAGGCGGCGTCGGTCTGCCTCAGCAAAGGCACGCCATAGGCGCTTTGTGAAAACCTTTTTGGTGTTCTTCTACCAAGCAGTCTCATCCTTGCTTTCATCGGCATCATCCCCCACAATAATTTCCGGGTTAGTCTGCCAGTACTTGCCCACCAACTTCTCAACTGCACTGTGGGCTATGCCACCGCGCCGGTACAGGGCGTAAAGGTTTTCGTAGATGACCTGCTCAGGGAAACCATACTCGCACCACGCTGAATGGCGCTTATTTTCCAGCCCCATCGTCGGTGCCATCAGCCCCATACGGGCGCGCGCCATTCGCGCATCATTCAACGCATGGTTGACGGCGAGAGTTAATTTGTCAGTCATGGTTTGTCCGTTGGTGGATTTATAGCAATAAAAAAGGCCACCGCAGTGGCCTGAACCTATTGGTAGCTTTTCAGCTTTATCGTATCGCCCTTAAATTGCTTCTGAAGAGCCTCTAGCAGAGCTGATTCCGTCTTCCCATTAGCAAGAACATCGTTTAGCTTTACCTGATTGCCAACCGTTGAACCCTTCGCGATACGCTGGAAAATGACGTTTTTAAAATGATGCTGCATAACTTTCTCCTTGTAAGTACATCATTAATAAATAACGTCAGTTCTTTGTTGATCTTTAATTTTTAACGCAACTGAATCGCCACGGGTTTAACAGACACCTCAGAGTCATTTAAGATGACTTAAAGAGAGGTGCCCATGAGCGGTAAGCGTTATCCCGAAGAGTTTAAAATTGAAGCGGTAAAACAGGTTGTTGATCGCGGCCATTCTGTTTCCAGCGTGGCAACACGTCTCGGTATCACCACCCACAGTCTTTATGCCTGGATAAAGGCATATGGCCCGGATTCCTCAACCAATAAAGTCCAGTCAGACGCTCAGGCTGAGATCCGACGCCTCCAGAAAGAGCTGAAGCGGGTTACCGACGAACGGGACATATTAAAAAAAGCCGCGGCGTACTTCGCAAAGCTGTCCGACTGAGGTACGCCTTTATCCGTGACAACACCTATTGCTGGCCTGTCCGACTGCTTTGTCGGGTGCTGGATGTGCATCCGAGTGGTTTTTACGCCTGGCTTCAGCAGCCGGATTCACGGCGGCATCATGCTGACCTGAGGCTGACGGGGCTGATAAAGCAGTTCTGGCTGGAGTCGGGTTGCGTTTATGGTTATCGCAAGATCCACCTCGACCTGCGGGATACCGGACAACAGTGCGGAGTTAACCGTGTCTGGCGACTGATGAAGCGTGCCGGGATAAGGGCTCAGGTCGGGTACCGTAGCCCACGGGCACGTAAGGGTGAAACCAGCATCGTGACGCCCAACAGGCTCCAGCGGCAGTTCAACCCGGAAGCACCGGATGAGCGTTGGGTAACGGACATCACCTACATCCGGACTCACGAAGGCTGGCTGTATCTGGCTGTGGTTGTTGACCTGTTCTCGCGCAAAGTTATTGGCTGGTCAATGCAGCCCCGGATGACAAAGGATATTGTCCTGAATGCACTTCTGATGGCCGTGTGGCGACGTAATCCTCAAAAGCAGGTGCTGGTTCATTCTGATCAAGGCAGTCAGTACACAAGCTATGAGTGGCAGTCGTTCCTGAAATCACACGGGCTGGAGGGCAGTATGAGCCGTCGCGGTAACTGTCATGACAACGCAGTCGCAGAAAGTTTTTTCCAGCTACTGAAACGTGAACGGATAAAGAAAAAGATCTACGGAACGCGAGAAGAAGCTCGCGGTGATATTTTTGATTACATCGAAATATTTTATAACAGTAAGCGTCGGCATGGTTCGAGTGATCATATGCCACCAACTGAATACGAAAAACAATATTATCAGCGGCTCGGAAGTGTCTAGATTATCTGTGGCGATTCAATGGGTTAGACCTCATCGGCCGGTGATACGCCGTAGTTACATTTCTCGTGGAAAATGTCTTTACCTATCTCTTCTGCCGCCTCAAGAGAATCAGCCTCAAACTCGACAGATTTGCTGTGGTAAAACCCCTCAATCGTCACGATATACTTAGCCATATCACCCCTCCCCGTTGATGCTGATACCAGCAACCCGCAAAGCATGTTCAACATCGTGACGAGAAAGCCATGGCCCGTTATATTTGGGAGTCATAACGCCGCGTTCTGCCTCGTTAATCAGGTGACCAGCGCGAACTGACCAACCAGTGGGGAGCGTAACTTTCATATCTTGCACGCGCACTTCAGCCTGGAAGGAGTCGGTGGCGGGGGTTGGTGCCTGCGGAGATACGGCAACGCGAATGGTTTCAAGTGCCGGGTCTGCTTCCATTGTCGGAACTTGGATATAACCCAACTTGACACCGTTCATGATGAACGTGCAACTGTCATCGCATATCGCTTTGAGCCCCGCATTCTCCGCAGCCAGCGCATCGCGCTGCTTTGTCATCTCAAGCAGCGCCGCGATGGTGCAATCCAGTCGTTCGGCCAGTCGGGAAACAATCTTCGCCATATCGATGATTGGCGTGTTGCTGCTCATTGCCTTCGCAAACTGATACCCAACGGCCACCAGCTCTTTGTTGTTCAGTGAATCGTTCATTTTGAGGCTCCCAGATGCGTATAGCGTTCCAGGTCAAAGTCGATAACTGCGCGTTCGTCGCGGAAGATGCCGCAGCGTCCATGGCGGATTAGTGAGCCCTGTTTTATGACAACCCCGATGTACTTCTCGGCGATGGTGCGATGCAACCCGAACATCTCCACGATGTCTTTGGTCGTAGCGTGGCCATTCTTTTTCACCATCTCGATGATCCAGGCGATAAACAGCGCGCGTTCTTGATGGGTCTTAGGCCTTGCCATTTTGTGCCTCCGCATTTACCAGCTACTGAACGAGGTGCTTATGGCGGCCAACAACACGCACGGCGTCGCGCAATCTCTCCAGGTTCGCCAGCTTGCTCTTCGCGCGGCGAATTTCGCGGGAGATAACCCGGACCGTCGGAATGGCCACGGATACGTCGCGCCCTTCGGTGAACGAGGGGATCTCACTGACAATCTGCACAACGTCCTTCAGTTGAACCTGTTCGGCCACTTCAGGCGTTCGCCGGGTTAAGGGAGCAGTCTGCCGTCACCTTTCCTGAGCATCTTCGCGGCAATCCTGCCGACTGCATGGCGATCGTCATGCAGGCCATGCAGTGGGGCATGAACCCTTACGCCGTGGCGCAGAAAACGCACCTGGTCAACGGTGTGCTGGGTTACGAAGCGCAGATGTTGAACGCGGTGATCTCCAGCTCCAACGCCATTGTTGGCCGTTTTCACTATGAGTACGAAGGTGACTGGTCGAAATGCGCCAGCAGCCGCGAGGAGATCGTTAAGAAGCCAGCGAAAGGCGGTGGTACGTACGACAAAAAAGAAATGGTACGCGGCTGGACCAGTACTGACGAGCAAGGCCTATCTGTTCGTGTGGGGGCAGTCATTCGCGGTGAGAGTGAGATCATTTGGGGCGAACCGGTATTCCTGTCCAGCGTGATTACGCGTAATTCTCCCCTGTGGATTTCGAATCCTAAGCAGCAGATTGCATATCTGGCCCTCAAATACTGGGCGCGACTGTATTGCCCTGCAGTTGTTCTGGGTGTGTATACCCCGGATGAAGTTGAGCAGCGCACCGAGAGGGAAATTAACCCGGCCCCAGCTCAGCGCGTGAGCCTGGCTGATATCAAAGGTGACAGCGTAACAAACACCCACAGTTCACAGGAGTCTGCCGCAAACATCGATGCTATAGCCCATGAGTTCCGCGATCGCATCGAGGCTGCTGAGGATGTGGATAGTGCCAAAGCACTCCGCGCTGACATCGAAACCGCAAAGGTGACGCTGGGTACAGCCCTGTACACAGAGCTCAAAAACAAAGCGGTGAAACGCTATCACCTGGTGGATGCACGCAACAAAGTCGAAGCGGCAATCAACTCCCTGCCGCAGCCCGGCGAACCGGATGGTGCCGAGCGCTTCGAGGAAGCCGAACGCGTGCTGGCGTCGGCAAAACGTCATCTGGGCGACGAACTGCACGATCAGTTCAGCATCACCCTTGCAGATATGAAACCGGAATATGTGGCCTAAGGGAGGCGGGAGGGTACGCCCTCCCGGTAACGAGATGAGCAAATTCACAAACGAAGAGTTAATCGCACGCACAAAAATGCGCCTCGCTATGGTTGCAAGTTTCCCGGATAGCAAGTTGGCGCAGATGGATAAATGCCTGGCTGAAATCGCAATGTCAGCGCTTTCAGCATCACAATTTTCGCAGCCAGTACTCGAGTCTATCGCTAACGCTTTTATCGCGGCGATAGAAAAAGAGCAGGAGCGACTCCACGGCGAAGACTACTTAATGGACTCGAGAGACTGCATTGCGGTGATTCGGGAAGAAATACAGCGGCTCAATGCTTGCCGTGCCGGCATGCAACCTGAAGTGCTAGGAGATGACCATGCGACTGATTAACCGCGGCAATCAGCAGTCCCCTCTGGCGCGCCGGGCATGTGCTATCGCCCTGGCGACCCACGCAGAACGTTACGGCGATTACGCTCGCAGCAAAATGAAAGAGACGTATACGGTGAGAGTAGAAGGCGTGAAGGTCTGGGTGGAGGTGGGGAACCGAAAGGCGAGCTACGTGGCCACCGCGATGACCGGCATGCGCCGCTTGCGATCCTTACCCGGGCAGATCGCCTGATATTGAAATATCACTAACATTTCCTCGGCATCTTTATACTGATGCCGGTTACCTGAGGTGAAAAATGGCACAGGTAATTTTCGATTCTGAATGGGTTGTTGAGGCCAGGCTAAGTGAAAAAACAGGCTTGAATGAAGGACAAATAAAAAATTATCGTCTGAAGCTTTGGGTGGAGGGCGTCCACTTCAAACGCCTGACTGCTCTCGGCGAGACTGATAATTCAAAAGGTCTGCTTTGGTACAACTACCCTAAGATAAATCAGTTAGTTCGGGATGCTTAATGAAATACCCCACAGGTGTAGAAATACATAACGGAAAAATAAGAATCACTTTCACTTATCGCGGCATTCGTTGCCGCGAAACCCTTCGGGGGTGGGTCGTAAATACCAGTAATATCAAAAAAGCAGGTAATCTTCGCGCGCTCATCATGAGTGAGATCCAACTGGGGAACTTCAGTTACGCTGAACGTTTCCCTGAATCCAAATCGCTGAAAAAATTCTCAACAACAAAACGGATCGTAACGTTCAGCGAGCTAAGCGAATTTTTTCTTGATACCAAGGCCCTGGAGGTTTCTGCCGCAACATTGCAATCAATTACCTCAGCAGTAAATACGTTGCAACGTGTTGTGGGAGAAAATACTCGTCTCGATGATATTCAGCATGCTGACATTTTGAACTACCGCAAAGAACTGCTAACCGGGTCAGTTATCAACCCGGCAATACCGAATACAGCAAAGCAGGGTCGTGCCCCTCAACGGTCAATAAACAGATGGCTGTTTTATCAGAAATGCTGAAGCTCGCGCAGCGAAGTCAGTTTATATTACATGCTCCTCATGAAGGTGTATCGAGGCTCAAGCTGTCTAAACCAGATCCTGATCCGCTTTTACTTCATGAGTATCAGGCCCTAATCTCCGCCCTTCCCCGCAAACAAGCTTTGATCATCATTGTTGCGGTACATACGGGATTAAGGCCTGGCGAAATTTGTGCGCTCGCATGGGAAGATATCGACCTGAAAAAAGGTGAAATCCACGTATTGAGAAGCCTGACGAACAAGCGGGTATTTGTGCCGCCTAAAACGGATGCAGGTATAAGAACTATCAAATTGCTGAAGCCTGCCCATGAGGCCCTGCTGGAGCAATATGAAATTACGGGCGGCGGTCAGAAGCAGGAGATCGTGTTTCATCATCGTGAGCTCGGTAAGACTGAGCGGCAGAATTTACGCTCTGTTTTCATACCTGGCGAAAACTCAGGATCAAAGAATAACCATTTTTCGAAAAACTCAATCTCCTACAGCTGGAAGCGCGGTACTAAACTTTCCGGTATCCGTAAGAGAAACGCCTATCAGACGCGCCATACTTTCGCATGCTGGACGCTGATGGCCGGTGCCAACCCTTCTTTTATCGCTAGTCAGATGGGGCATGAGGACGCGCGTATGGTGTATCAGGTTTATTCGAAGTGGATTAGCGATATGAATCAGGATCAGGTCAACATGCTGAACAAGCAAATGCCGACGGCATTGCCCCCAGGACGCCCCCAGGGGTTCGGAAGCATGAAAAAAGTCATTTAATTTCATGGTGCTGATTCCATGTCACATAATCAGCGTTAAACTATTCAGAGCAATTATTTTAGGGAGAAGCGATGATGCGCGTATTGGTTGTCGAGGATAATGCATTATTACGTCATCACCTGAAGGTTCAACTTCAGGAAATGGGTCATCAGGTGGATGATGCCGAAGATGCCAAAGAGGCTGACTACTATCTGAATGAACACTTGCCGGATATTGCCATCGTCGACCTCGGCCTGCCGGATGAAGACGGTCTGTCGCTCATTCGTCGCTGGCGCAGCCACGATGTCTCACTGCCCGTGCTGGTGTTAACCGCCCGCGAAGGGTGGCAGGATAAAGTCGAGGTACTTAGCGCCGGGGCCGACGACTATGTGACCAAGCCCTTCCATATTGAAGAAGTCGCTGCCCGCATGCAGGCCCTGATGCGCCGTAACAGCGGCCACGCCTCTCAGGTGATCTCGCTACCGCCTTTCCAGGTCGATCTCTCTCGCCGTGAGCTCTCCATCAATGACGAAGTGATCAAACTGACCGCTTTCGAATACACCATTATGGAAACCCTGATCCGCAACAGCGGCAAAGTGGTTAGCAAAGATTCCCTGATGTTGCAGCTCTATCCTGATGCTGAGTTGCGTGAAAGCCACACCATTGATGTGCTGATGGGGCGTCTAAGGAAAAAGATCCAGGCACAGTATCCGGAAGATGTCATTACGACGGTCCGCGGTCAGGGCTACCTTTTCGAATTACGCTAAATGAAAAAAATTCTGCGTCACTTCCTGCCGCTTTCGCTGCGGGTTCGCTTCCTGCTGGCGACGGCTGCCGTGGTGCTGGTGCTCTCTTTGGCCTACGGTCTGGTGGCGTTGTTGGGTTACAGCGTTAGCTTTGACAAGACCACCTTTCGCCTACTGCGCGGCGAAAGTAACCTGTTTTATACCCTTGCCCGCTGGGAAAATAATAAAATCAGCATCGACATGCCGGAACATCTGGACAGACAGAGTCCGACCATCGCCCTGATATACGGTGAAAAGGGCCAGCTTCTCTGGGCCCAGCGAGATGTACCCTGGCTGGTGAACCGTATCCAGCCGGAGTGGCTGAGAACCAACGGATTTCACGAGCTGGAGGCAGACCTTAACGCCTCCAGCAGCCTGGTAGGTAATGACCGCTCCATGCAGCAGCAACTGAGCGAGATCCGCGAAGATGACGACGACACTGAGATGACCCACTCGGTCGCTATTAATCTCTATCCCGCGACCCTCGAAATGCCCCAGCTCACCATCGTGGTGATCGACACCATTCCCGTTGAGCTAAAACGCTCTTATATGGTGTGGAACTGGTTCGTCTATGTGCTGGTGGCGAACCTGCTGCTGGTGATCCCTCTGCTGTGGGTCGCCGCCTGGTGGAGCCTGCGCCCTATCGAGTCGCTGGCGAAAGAGGTGCGTGAGCTGGAAGAGCATCACCGGGAGAAACTTAACCCGGTCACCACCCGTGAACTGACCAGCCTGGTGCGTAACCTGAACCGCCTGCTGAAGAGTGAGCGTGAACGCTATGACAAATACCGCACAACGCTGACCGACCTGACCCACAGTCTGAAGACGCCGCTGGCGGTATTACAAAGTACCTTACGCTCCCTGCGCAGCGCGAAGCTGAGCGTGGACGACGCCGAGCCGGTGATGCTGGAGCAGATCAGCCGTATCTCCCAGCAGATTGGCTACTATCTGCACCGGGCAAGTATGCGTTCTGGCAGTGCGTTGCTCAGCCGCGAACTTCACCCGGTGGCGCCGCTGCTGGACAACCTCACCTCGGCGTTGAACAAGGTCTATCAACGTAAAGGGGTCAGCATCAGCCTCGATATTTCGCCGGAGATAAGCTTCATTGGCGAGAAAAACGACTTTATGGAGGTGATGGGTAATCTGCTTGATAACGCCTGCAAATATTGCCTCGAGTTTGTCGAAATCTCGGCCCGACAGGACGACGATCAACTTCATATTATTGTTGAGGACGATGGCCCCGGTATTCCCCAGGGTAAACGCGATCAGGTCTTCGACCGCGGACAGCGGGCTGATACCCTGCGTCCAGGCCAGGGCGTGGGGCTTTCGGTCGCGCGGGATATTGTTGAGCAGTATGACGGCCGTATCGAAACGGGCGACAGCCTGCTCGGCGGTGCCCGCATGGTGGCAATCTTTGGCCGCCAACAGCCAGGCGACCATGAGAGTTAAGCCCTCCGGGTGAAAAAAGCGAGATTCTCACGCGCAGGTGCCTGAGCTTCCGTTATAATCCGTCTCAGTAAGAGCCTGCGGAATAAAATATTATGGATTATCACTTAACACTTAACTGGCCTGAGTTTATTGAACGTTACTGGCAAAAACGCCCGGTCGTTCTGAAACGCGGCATTGCAAATTTTGTCGATCCTATCTCCCCTGACGAACTCGCTGGCTTAGCGATGGAGAATGAGGTCGATAGCCGCCTGGTCAGTCATGAGGATGGGAAATGGCAGGTTAGCCATGGTCCGTTCGAGAGCTACGATCACCTCGGCGAGACCAACTGGTCGCTGTTAGTTCAGGCCGTCAACCACTGGCATGAACCTACCGCAGCGCTGATGCGCCCGTTCCGCGCGCTGCCTGACTGGCGGATGGACGATCTGATGATCTCCTTCTCCGTGCCTGGCGGCGGCGTAGGCCCGCATCTCGATCAGTATGACGTATTTATCATTCAGGGCACCGGCCGTCGCCGCTGGCGCGTGGGTGACAAAGTGCCCATGAAGCAGCACTGCCCGCATCCGGATTTGCTGCAGGTTGCTCCCTTTGAAGGCATTATTGATGAAGAGCTGGAGCCGGGCGACATTCTCTATATTCCGCCTGGATTCCCGCACGAAGGCTACTCGCTGGAAAATTCGATGAACTATTCCGTCGGATTCCGCGCGCCAAGCGGCCGGGAGATGATCAGCAGCTTTGCGGACTACGTCCTGCAGCGCGAGCTGGGAAGCCATCGCTTTGCCGATCCGGACGTCCCTGCGCGTGAACATCCCGCCGATATCCTGCCGCAGGAGCTCGATAAACTGCGCGGGATGATGTTGGATCTGATTAATCAACCAGAACATTTTAACCAGTGGTTTGGTGAGTTTGTCAGCCAGTCTCGTCACGAGCTGGATGTTTCGCCGCCGGAGCCACCTTACCAGCCAGACGAAATCTACGATGCGCTGCAGCAGGGCGACAAACTGGTACGCCTGGGTGGTCTGCGCGTACTGCGTATCGATGGCGAGGTTTATGTTAACGGCGAGAAGCTGGATTCACCTCACCGCCCTGCCGTGGAAGCTATCGCCAGCCATATGGTGCTGGATGCCGCACAGTTTGGCGATGCGCTGGATGACCCCTCCTTCCTGGCGATGCTCGCCGCGCTGGTTAACAGCGGCTACTGGTTCTTTGAGGACTAAGTCGCGCCTGTACCGGGTGGCCATAACGCCACCCGGACTCTTCCTTATCACCCTTTCGCCGTCAGTTCGGCAATGCGCACAATAACCCGCACCGCTTTCTCCATCCCTTCCAGGGTGACGAACTCATGCTTGCCGTGGTAATTATAGCCTCCGGTGAAGAGATTCGGGCAAGGTAATCCCATAAAGGAGAGCTGTGCCCCGTCGGTTCCGCCACGAATCGGCTTAAGTTGCGGTTCAATATCGCAATCACGCATCGCCTGCTGGGCAATATCCAGAATGTGCGGATGTGCGACCACCTTATCCCGCATATTGTAATAACTGTCTTCAATCACCAGTTCGATATAGCAATCCGGGTGCAGCCCCTTGCCAACCTTTTTGGCGATATCCATGATTTTACGTTTACGCGCTTCAAACCCCTCGCGATCGAAATCGCGAATGATGTAGTGCATATCCGCGCGGTCAACGGTGCCTTTAATGCCGGTAAGGTGATAAAAACCTTCATAGCCTTCCGTCTGCTCCGGGCTCTCCCCGGCAGGCACTTCGGCGTGGATACGCGCCGCCAGCGAGAGTGCGTTAACCATCACCCCTTTTGCGGTGCCTGGGTGCACATTGTTGCCCACGATACGGATATTGACCGACGCGGCGTTGAAGTTTTCAAACTCCAGCTCCCCTACGCCACCGCCATCCACGGTGTAGGCCCATTTTGCGTTAAACGCCTCCACATCAAAATGCTTTGCCCCTTTCCCCACCTCTTCATCGGGGGTGAAGGCGACACGAATATCACCGTGAGGAATGTTTTTACCCTTCAGCACCGCCAGCGCGGTCATGATCTCGGCGACGCCAGCTTTATCGTCTGCTCCCAACAGCGTTTTACCGTCTGTCGTGATTAGGGTCTGGCCGAGCAACTGGTGGAGCACAGGGAACATGACCGGGGATAAAATCTCATCGCCGACGCCCAGGGCGATATCGCCGCCGCGATAGTTCTCCACAATCTGAGGGTTAACGTTTTTGCCGCTATAATCAGGGGAGGTATCAACATGGGATATGAAACCAATGGCCGGTATCTCACCCGGCACGTTCGCCGGTAGCGTGCCCATGACCGTGCCTTTGTCACTTAATGTCACGTTGACCAGGCCTAACTCTTCAAGCTGCGACTTTAGCAGCTGCAGTAATTTCCATTGGCCCTCTGTGCTCGGCACCTGGCGAACACCCGGCTTAGATTGGGTATCCAGCGAAACGTACTGTAAAAAACGCTCTAGTAATTTATCCATGCAGTCACCCTCACTTTTTGTGACAACATTATCAATAAGCCCTAAAACGCAAATATTGCGTCAGGTCACTTTTATCCCGCAAACGAGAATATTTTTCGTTTATCTCATCCCGTTGCTAATAAAGGTAGCTTATCGGGGAGCATCAAGGATTGGCGAATTCAATGGTTTGCCGTAGAATGGCCGCCCTCATTACGAGTCACCAAGGTGGTTACACACAAACCCCGCTGCGTTAGATAGATCGCAGCGTCGATATGGGACAGAGTCATAAATTGAATACACAACCAGGTTCACTGTCACCGCTGGTGCTTTTATCGGGCATTAATAAGAGTTTTGATGGTAAAACCGTTATCGCCGACCTTAATTTGACCATTAACAACGGCGAGTTCCTTACGCTTCTCGGCCCCTCTGGCTGCGGTAAGACAACAGTATTGCGCCTGATCGCCGGGCTGGAAAACGTCGACACCGGCCATATTCATCTTGAAAACCAGGATATCACCGACGTCCCTGCCGAGCATCGCCACGTCAATACCGTCTTCCAGAGCTACGCCCTCTTCCCGCATATGACGGTCTTTGAAAATGTCGCTTTTGGCCTGCGCATGCAGAAAACCCCGGCGCAGGAGATTGCCCCGCGTGTGACGGAGGCGCTGCGCATGGTGCAGCTGGAAGAGTTTGCCCAGCGCAAGCCGCATCAGCTCTCAGGTGGACAACAGCAGCGCGTCGCCATTGCCCGCGCGGTAGTGAACAAACCCCGCCTGTTGTTACTCGACGAATCGCTCTCCGCGCTGGATTACAAACTGCGCAAACAGATGCAGAACGAATTGAAAGCGCTACAGCGTAAGCTGGGCATCACCTTTGTTTTCGTGACGCACGATCAGGAAGAGGCGCTGACAATGTCCGACCGTATCGTCGTGATGCGCGAAGGCAAAATCGAGCAAGACGGCACGCCGCGTGAGATCTATGAAGAGCCGAAAAACCTCTTTGTCGCCAGCTTTATTGGTGAGATCAATAACTTTAGCGCCACGGTTATCGAACGCCTGGATGCGCAGCGCGTCCGCGCCAGCGTCGAAGGCCATGAGTGCAACATCACCGTTAACTTTGCGGTAGAAAAAGGGCAAAAGCTGAACGTGATGCTGCGCCCGGAAGATCTGCGCGTTGACGAGGTCCATGACAGCAGCGACGTCGAAGGTCTGATTGGTTATATCCGCGAGCGCAACTATAAGGGCATGACCCTGGAGTCGGTGGTTGAACTCGAAAATGGCAAAATGGTGTTGGTCAGTGAGTTCTTCAATGAAGACGATCCGGACTTCGACCACTCCCTTGACCAGAAAATGGCCATTAACTGGGTAGAGAGCTGGGAGGTCGTACTGGCTGATGAAGAACACAAGTAAGTTCCAGAATGTGGTGATTGCCACTATCGTCGGTTGGCTTGTGTTGTTTGTCTTCTTACCCAACCTGATGATCATCGCCACCAGCTTTTTGACCCGTGACGATGCCCACTTCGTTAAGCTGGTCTTTACGCTGGATAACTACGCGCGCCTGCTGGATCCGCTCTATTTCCAGGTGCTGATGCACTCGCTGAACATGGCCGTGATAGCCACCCTCGCCTGTCTGGTACTGGGCTATCCCTTCGCCTGGTTTCTGGCGCGTCTGCCACAGAAAATTCGCCCGCTGCTGCTGTTTCTGCTGATTGTGCCATTCTGGACCAACTCTCTGATTCGCATCTATGGCCTGAAGATTTTCCTTAGTACCAAAGGGTATCTGAACGAATTTTTACTGTGGCTGGGGATCATTGAGACCCCGCTTCGCATTATGTACACCCCGGGTGCCGTCATTATCGGCCTGGTTTATATACTCCTGCCCTTTATGGTGATGCCGCTCTACTCCAGCATCGAGAAGCTCGATAAGCCGCTGCTGGAAGCGGCAAGAGACCTCGGCGCCAGTAAGATGCAGACCTTTATCCGGATAATCCTGCCGCTGACGATGCCGGGTATCATCGCCGGTTGCCTGCTGGTGATACTGCCGGCCATGGGGCTGTTCTACGTCTCGGATCTGATGGGTGGCGCGAAAAACCTGCTGATTGGCAACGTCATCAAAAGCCAGTTCCTCAATATTCGCGACTGGCCGTTTGGCTCCGCCACCAGCATCACGCTGACGGTGGTTATGGGGCTGATGCTAATGGTCTACTGGCGCGCATCCCGACTGCTTAACAAAAAAGGTGAGCTGGAATGATGGGTCGACTGCTTCGCGGCGGTTTTATGACCGCCATCTATGCTTATTTGTATATTCCCATCATCATCCTGATTGTGAATTCATTTAACAGTTCACGTTTCGGGATTAACTGGCAGGGTTTTACCACCAAGTGGTATAGCCTGCTGGTCAACAACGACAGTTTGCTTCAGGCTGCGCAGCATTCGTTGACGATGGCAATCGTCTCGGCCACGTTTGCGACCTTGATTGGCTCGCTGACCGCCGTGGCCCTCTACCGTTACCGCTTTCGCGGCAAGCCGTTTGTGAGCGGCATGCTGTTTGTGGTGATGATGTCTCCGGACATTGTAATGGCCATATCGCTGCTGGTGCTGTTTATGCTGCTGGGCGTACAACTCGGCTTCTGGTCGCTGCTCTTTTCGCATATCACCTTCTGCCTGCCTTTCGTGGTGGTGACGGTTTACTCCCGTCTGAAGGGATTTGACGTGCGCATGCTGGAAGCGGCGAAAGATCTGGGTGCCAGTGAGATGGTGATTCTGCGCAAGATCCTCCTGCCGCTGGCGATGCCTGCGGTGGCAGCCGGATGGTTGTTGAGCTTTACCCTGTCGATGGACGACGTCGTGGTTTCTTCGTTCGTCACCGGGCCGAGCTATGAGATCTTGCCGCTGAAAATTTATTCGATGGTTAAAGTGGGCGTCTCGCCGGAGGTGAACGCGCTGGCCACCATTCTGTTGACGTTATCGCTGGTTCTGGTTATTACCAGCCAGCTTATTGCTCGTGATAAAACAAAAGTTCAGGGGACGTTAAAATGATGAAATGGTCACGCCACCTGCTCGCGGCTGGCGCGCTTGCTTTCGGTATGAGCGCTGCGCACGCGGACGACAGTAAAACACTCTACTTCTATAACTGGACCGAGTATGTGCCGCCAGGCCTGCTGGAGCAGTTCACCAAAGAGACCGGTATCAAGGTGATCTATTCGACCTACGAGTCGAACGAAACCATGTATGCCAAGCTCAAAACCTATAAAGACGGCGCCTACGATCTGGTTGTACCCTCGACCTATTTCGTGGATAAAATGCGTAAAGAGGGGATGATCCAGAAGATCGATAAGACGAAGCTGACCAACTTCGCTAACCTCGATCCTGAGATGCTGAACAAACCCTTCGATCCTAACAACGACTACTCCATTCCCTATATCTGGGGTGCCACCGCGATTGGCGTAAACCGTGACGAGATGGATCCGAAAACGGTGACCAGCTGGGCCGATCTGTGGAAACCCGAGTATAAGGGTAGCCTGCTGTTGACCGACGATGCGCGCGAAGTGTTCCAGATGGCGCTGCGTAAACTCGGTTATTCCGGCAACACCACCGATCCGAAAGAGATCGAAGCCGCCTACAACGAGCTGAGAAAGCTGATGCCTAACGTGGCGGCCTTTAACTCCGATAACCCGGCGAACCCGTACATGGAAGGGGAAGTGAACCTCGGCATGGTGTGGAACGGTTCGGCGTATGTGGCGCGTCAGGCCGGTACCCCGCTGGAGGTCATCTGGCCAAAAGAGGGGGGCATCTTCTGGATGGACAGCCTCGCGATCCCGGCAAACGCCAGGAACGTAGATGGCGCCATGAAGCTGATTAACTTCCTGCTGCGCCCGGATGTGGCCAAAGAGGTGGCAGAAACCATTGGCTACCCGACCCCGAATCTCGCGGCGCGTAAACTGCTCAGCCCGGACGTGGCGAACGATAAGACGCTCTATCCTGATGCCGAAACTATCAGTAAAGGTGAGTGGCAAAACGATGTGGGCGACGCCAGCCGCATCTACGAAGAGTATTATCAGAAGTTGAAAGCAGGTCGCTAATAAATACGGTGAGGGCCTGGGCCCTCACCTCTCTTTTACAATCCCTTCAGTAACTTTTCTACGAACGCCGGCACCACTTCACTGGCCAGACCGTACTGTTTCTCTTCAAATTCGCTTCCCACCTGGCTCGGTTCAAGATTAAGCTCTACCGTATGTGCCCCCTGCAGTTTCGCCTCATGGACGAACCCGGCTGCGGGATAGACATGCCCGGAGGTGCCAATGGCGATAAACACATCGGCCATCGCCAGCGCGCTGTAGATCTCATCCATACCCAGCGGCATTTCGCCGAACCAGACGACGTGCGGGCGCAGCGCCGACGGAAACTGACAGCAGTGGCATTTGTCATCAGGGGTGACATCGCCAGGCCACTCCAGCACCTGGCCGCTCCAGGCGCAGCGTACCTTGAGCAGTTCACCGTGCATATGGATAACATTCTTGTTACCCGCGCGCTCATGGAGATTATCGATGTTCTGCGTCACCAGCAGGAAGCGATCGCCCAGCGCCTCTTCCAGCCTCGCCAGCGCCAGATGCGCCGCGTTAGGGGCAATTTCAGCAGATTGCAGCTGACGGCGACGCGCATTGTAAAACGACTGGACCAGCTGCGGGTTACGGGCAAAACCTTCCGGCGTTGCGACGTCCTCCACACGGTGCTCTTCCCACAGCCCATCAGCGGCCCGGAAGGTGCGAATGCCTGACTCTGCGGAGATCCCTGCTCCGGTCAGCACCACTACTCTCGGTTTTTCCATTAATTCTGGCATTACCTGATCTCTGAAGAATATTCGCTGGCGTAAGCGTTCACGCAAACGACGTTTATTTCTGCGAAAACGGGTGAGGCGATGTGACCGACGCGACAACATAAAAACCTCTTCTGGCTAGCGGCTGAGGTGCAGGAACGCCGCACCGCGCATTCCCCCGGCATCCCCATGGCGCGCTTTTTCAATGCGCGGCAGGCGGGCAACCGGCAACAAATGCCGTGGTAAACGTTCTGATAACCGCTCCGTGATCGCGGTAAAGTTTGATAATCCGCCGCCAATGACCAACAGGTCAGGATCGACGACGGTAAGTATGTTACCCAGACAGACCGCCAGCAGGTCGAGATAGCGCTCAACATGCGCTTTCGCCTGTTCATCTCCCTGATTCCACAGGGCGATGATTTCGGGTGCCTGCATTTTTTGATGATAGAAGTGTTCATATAGCCATGCAAATCCACGGCCTGACAAGTAATTCTCAATGCAGCCAAGCTGGCCGCAACCACAGCGGATAAGCGGGAAATCGCGACCGACGACCTCCAGCGCATCGACAGGAAGCCGGATATGACCAAACTCGCCGGTTATGTAACTGCGGCCGGTGATCGGTTTGCCATCAATAATAAGCCCGCCGCCGACGCCGGTGCCGAGAATCAGCCCCATAACCAGTGGATAACGGCGAAACTCATCGTCCCAGGCTTCAGAGAGGGCAAAACAGTTTGCGTCGTTATCCAGACGCACATCGCGCGCCAACAGGCGGCTGAGATCCGCGCGCAGGGGTTTACCGCTGGCCGCAGGCACGTTGGCGGCGTAGAGCGTGCCGTCATCGGTTTCCGGCATGCCGGGGATACCTATCCCCACGCTGCCTGTCACACCAAAGCGCGCATCGGCCTGCCCCACCAGCGCGACGAGAGTAGTTAAGAATTCATCGTAGCTTTCATGCGGCGTGGGAACGCGGGTTTCCCACTGCAGTTTGAGATTCTCATCAAACACGCCGAGCGCAATTTTGGTGCCGCCAATATCAAATCCGTAATACATAGTGCATTCCTCTTTCGATATAGCGGCCTTGCGATCGCTACATCAAGACGTAATTACTGGCCACTTAGCACCCTCGCCGGATCGATTCGGCTTGCGCGACGCGCCGGATACCAGCTTGCCAGCAGACTCAACAAAAGTGCTGTAATCAGCACATAAACGACGTCCAGCCAATGCAATTCAGACGGCAGGAAGTCAATAAAATAGATATCGCCAGAGAGGAACTGATGGCCGATTAGACGCTCAATTCCATTGATAATTGGGGTGAGTTGCAGAGAAACCACTACGCCAATCACTACACCACAGAGGCTTCCCAGCAGCCCGGCGAGCAAACCATACCAGACGAAAATGGCACGAATAAGACCGTCTTTGGCGCCGAGAGTACGCAGCACCGCAATGTCGCCACTCTTGTCCTTCACCGCCATTACCAGCGTCGAGACAATGTTAAAGCAGGCCACGCCAATCACCAGCACCATCGCCAGATACATAATGGCGCGGATCATCTGAATATCGCGATACATATAGCCATAGGTGCCAATCCAGCTCTTGATATAGACATAGCTATTGGTCACTTCGCCTGCGTCGCGCACCAGCTTGTTAGCGTTAAAGACGTCGTTCACCTTGATGGCAATACCGGTGACGCTGCTACCCATATCCAGATACTGACGGGCATCTTCCAGCGGGACCATGGCAAAGCTGTGATCAAGCTGGCCGCTCAGCTGCAGGATGCCGGTAACGTGCAAGCGCACGCGCTTCGGCTGCTGCAATTTATGATCGGCGCTGGCATTCGGGATCATGATCGAGACCCAGTCGCCCTGCTTCACTTTCAGCGCGTCGGCCACCCCTTTGCCTATAATGATCTGTTGTTCGCCCGCTTTAAAGCCCGTCCATGCGCCGTCTTTCACAAATTGCGGCAATGCGCTCAGTTTCTCTTCCTGACGAGGGTTAACCCCCTTTACCTGAATCGCACGCAGATTAACGCCGCTCTCCACCAGGCCGGTAAAGTTGATATAGGGCGCAGCGGCAGCCACACCGGGCACCTTCTCTACTTTGTTTAGCGCCTCGTTCCAGTTATTCCAGGGTTGATTAACCGGCTCGATCTCGCCATGCGGCACCACCGCCAGAATACGATTGTTCAGCTCGCGCTCGAAACCGTTCATGGCGCTCAGGCCGACGATTAATACCGCCACGCCCAGCGCGATACCCACGGTGGAGATCACCGAGATCAGCGATACCATGCCGCTACGGCGGCGGCCACGGCTAAAGCGCAGGCCGATAAGTAACGATAATGGTGAAGCCATTAATCTGCCCCCATCAGGGTCAGTTCCGCATTCAAACGGCCGTCGCGCATCTCAAGCTGGCGCGACATCCGTTTCGCCAGCTGCAGGTCGTGGGTCACGACCAGGAAGGCTGTACCCTGAGAGGCGTTCAGTTCACCTAGCAGTTGGAAAATGCTGTCGGCGTTACGGGCATCCAGGTTACCGGTCGGCTCATCCGCCAGCACCAGACGCGGATTATTGACCAACGCACGGGCAATGGCCACGCGCTGGCGTTCACCGCCAGAGAGTTCCGATGGACGGTGATTACCACGATGGCCCAGACCAACTGCATTCAGCATCGCGCTGGCGCGCTCATTGATCTCTGCCGGTCTCTTTTTACCGATCAGCAGCGGCATGGCCACGTTTTCCAGCGCGGTAAAATCGGGCAGCAGATGGTGGAACTGATAAATAAAGCCCAGCTCGCGGTTACGCAGATCGGCCTTCGCCGTTGAAGACATGGTACTGAGCGGCGTACCGGAGAAAATCACATCCCCGGAAGTGGGGGTATCCAGTCCGCCGAGCAGGTGCAACAAGGTACTTTTGCCAGAGCCAGAGGTCCCGACAATGGCCATCATCTCCCCTTCTCCTACGCTGAAGCTGACATTGTGCAGGACATCAGTCTGCACGTTGCCTTCCTGATAGCGTTTGCACAGGTTGTCGCATTGCAACAGGATCTTATTCATAACGTAAAGCCTCAGCGGGTTGAGTGGCGGCAGCGCGCCAGGAAGGGTAAAGCGTAGAGAGCAGCGCAATGGCCATCGCGGCCAGCGCGATACCCACGACCTGCAGCGGCTCGATGGCGACCGGCAACGCCGCACCATCAAGCAGTGCGCCGATAATAGGCATTAAATTGTTCAACTGGCTGGCGAGTAGCGCCCCCAGTACGGCGCCCAACAGCGCACCGACAATCCCGGCGCTGGCCCCCTGAACCATAAAGACCGCCATAATCTGGCGCGGCGTCAGCCCCTGGGTCTGGAGAATCGCCACCTCGCCCTGCTTCTCCATTACCATCAGCCCCAGCGAGGTAATGATATTAAACGCCGCCACGGCGACGATCAGGCTCAGCAGCAGGCCCATCATATTCTTTTCCATGCGCACGGCCTGGAACAGCTCGCCTTTGCGGTCGCGCCAGTCCTGCCATTTGGTCCCTTCTGGCAGGGTCTGCTGGCTGAGCACGTCAACCTTCAATGGCTCATTCAGCCACAGACGCCAGCCGGTGATATTGCCCGCCGGGTAGCGCATCAGGCGTGAGGCATCCTGAATATTCACCAGCATCTGATAGCCATCGACTTCACTGCTGGCGGCAAAGGTGCCAATCACGTTAAAGAGACGCTGGCTCGGCAGGCGCCCCATCGGCGTAAACTGGCTGGCAGAAGGCACCATGATCCGGAGCTGATCGCCACGGTTTACGCCCAGTTGCCCGGCCAGCTGTTCGCCAAGGATCACGTTATATTGGCCGGGCTGCAGGTCGGTCTGCTTCACATTAACCAGATAAGGGGTGAGCGGATCTTTTTGCGCCGGATCGATACCGAGCATCACGCCCACCGCCACGCTGCGGGCGCTTTGGAGCACCACATCACCGGTGGTAAGCGGCGCGACGCGGTTTACGCCCTGCAACTTCACCGCGCTTTCCGGTAGCTGTTGAGGGTTAACCGACCCGTTGGCAGAAGAGAGAACGGCCTGCGGCATCAGCCCCAGAATATTGTTTTGCAGCTCGCGCTCGAAGCCGTTCATCACCGACAGCACCGTCACCAACGCCATCACGCCAAGCGTAATACCAATGGTAGAGAGCCAGGAGACAAAGCGACCGAAGCGGTCCGCGGCGCGCCCACGCATATAACGTAAGCCTATGAATAGTGCGACAGGTTGGTACATGAAATCCGTCTGTTTGCTGATAGCAGACCCACGAGTATATAAGCGAATCCGTGAAGCGTAAATGACTGAAACCCTAAGCTTTGCTTCTCATTTTTCCGAAAAAACAACGGAAATCAGTCAGCTAAGGTCACAATTGTGGGCAACATAGCCGCAAACTCCCTCCACCTTTTCTTAAAAACGCCCGGATACAGACTCTTACCCATTACATCACTAGCGCCCCTTAGCAGACTTAACGGTTCGTTTTTGGCAATACAGGTATCGGTTTCCGATGAAACAAAAAGCATTATGGATTAATCAGATAAAAGGACTTTGCATCTGTTTAGTGGTCATTTATCACTCGGTGATCACTTTTTATCCGCATCTGGATGCACTACAACTTCCCCTTTCAGCGCTGCTGGCGAAATGCTGGGTCTACTTTAATCTTTATCTCGCCCCTTTTCGTATGCCGGTATTTTTCTTTATCTCCGGTTTTTTGATTCGCCGGTACATCGACGAGGTGACCTGGCGTGACAGTATCGATAAACGGATCTGGAGCATCGTCTGGGTACTGATTCTGTGGGGCGTTCTGCAGTGGCAAGCCCTGAGCCATATCAACGCCTGGCTGGCACCCGAGCGCGAACTGTCCCTCGGCTCCAACGCCGCTTACGCCGCTACCTTACCGGACTTTATCAAAGGCATGCTCACCGCCAGTACCAGTCTCTGGTATCTGTACGCGCTGGTGGTCTATTTCACCCTGTGTAAATTCTTTAGCCGCTGGAAAGTGCCCATGATCGCCCTGCTGGCGCTGGCAAGCGTGGCGATTAACTTCCTGCCGTTACCCTGGTGGGGCATGAACAGCGTGGTCCGTAATGCCATTTACTACAGCCTGGGGGCCTGGTACGGCGCACAGCTGATGACATGGATGAAAGGGCTGGCGCTGCGTCGTAACGTGCTACCGGTGGCGCTTTTCGCCGCTATTTCGGTCGTGCTGTGGTTTGCCAACGCGCCGCTGCTGCTCTCGCTGCTGTCGATTCTGCTGATCATGAAGCTTTTTTACGGCTTTGAGCAGCGCTATAGCGTGCAACCGAACAATCTGCTTAACGTGATTGGCTCCAACACCATTGCCATCTATACCACGCACCGCATTCTGATCGAGGCTTTCAGCCTGTTCTTTATTGGCCAGATGAATGCGGCGACATGGCCTCAGTGGGCGGAACTCACGCTGGTACTGTTTTACCCGTTTGCCAGCCTGCTGATCTGCACCCTGGTTGGACTGGGTACGCGTAAACTGTCGGGCATTCTGTTTGGCGATCTTTTCTTCTCCCCCCCAGCGTTACAGGCTTCACGCTAGCCTCCAGGCGCTCCCGACGGGGGGCGCCTTCTCCTCCCGTGCGGTTCCGGTTTGCTAAAGCAAAACGATCAAGGATAATAAAGACATTGTGTATCAGTGATATGCCCATAAGAGATCCTGACTAAGCTATGTCTGAACAATATCGTTATTCCCTGCCCAACAAAGCGGGCGACCAACGCCAGTTGGGTGAACTCACGGGCGCGGCCTGCGCCACGCTGGTGGCGGAGATCGCTGAACGTCATCCAGGGCCGGTGGTGCTGGTTGCGCCAGATATGCAGAACGCCCTGCGCCTGCATGATGAAATTCGTCAATTTACCGACAGCCTGGTGTTCAGCCTTGCCGACTGGGAGACCCTCCCCTACGACAGCTTCTCCCCGCACCAGGAGATTATCTCGTCGCGCCTCTCAACGCTGTACCAACTGCCTTCTATGCAGCGCGGGGTGTTGATTGTGCCGGTCAATACGCTGATGCAGCGCGTCTGCCCCCACAGCTACCTGCATGGCCATGCGCTGGTGATGAAAAAAGGGCAGCGTTTATCGCGTGATGCCCTGCGAGCGCAACTCGACAGTGCGGGCTATCGTCATGTGGACCAGGTGATGGAGCACGGTGAATATGCTACGCGCGGCGCGCTGCTCGACCTCTATCCTATGGGCAGCGATCGCCCTTATCGTCTGGATTTCTTCGACGATGAGATCGATAGCCTGCGCGTATTCGATGCCGATACACAGCGAACGCTGGAAGAGGTAGAAGCCATTAATCTGCTGCCGGCCCATGAGTTCCCGACGGATAAAACCGCCATTGAGCTGTTCCGGAGTCAGTGGCGGGATAAGTTCGATGTGAAACGTGACGCTGAACATATCTATCAGCAGGTGAGCAAAGGCACCTTGCCCGCGGGCATTGAATACTGGCAGCCATTGTTCTTCAGCGAGCCGCTGCCGCCGCTGTTTAGCTATTTCCCGGCCAATACCCTGGTGGTGAACACCGGCGATCTGGAAAGTAGCGCAAACCGTTTTGAGAGCGAAACCCGTGCGCGTTATGAGAACCGCGGCGTAGACCCGATGCGTCCGTTGCTGCCACCCGAACAGCTGTGGCTACGCAGCGATGAACTGTTCAGCGAGCTGAAGCGCTGGCCGCGCATGCAGCTTAAAACTGAAAATCTCGCAGAAAAAGCGGCAAACACCAATCTCGGTTTCCAGAAACTGCCAGACCTGGCGGTGCAGGCCCAGCAGAAGTCACCTCTGGACAATTTGCGCAAATTCCTTGAAAGCTTTACCGGCCCGGTGATCTTCTCCGTAGAAAGCGAAGGCCGTCGTGAAGCGCTGGGCGAGTTGCTGGGGCGAATTAAGCTCGCACCTAAACGCATTCTGCGCCTCGACGAGGCGACCGGCAATGGCCGCTATCTGATGATAGGTGCCGCCGAGCATGGCTTTGTCGATACCCTCAACAACCGGGCCCTGATCTGCGAAAGCGATCTGCTGGGCGAGCGCGTGGCGCGTCGTCGCCAGGATAGCCGTCGCACCATAAACCCGGACACGCTGATCCGTAACCTGGCAGAACTGCATCCAGGCCAGCCTATCGTCCATCTGGAGCATGGCGTGGGTCGCTACGCCGGGATGACCACCCTTGAAGCCGGCGGCATCAAAGGGGAGTACCTGATGCTCACCTACGCCAACGACGCCAAACTGTATGTGCCCGTCTCTTCGCTGCATCTGATCAGCCGCTACGCCGGCGGTGCGGAAGATAACGCCCCGCTGCATAAACTGGGGGGGGATGCCTGGTCGCGTGCGCGTCAGAAAGCGGCAGAGAAAGTGCGTGACGTGGCGGCGGAACTGCTGGATATCTATGCTCAGCGTGCGGCCAAAACGGGCTACGCCTTTAAGCATGATAAAGAACAGTACCAGCTCTTCTGTGAAAGTTTCCCCTTTGAGACCACCCCGGATCAGAGCCAGGCGATTAATGCGGTGCTGAGCGACATGTGTCAGCCGCTGGCGATGGACCGACTGGTGTGCGGCGACGTCGGCTTCGGTAAAACCGAAGTGGCAATGCGCGCCGCCTTCCTCGCCGTGGAGAACAACAAGCAGGTGGCGGTGCTGGTACCGACCACCCTGCTGGCACAGCAGCACTACGATAACTTCCGCGACCGTTTCGCCAACTGGCCCGTGCGCATCGAAATGCTGTCCCGTTTCCGGAGCGCTAAAGAGCAGACGCAGATCCTGCAGGAGGCAAGCGAAGGCAAAATCGATATCCTGATCGGTACCCATAAACTGCTGCAAAGCGACGTGAAATGGAAAGATCTGGGACTGCTCATTGTCGATGAAGAGCACCGTTTCGGCGTGCGTCATAAAGAGCGCATCAAAGCGATGCGTGCGGATGTGGATATCCTGACCCTCACCGCAACGCCGATCCCCCGTACGCTCAATATGGCCATGAGCGGCATGCGCGATCTGTCGATTATCGCCACCCCACCGGCGCGCCGTCTGGCGGTGAAAACCTTTGTACGCGAGTACGATAGCCTGGTAGTACGCGAAGCGATCCTGCGCGAAGTGCTACGTGGTGGACAGGTTTACTATCTGTATAACGACGTGGAGAACATCCAGAAGGCCGCAGATCGACTGGCCGAACTGGTGCCTGAGGCCCGCGTCGCCATTGGCCATGGCCAGATGCGCGAACGCGAGCTGGAAAGGGTCATGAATGATTTCCACCACCAGCGCTTTAACGTGCTGGTCTGCACCACTATCATTGAAACCGGCATCGATATCCCGACGGCGAATACCATCATTATTGAACGTGCGGACCACTTTGGCCTGGCGCAGTTGCACCAGTTGCGTGGCCGCGTGGGCCGTTCGCATCACCAGGCTTACGCCTGGCTGTTAACCCCGCACCCGAAAGCGATGACCACCGACGCGCAAAAACGCCTCGAAGCTCTCGCCTCGCTGGAAGATCTGGGGGCAGGTTTTGCGCTGGCGACCCACGATCTGGAAATTCGCGGCGCGGGCGAACTGTTAGGGGAAGACCAGAGCGGCTCGATGGAAACCATTGGCTTCTCGCTCTATATGGAATTGCTGGAAAACGCCGTCGATGCCCTGAAAGCGGGACGGGAGCCGTCGCTCGAAGATCTGACCAGCCAGCAAACGGAGGTCGAGTTACGCATGCCTTCTCTGCTGCCGGATGATTTCATCCCTGACGTCAATACTCGCCTCTCCTTCTATAAGCGCATCGCCAGCGCCAAAAAGGAGGCCGAGCTGGAGGAGATAAAAGTCGAGCTGATCGATCGCTTTGGCCTGCTCCCCGATGCGGCACGTAATCTACTGGATATCGCTCGCCTTCGTCAGCAGGCGCAGAAACTGGGTATACGCAAGCTGGAAGGTAACGAAAAAGGGGGCATGATCGAGTTTGCTGAGAAGAATCACGTCGACCCGATGTGGCTGATTGGCCTGCTGCAGAAAGAGCCCCAGCACTTCCGCCTGGATGGCCCGACCCATCTCAAGTTCACCCAGGAGCTGACGGAGCGCAAGACCCGCATGGAGTGGGTACGAAACTTTATGCGCCAGCTGGAAGAGAACGCCGTCGCCTGATCCCCCTCCCCGGCTTGCCTGACAGGCCGGGAATTTACAAACTCTTTGCAATCTCCTGCCACTTTTCGACACATCTATTCACCATAATTATCAATTAACGTTCAGATAACATGAACCCAATTATTGCTATGGATTTTGGTGATGATGACTCAACGATTTTCTCGCTGGATAACGTTTTTTGCGCTGGTCGCCACCGTCGCCCTGGCCCTCCCTGCGCGGGCTAACACCTGGCCTCTCCCTGCTGCAGGAAGTCGTCTGGTGGGTGAGAATCGCTTTCACGTAGTGGAAGATGACGGCGGCTCGCTGGAGGCGATCGCAAAACGCTATAACGTCGGTTTTCTGGCCCTGTTACAAGCCAACCCGGGCGTCGACCCTTATGTTCCGCGCCCGGGCAGCGTACTGACCATCCCGCTGCAAACATTACTGCCGGATGCACCACGCACAGGTATTGTGATCAACCTGGCCGAACTTCGCCTCTATTACTACCCGCCTGGAAAAAATGAGGTGACCGTCTATCCCATCGGTATCGGGCAGCTGGATAGCAATACGTTAACACCCACCATGGTGACGACCGTCTCGGACAAGCGCGCCAATCCGACCTGGACCCCGACGGCGAATATTCGTGCCCGCTATAAAGCCCAGGGCATCGATTTGCCTGCGGTAGTGCCTGCCGGGCCGGATAATCCGATGGGCCATCATGCTATTCGTCTGGCAGCCTACGGCGGCGTCTATTTACTGCATGGCACTAACGCGGATTTCGGTATCGGTATGCGCGTCAGCTCTGGCTGTATTCGTCTGCGTGATAACGACATCGAAACCCTGTTCCGGGTAATAACCCCGGGCACGAAGGTCAATATCATCAATACGCCGATTAAAGCCTCCGTAGAGCCCGATGGCAGACACCTTGTGGAGATCCATCAGCCCCTGTCGAAAAACATCGAGGACGATCCGCAAACCTTGCCCATCACGCTTAATGCCAGCATGCAGGCTTTTAAAAGCCAGGCTGACGGCATCGTGATGGAAAGAGCGATGGAGGCGCGTTCCGGAATGCCCACCGATGTCACCCGACACGTGGCTGCCAGCCAGTCTATGTAAATAAAAAAGGCCCTGCAGATGCAGGGCCTTTTTTTAGCAGTGGTAAAGCAGTGGTAAAGCAGTGGCAGTATGAGGGTTTAGCCAGGGCTTATTTATAGATAACAGCAGTACCGTGCAGGTTGTTAGGACCGGCCACGGAGGTGATGCGATAGGATGTTGCACCCATCTCATCGGCTTTTTGGGCCAGTTCACTTTCCAGAGAACTCAGGTTAGTCCCTGCATTGGCAGAAATAGTGCCCACTTTATGCTGATCGGCAGGTGTGGTCTGCACCTGAACCGCGGCGAAGCTGGCGAAAGAGAGGGAACTGAGCAGGGTTGCAGCGATCAAAGTTTTTACGTTTTTCATGATTATAGCCTTTTGACAGATGAATTTGGGGTCGCAAGTTAATTACTTAACGATCGATAGGTAAATCGTAAGTGTGATCCCCATCACGCGTCAACATTATTTTTATAATGATCATTAAATTAATTTCAAATCCTTTATTTTTCATAAAGATAGGATTAAATTATTTTTCTGAAATGAGTGCTGGTCGCGCCATGAGATTATTTTTATAATGGTTATTCAACAATCCAACTAAGGTACGACGGCCTATGACAACCACAGTGACGAGTTGCGCTAAAAAAAGCCGTGGCCGACCTAAGGTGTTCGACAGGGACGCGGCGCTTGATAAGGCCATGACACTCTTCTGGCAACACGGGTATGAAGCGACATCCCTCGCGGATCTGGTGGAAGCGACGGGTGCGAAAGCGCCAACATTGTATGCAGAGTTCACCAATAAAGAGGGGCTGTTTCGCGCGGTGCTGGATCGCTATATCACCCGGTTTGCGGCGAAACATGAAGCCCAGCTGTTTTGTGAAGAGAAGAGCGTTGAGCAGGCACTGAGTGACTATTTCACCGCAGTAGCAACCTGCTTCACCAGTAAAGAGACCCCGGCGGGCTGTTTTATGATTAATACCTCCGCCACCCTTGCCGCCTCTTCTAAAGAGATTGCGAATACGGTGAAATCGCGCCACGCCATGCAGGAAGAGACACTTGGCCTTTTTCTTCGCCAACGGCAACAGCGCGGTGAGATGCCGGCCCAATGTGAAACAGACCGGCTGGCGCAGTATCTCAGCTGTGTCCTGCAGGGAATGTCTATCAGCGCACGTGAAGGGGCAACCCTCGAAAAGCTACAGAGCATCACCCGGACCACGCTGCACTTGTGGCCTGAGCTCATTAAGATGTAAACCTGCCACAGAAAGAGGGTTTGGCCTGTTAAACGATAGGCCAAATCTTTCTCATAAATTAAGGCGTTTGCTATCCTTAACTTGTGATTATTGTTCTGCTAATGATTAGCAGCCGTTCAACACAAGTTGCGCAAACGTCATGACGACAACAACAACAATGACGTTTACTCTCCTGAACCCTGTGCGGGCGGCAAAATCGTACTTCTCCTCAAGGACAAAACACTTTCTGACTACACATACAGAAGGATTGATAGAGATGATTTTGCTATTACCATTATTGAAGGTGCTAATAGTAATAACATTGTTATTTGGTCTCTGGATTTTATGTGGTGGTTCTGTGTTATTTGCTTTTATCTCCATCCTGCTTACAGGATGGTTTTTACACCGCCAGCATAATCTCTTCGATATCTGATAACTGTGGACATGAAAAAGGCCTTAAACCTGCCGGGATCGAGACGGGCGTTTAAGGTCTTTTTATTGCAGGCATAAAAAAGCTCCCCAGCCTGAGCGAATGGGGAGCAAATGCAGAGTACAGCTTTTTTATGCTTTGTTATTCAGGACCAGCTGACCCTTATCGTTCAGCGGGATCTGGCTGCCAGGATCTTTATCCATACGGATTTTCCCCTGCTGTTCGCCAATTTTGTAGGTCACGTCGTAACCAAGCATTTTTTCGGACTTGTCATACACGGTCTTGCAACGCTGCTGGGTCGTGGTGTAAGTATCACGATCCTGCATGGCGCCCTGAACCTGGTTGCCGGCATAGCCGCCACCCAGCGCGCCGACAACGGTGGCAACATCTTTACCGCGGCCACCACCAAACTGATGGCCCAGAACCCCACCCGCTACGGCACCCAGTACGGAACCGGCGATACGGTTCTCATCCTGCACAGGCCGACGATGCGTTACGGTGACATTACGGCACTCCTGACGCGGCGTTTTTACGGTTTCTTTAATCGGTGTGGCAGAGACAACCTGAGCATATTGTGGCCCACTCTGAAACACATTAAGACTGGCAACCGCCGCCACACCCAGCGCAGCAGCTACGCCAATCCCTATACCCGCTAACATTGACTTATTCACGGGGCTTCCTCCTTTGTGTTGCTATTGGTAACAATTCTGCAACCAGACAGAGGGGTCTGCAAATGGGATAAAGGATTAAAAATGTGGTACGACAGGGGAAACCGAAGTGATTCAGAGAACTCCTGGACTTTCAGGGGCACTGAAACAGAAGGATCTGCTGAATAAGCCCCTCCGACGAGTGCGGAGGGGCGAGAAGATTAATGCAATTTCAGACGTGGACGTATCACGCGGTTGATTCTGCCTACCAGCATCATCAGGCCTGTTTTGAAGTAACCGTGCAGTGCAATCTGGTGCATACGGTACAGAGAGATGTAGACGAAACGTGCAATACGCCCTTCTACCATCATTGAACCCCGCATTAGGTTGCCCATCAGGCTACCGACGGTAGAAAAGTTAGAGAGCGATACCAGAGAACCGTGGTCTTTGTAGACATAGTTCTTCATCTCTTTCCCTTTGCGCTGCGCCAGAATGTTGTGCAGGACCAGACTTGCCATCTGGTGTGCGGCCTGAGCGCGTGGTGGCACGAAACCGCCTTCCGGGCGGGCGCAGGAAGCACAGTCGCCAATGGCGAAGATATCGGGATCGCGCGTGGTTTGCAGCGTAGGTTCGGTTACCAACTGATTGATACGGTTGGTTTCCAGGCCGCCGATATCTTTCATGAAATCAGGGGCTTTAATACCCGCCGCCCAGACCATCAGATCGGCCTGAATATACTCACCTTCTTTGGTATGCAAACCGCCCGCATCGGCACTGGTCACCATGGTCTGCGTCAGTACGCGCACGCCGAGCTTGGTGAGTTCGTTATGTGCGGCACTGGAAATACGCGGCGGGAGCGCAGGCAGAATACGTTCGCCTGCTTCAACCAGGGTCACGTTCAGCGCATCGTTCGTTAGCCCTTTATAACCGTAGCTATGCAGCTGTTTCACCGCGTTGTGCAGTTCAGCAGAGAGCTCCACGCCGGTGGCCCCGCCGCCCACGATGGCGATGTTCACTTTACCGCTCGCCCCGAGGTTATTGGAGTACTTCAGGAACAGGTTCAGCATCTCCTGATGGAAACGACGCGCCTGGTGCGGGTTATCGAGGAAGATGCAGTGCTCTTTCACGCCCGGTGTGTTGAAATCATTAGAGGTACTGCCCAACGCCATTACCAGCGTGTCGTACGCCAGTTTACGCTCTGGCACCAGCAGCTCGCCCTTCTCATCACGCAGCTCTGCCAGAGTGATGGTTTTACTTTCACGATTGATATCCACCACGGAACCCAGCTGGAACTGAAAATCATGGTTGCAGGCATGTGCCAGATAGCTCAGGGCGTCCACCCCTTCATCCAGAGAACCGGTTGCGACTTCGTGCAGCAGCGGTTTCCACAGGTGGCTATGGTTACGATCCACAAGCGTAATTTTGGCTTTTTTACCGCGCCCAAGCTTTTTACCTAGCTGCGTCGCCAGCTCTAGCCCGCCTGCGCCGCCGCCCACAATCACTATCTTTTTCAATGGCGTAGTCAACGTGACCCCCTCAAATTATTAACCAATTGTTAAGTAAAAGTTATAGAAATAACCTTTACTTAACAAAGGGTTACCGCACTGAAACCATTCAACACTTTCGAGAATAGCATGTTCGGTGCATTGGTCATACCAAAATTGATATTAATCAAGTTTTGCCGTTTAAATGTTAATCAATTATGGCAAAAGAAAACCCGGCTAACCGAGAGGCGCCGGGTTTTTCTACTGCTTAGCACAGGGATTAGCCGAGGGTTTTAAAGGCTTTTATGCGTTGCAGATGGTGAGAGATGTTTTTGAACTTATGGGTCTGTTCTTCGTCCCAAACAATCTCATAATAGGGATGCAGCAGTTCGGCCGAGCGGTGGCTGTTCAGCGCTTCATCGTGGCGTGAGAGCACGACCAGACAGCGGTCGCGGTTCTTCTCGCGAAAGTTACTTACGCATTTGGTGGCAATATCGACATACTCTTCCGGGCGGTCGATTTTGCCTTCCATGTTCTCGTTCGGCAACAGATTAGGATTGAAGATCACCTGACGGATATCACAGAGAAAACCGATCCGCTCTGCCCAATAACCGCCCAACCCCACACCGCAGATCAACGGCCGATCGTCGACATTTAATTGCAACATCTTATCCACCTCTTTCAGCAGATGCTGCATGTCGTGCTTAGGATGGCGCGTGCTGTAGCTAATCAGACGTACATCCGGGTCGATAAACTGCAGTTGCAGAACTTTTTCATGGTTACCGGGACTGTTCGAATCAAAACCGTGCAAATAGATGATCATCGTATCCTCGCCACACTTCTCATAACAGGAAGGGATTATTGGCCCGCTTTGTGCGCCTGCCAGCGTTCATTCAGCGCCTCTAGCTGCGCGTTGACCGTCTTCCAGCGTGCTGAATCCATCAGTTCCTGACGGCTAAATGAACCTTTATGATACAATTGTGTAACACGGTCAGCTTTGATCGGCGACAGGTTATCAAGCACACTTACCGCGCCTTTACGATTATTGCAGACCAGGATCATATCGCAACCCGCGTCCAGCGACGCCTGACCGCGTTCAGCATAACTGCCCATAATTGCCGCCCCTTCCATCGACAGATCGTCTGAGAAGATCACGCCATTAAAACCCAGCTCTCCACGCAACACGGTTTTGAGCCAGTGCGGAGAACCGCTGGCCGGGCGCGGATCGACGTCACTGTAGATAACATGCGCAGGCATGATGGCATCCAGCTTGTTATCGGTAATCAACGAGCGGAACACGGCCATGTCCTTACTGCGGATCTCTGCTTCGGGACGTGGGTCGCGCGGCGTCTCTTTATGCGAATCCGCCGTTACCGCCCCGTGGCCCGGGAAGTGTTTACCGGTGGTTTTCATACCGGCATCGTGCATACCGTCAATAAAGCGGGTCGCCACCGCCAGCGCTTTTTGCGGGTCGGCGTGGTATGAGCGCTCACCGATGGCGGCGCTGATGTGCTCCACATCCAGAACCGGCGCGAAGCTGATATCGATATCCATGGCGATCATTTCGCTCGCCATTAACCAGCCAGCCTCTTGCGCAAGATTCCCACCCTCTTCCATACCCAGCAGCGCGGCAAAGGACTGTGCCGCCGGCAGGCGGGTAAAGCCCTCACGGAAACGCTGGACGCGCCCGCCTTCCTGATCCACCGCGACGACCAGGCGATGGCGGGAAGCGGCGCGGATTTGGCGCACCAATTCACGCAGCTGCGCCGGATCGTGATAATTTCGGGTAAAAAGGATTAGCCCCCCCACCAGCGGATGCGCCAATATTTCACGCTCTTCCGCATCCAGTTCGTACCCTTCCACATCCAACATCACTGGACCCACAGTACCCTCTCTTATCCTTTTGTTTGTAACTGCTGCCAGATGTCATCGGCGAGCGTAATAAATTGTTTGTCTTGCGATTGTTGCCAGCGCAGCTCATACCAGCCAGCCATCAACATCAGCACCCAGGGACGCCAGCGTCTGACCTGACGGTGTAATTGCCGCGCTGGCAACCTGGCGAGATGAGCATATTCTGTCAGTAGCACCTGACGTTGCGTTTCATTTTCCGTCCACACGCTCGCCAGTTCCAGGGCGATATCCCCGTCGCCGCAATATTCCCAGTCAAGTAACCGCGGGCCGTTGGCCGTGTGCACAATATTACCTGCATGCACGTCCATATGCAGTGGCGCCAGTCGCAAGGGTGACGGCTCGCCCAGTTTGCGCAGACGCTTTAACTGTTGTAGCCATAACGGCGAACGACGCGAAGGCGAAGCTTGTAGCCAGTAGCGCTCAAGCAGCGGCATCAAAACGATCCGCCAGCCAAACGGCGGCTGTCGGTGAAGATGATACAGCATAGCCGCCAGCGCCCGGGTGGCCGGGAGGGCCTGTTTCACTTCGCCCGGAAGATACTCCACGGCCATCCAGCCAGGAGCAATAAAACGCGGCTGCGGCGCCAGCGTCTCAGGAAGGTGGCGTAACGCATGATAGTGACGGCGAAAATGAGCCGGTGAACCCAGCGCGGTATGATACTGACGAAGTACCAACCGGTGATTATCGTGCTCAATAATGGCGCTCGCGCCGCTCAATCCCGGGTGGGCCTGCGGCGCGAGGAGTCGATATTGCGGAAAATAGCGCGACAGCAGCGTGTCGCGCGACAGATTAGCGTTGCTGAACTGCACCTTTGCCCGACCAGATGATCTCGCCTGTCTGAACCAGCATCAGCTGCATTTGCAATGCAGGCGCGTTGACGTTGCCGGTAGCGCTGGAGTAAAGCACATATTGTGCGCCGACGTTACGGGCAATACCAATGGCTTTACTGCGCGAACCCAGGCTGTCCTGCGGAGAGAGCCCAAGCTGCTGCTTGGCGACCGCCAGCTGCTGCGCGGAAACCAGGGTAAATTTACCGTTATTGGCCAGCGCATTGCGCAGGGTTTCCGTGGCTTCGCTTGCGTTCAGCGAACCGTTAGTACGGTTATTCACGCTATCCACCAGCAGCACGCTGCCGGAGGTCACGCCCTGGGCCTGCAGCATTTTGTCCATCATCGGCTGCATGGCGCCGTTCCAGTCATAATGACGTTCGCGCGGCGTGGGCTGTGCAGTTTCGTCCGGATGCTCAATCGGGCCCGGCTGTGAAGGGACCGAAGGAACCGACGGTACAGTAGGCACCGGCTGCGTTGGCTGGGTAGGTTGCTGCGTACCCGGTTTCGCCTCGTCAACGGGCGCAGGCGGTTGCTCCGTACGGGTAATACAGCCGGAAAGGAAAAGTGCGAAAGCCGTGACCAGCGCGTAACGAGTCAGGTTCTTAATCAAGGTTCACCCCTTACAAATAGAGATACAGTCTGACCTTGTGCGCGCCCAGATAGTTGGCGCTGCCATACAGCGTAACCGACTTTTTAGCCGGAATGGTTACGCTACGCGGCGCCTCAAGCGGGTGCATTTCAAGGCCTCTGGCGTCATACCAGAAAAAACGGTAATGGACGGTAACAGGTACGTTTCTTTCATTAAATAGCGTTGAGGACGCAGACGGCTGGATTTCACTGATGGCCAGCGACGGTGCCTCTGCGGTGATCCCCGCCGCCAGCACGGAGGACTCCATAATCAACGTCTGGTCGTCGTTGACGGGGATAGCCGGACGCGAACTGCACCCCACCAGCACCAGTCCTACCATCAGCGCAGCAATACGCCCATTTAGCATGTCATCAACCTTTATGCGCCAGCATCGGCCCCAGCGGACGACCGCCCAGTAGATGCATATGAATATGATAGACTTCCTGGCCGCCATGGCGGTTGCAGTTCATGATTAAACGGTAGCCGTCTTCAGCAATGCCTTCCTGCGCGGCAATTTTTGCGGCTACTGTCAGCATACGGCCTAATGCCAGTTCATGCTCAGTTTTCACGTCATTAGCCGTCGGAATCAGAATATTAGGAATAATCAGGATGTGTGTAGGTGCCTGAGGCGAAATGTCGCGGAAAGCGGTCACCAGATCGTCCTGATAGAGGATGTCGGCCGGGATCTCGCGGCGAATAATTTTACTGAAAATAGTTTCTTCAGCCATGACGTTTTCCTTATTACTTTTTAATCAGACGTCGTGCCCGGCAATCTCATCCTGCGGGCGCACTCTTCAGTGACACAGAATAAGAGTATGAGCGAGTTTCTCTAATCCTTTCAACCTTATCCCGTGAATTCTTTCCTTATTCACCTCTTGCTGGTCGCAGAGTGACCAGCTACCCACCCCGACAGACTAAAACATAATTTTAATTCACCGGATTACATCTGTTTACACGATGAATCCTAATGCGTATATTTCGCATTTGCATTTTCATGCGCATTTTGAACATACAAATGATCCCAGACCGAATGCAGGACTGGGGCGCTTTTTACAACTCACTCAGAAAGGGTTTGATAATGTCTTTCATTCATCATACCAGGGACGGGCAACGTCAGCCTGCCGCAACCCCCTCGTTGCTGGCAGCCTGTATTGCGATGGCATTGATGCCGACCGTAAGTTTCGCTGCAACGTCGGAAGAGACGGTTATTGTTGACGGTTCTACGTCTAACGACCAGCCTGACGAAGCGCAGGATTACAGCGTAAAAACCACCACCGTTGGCACGAAAATGCAGATGGTGCAGCGTGATATCCCTCAGTCCGTTACGATTGTTAGCGAACAACGTATGCAGGATCAGCAGCTGCAAACGCTGGGTGACGTCATGGATAGCACGATGGGTATCAGCAAAAGTACCGCAGATTCCGATCGTAGCAGTTACTACTCTCGTGGATTCCAAATCGATAATTACATGGTCGACGGCATCCCGACCTATTTTGAGTCGCGCTGGAATCTCGGCGACTCACTCTCCGATATGGCGCTCTTTGAGCGTGTAGAAGTTGTTCGCGGTGCCAATGGTTTAATGACGGGTACTGGTAACCCCTCTGCGGCGATTAACATGGTGCGTAAGCACGCCACCAGCCACGAATTCAAAGGTAATCTCTCTGCGGAATACGGTAGCTGGAATAAGCAACGTTATGTGATGGATTTGCAGAGCCCGCTTACCGAAGATGGAAATCTCCGTGGCCGCGTGGTTGCGGGTTACCAGGATAACGACTCCTGGCTCGACCATTACAACCAGAAGAAAACATTCTTCTCCGGCATCATTGACGCCGATTTAGGTTCAGATACCACATTATCGGCAGGATACGAATATCAACGCATTGACGTGAACAACCAGACCTGGGGCGGATTACCACGCTGGAACACCGACGGTAGTGTCAATCACTACGACCGCGCCAAAAGCACCGCGCCGGACTGGGCCTACAATGATAAAGAGTTCAATAAAGTTTACTTTACGCTGAAGCAGCGTTTTTCGGATAACTGGCAAGCAACCCTGAATGCCACTCACACCGAAGCGAAGTTCGACAGTAAAGCGATGTATCTTGATGCGTATGTCGATAAAAACACCGGCATGCTGGTCGGTCCTTACGCTAGCTACGGACCTGACTACACCTATATTGGTGGGACTGGCTGGAACAGTGGCAAACGTAAAGTGGATGCGCTGGATCTCTTTGCTGATGGCGGTTACGAGTTATTTGGTCGTCAGCATACCCTGATGTTTGGCGGCAGTTACAGCAGGCAGACCAACCGTTACACCAACTCATGGGCAAATGTCTTCCCCGACGAGTTTGGCAGCTTCTACGACTACAACGGCCACTTCCCTGAAACCAACTGGGGTTCTCAGTCGCTTGCGCAGGACGACACCACTGACATGAAGTCGCTCTACGCAGCGACCCGCATCTCGTTGGCTGACCCGCTGCACCTGATTCTCGGAGCGCGTTATACCAACTGGAAGGTCGATACTATGACCTACGGGATGGAGCAGAACCATACGACGCCTTATGCGGGTCTGGTTTTTGACATCAACGAAAATTGGTCGACTTACGCAAGCTACACCTCAATCTTCCAGCCACAGAATGTGCGTGATAGCTCGGGTAGGTATCTCGCACCTATTACGGGTAATAACTACGAGCTTGGACTGAAGTCGGACTGGATGAACAGCCGCCTGACCACTACGCTGGCTATCTTCCGTATCGAACAGGATAACCTTGGACAGAGCACTGGGGTGCCTATTCAGGGTTCAACCGACACCGCATATAAAGCCGCTGACGGTACCGTAAGTAAAGGTGTTGAGTTTGAGATCAATGGCGCATTGACAGATAACTGGCAGTTAACCTTTGGTGCAACTCGCTATGTTGCAGAAGACAGTGAGGGTAACGCCGTAAATCCGAATCTGCCTCGAACCAGCGTAAAAATGTTTACCAGCTACCGCCTGCCAGTATTGCCTGAGTTAACTGTCGGCGGGGGCGTGAACTGGCAAAATAGTGTCTACAAAGATGTTGTTACGCCTTACGGCACCTGGCGTGCAAAACAAGGCAGCTATGCGTTGGTTGATCTTTTCACACGTTACCAGGTTACTCCGAACTTCTCTGTGCAGGGCAACCTGAACAACCTGTTCGACAAAACTTACGACACCAACGTGGAAGGTGCCCTCGTGTATGGCGAACCCCGTAACGTAAGCGTGACCGCGAGTTATCAGTTCTGATAATAACATGACAAACAAGGGAGCCAACTGGCTCCCTTTTTTTATGGACTGTACATTGTCTGGCAGTTAATACACGCTAATGCCGCCAATAAAAAAGGCAGCCATACGGCTGCCTTAGTCTCCCCAGGTCACAACTTAGCTGTTGCGGATGTACTCATCCATTTCGGTTTTCAGGTTATCGGACTTCGTCCCGAAGATAGCCTGTACACCAGAACCTGCAACAACTACGCCCGCTGCGCCCAGTTTTTTCAGACCCGTCTGGTCTACTTTCGCAACATCAGCAACGCTCACACGCAGACGAGTGATACATGCGTCCAGGTTAGTGATGTTCTCTTTACCGCCGAACGCTGCAACCAGGGCCGGAGCCATTTCGCTGGTCACGCCTGCTTTGCTGTCTTCTGTTGCATCTTCACGACCCGGTGTTTTCAGGTCCAGTGCTTTGATCAGCACGCGGAAGATGGTGTAGTAAGCAATCGCATAGCCCGCACCCACGATTGGGAACAGCCACAGTTTGCTGCTGTTACCCGACAGTACGATAAAGTCGATCAGGCCGTGCGAGAAGGAGGTACCGTCGCGCATACCCAGCAGGATACAGATAGGGAATGCCAGGCCAGCCAGTACTGCGTGAATGATGTACAGGATCGGCGCAACGAACATAAAGGAGAACTCGATCGGCTCGGTAATACCGGTCAGGAACGAGGTCAGCGCTGCGGAGATCATGATACCGCCCACTTTTGCACGGTTCTCTGGTTTAGCAGAGTGCCAGATAGCAATTGCCGCAGCCGGCAGGCCGTACATTTTGAACAGGAAGCCGCCAGAGAGTTTACCTGCAGTCGGGTCACCCGCCATGTAGCGTGGGATATCGCCGTGGAAGACCTGACCTGCCGCGTTGGTGAATTCACCAATCTGCATCTGGAATGGAACGTTCCAGATATGGTGCAGACCGAACGGTACCAGGCAGCGCTCAATGAAGCCGTAGATACCGAACGCCACTACCGGGTTCTGATACGCAGCCCACTGGGAGAAGGTCTGGATAGCGGAACCAATCGGTGGCCAGATGAAGGAGAGAATCACGCCAGTGAAGATCGCCGCCAGACCAGAGATGATTGGAACAAAACGCTTACCAGCGAAGAAGCCCAGATACTCAGGCAGCTTGATGCGATAAAAGCGATTGAACATATATGCCGCAATCGCACCCGAGATGATACCACCCAGAACACCGGTATCAGCCAGGTGTTTTGCCGCGATTTCTTCAGCAGGTAAATGCAGCACCAGAGGCGCAACGACCGCCATGGTCTTAACCATGATGCCGTAGGCAACGACCGCGGCCAGTGCGGATACACCATCGTTATTCGTGAAGCCGAGGGCAACACCGATTGCGAAGATCAGCGGCATGTTTGCAAAAACAGAACCACCTGCTTCAGCCATAACATGAGATACGACGGCTGGCAGCCAGCTGAAGTTAGCCGAACCGACGCCCAGCAGGATACCTGCGATAGGCAGTACGGATACTGGCAGCATCAGCGATTTACCGACCTTCTGCAGGTTAGCAAATGCATTCTTAAACATAATTGAGAGTGCTCCTGAGTATTTGTGCTTTTTTTACGCTTTCACGCATTGGCACGGGGGGAGAACCGCGCCGTGGACAGGACATCTAAGTGCCCTTTATTTATTACACAGAGTAAAATAAATCTCCGCGTCGTTGTTTGACGGTTATCACGTTTCAGCTTATGGCATCCTAAAAACTTGCAGTTTTTTACAAAATAGATGTCAAAGTGTTTCCAAAATCGTCTCTACCGCCCCTTTCAGGGCGGAGAACTTTACTCGTTTTAACTATTAATTACGAGCCTTAAAAAAAGAGGTTAATCAGGCAGATTGCAGGCGGGAGGGGTCGATATGAAACAGGCTGGCAAAGTTTTCAGTAGTAATGCGTGCCAGTTCTTGAACCTCGACGCCTTTCAACACGGCCATATAGTCGGCCACGTCCCGTGCCATTGCGGGCTGATTCTCTTTACCGCGATGCGGTACCGGTGCCAGATAGGGAGAATCGGTCTCCACCAGCAAGCGATCGAGCGGTACATAACGCGCCGCATCGCGCAGCTGTTCAGCATTACGGAACGTCACAATCCCGGAAAACGAGATATAAAACCCCATATCCAGCAGCTTACCTGCTGTTTCTCTATCTTCTGTGAAACAGTGTAGTACGCCTCCGCAATCCGTCACCTTTTCTTCGCTAAGGATCGCCAGGGTGTCGGCACGTGCATCGCGGGTGTGAACAATCACTGGCTTGTTCAGCTCTCGCCCAATACGGATATGGTTGCGGAAGGACTCCTGCTGACGCGGTTTTGTTTCCGGCGTGTAAAAATAGTCCAGCCCGGTTTCGCCCATAGCGACCACGCCCTCTTCTGCCGCGAGCCGGCGCAGATCGTCCACGTCGTAGGCTTCATCCTGGTTGAGCGGATGGACACCGCAGGAGAAGACGACGTTATCACGTACCCCCACCAGCTCGCGCATGCTGCGGTATCCTGGTAAGGTGGTCGCGACCGCCAGGCAGAATTTCACGTCGCGTGCGGCGGCTTTCGCCAGCACATCATCGACGTCTTTATGGAGTGTTTGGTAATCAAGGCCATCGAGATGGCAGTGTGAGTCGACTAAAAACATAATGTCTCTCTCAGAGGTGGGTATCGGGCAAGACGGCACCCGGTTGCAGGTAATGCTCAATATTCAGTAACAGGTCTGTCAGCACAAGCTCGCGATTAAGCCCGGTGACGCTCATAAGCTGTTCACGACACTTGCAAACATCGTGTAGTACGGCGCGCAGCCAGGCGCCATTGTGACGCTGAGCCAGGAGGGTGATCAGTTGCCAGGCGTCGACATTGCTCACCTGTGTCGCCCCCTGCTGCATTTTTAACGCATCCAGCAGCAGAGTGGAGAACCACTGCAGTCGGCTTGTCACCTGGTCATGATTGAGGATAGCCAGCAGGCTCAGCCAATCCCGACTTTCGCTGGCGTTGCCCACGGCCTGACAGAGCTGCTCACGGGGCGTCCAGAGGTTGGGCTGGAGAAGATACAAAGCCGCGGCTGGCGCGCCGCCGCAAAGACGCAGCGCCGTTAATGCCGCGTCCTGTGACACCGTCACTTCTCGCTGGAGCCAGTTCATTGCCCAAGATTCCTGAGGAGCACCGAGATGATGTAAGCGGCAGCGGCTACGCAGCGTCGCCAGTAGCTTTCCGGGTTCCCGACACGAGAGCAGGAACCACGTGTTCTCCGGCGGCTCCTCCAGGGTTTTCAGCAAAGCATTGGCAGCAGCCTCGGTTAGCTGTGCGGCATCTTTCAACCACACCACCTTGGCGCCACCCAGCCGTGCGCGCTCGTAGAGCTTTTCGCTCACCGCGCGTACTGCATCAATGCCCAGGGTACTTTTCCCCTTTTCCGGCTCAAGCGTGTAGTAATCCGGGTGGGTTTCGGCCTGCATCAACTGGCAGCTGCGACAGTGTCCGCAGCTTTTGGTACCCTGCGGCTGCTGACACATCATTAAGCGGCTTATCGCGTAGATAAGTGCATCATCACCCATACCGGGTAACGACTGAATAAGTAGCGCATGATGCCCCCGCCCCGACTGATAACCCTTCACCAGTTGTTCAAAATGCGGGCGCAACCATGGGTACCATTTCATGCCTGTACTTCCTTCAGCCAGTCACGCACGGTCTGGCGAATCGCCTGCTTCACTTCATCCAGCGATTGAGTCGCATCGACAGTGCGAATTGAGGGGTCCTGGGCGGCCAGTTCAAGGTAACGCGCGCGGGTACGATTAAAGAAATCCAGAGACTCCTGCTCGATCCGATCCAGCTCTCCACGCGCACGTGCGCGTCGGAGGCCCACTTCCGGCGTCACATCCAGATAGAGCGTGAGATCCGGGCGGAAACTCCCCAGCACCGCATCACGCAGCGTCGCCAGCATCTGTTGATCGATTCCACGCCCTCCGCCCTGATAGGCCTGTGTAGAGAGATCATGACGATCGCCAATCACCCATTGCCCCTGAGCCAGTGCCGGCTTGATAACCGTTTCCACCAACTGTACGCGCGCCGCATAGAACATCATCACTTCAGCTTTGTCGGTAATCACTTCATCGCCGACGGATTTGATGTCCAGCACCAGGCTTCTCAGCTTTTCAGCCAACTGCGTGCCGCCCGGCTCACGGGTGAAGACCATCTCTTCTACGCCGCACTCCTTCAGGGTTTCAACGACCGTATCCCGTGCGGTGGTCTTTCCGGCGCCTTCCAGCCCTTCAATGACGATGTAATTACTGCGCATTTTTTTCCTTAAGTGCCTTCAGATAGTCCTGAACCGAACGGTTATGAGCGGCAAGATTAGTATTAAATGTGTGCCCGCCCTTGCCATCAGCAACAAAATAGAGATAAGGCGTCTTAGCCGGGTGAGCGGCAGCATCCAGTGATGCCTGGCCCGGCGTGGCGATCGGTCCTGGCGGTAAGCCGCTAATGACGTAGGTATTATAAACGGTCGGGGTTTCCAGGTCTTTACGGCTTAGTTTCCCGTTATAGTTTTTACCCATCCCGTAGATCACCGTGGGATCGGTCTGCAAACGCATGCCAATACGCAGACGGTTGATAAACACCGAAGCGACCTGATCCCGCTCGCTGGCCACCGCCGTCTCCTTCTCAATGATCGAGGCCATCGTGACAAACTGATTCTGATCTTTATAAGGCAGACCTTCTGCCCTGCCTTCCCAGGCTTTCTCTATCGCGCTCACCATTTTTTTGTGCGCGCGCTGCAGCATGGCAATATCGGTGGTTCCTGCGGTATACATCCAGGTATCGGGCCAGAACCAGCCCTCAATCCGCGCTGGATTGTCGAATTTAAGAGCCTGGGCAACGGTAGCGTAATCGTCGTCCTTCAGAGTGTGCTTGATATATGGCGCATCACGAAGCTGCGCAAGATAGTCGCTCAACCGCATGCCTTCAACGAATCGCAGCGGGAACTGCGCCTCTTTTCCGCTTTCAAGCAGTTCCAGCATTTCGCGCACGCTCATCCCTGGCATCAGGCGGTACGTCCCGGCCTTAAAGTGAGAGAGGTCTGGCTCGATACGCAGCAGCCACTGGAAGACGCGTGGACGGTTAATCACCTTTTCACCGTAAAGCTGTTCGCCAAGCGCCAGACGCCCGGTTCCCGCTTTCAGGCTAAAAATGGTCTCTTCTTTGATCAGGATCTTGCTGTCCGCCAGCTGGCGCACTTTCCACATTCCCACGCCGGCCGCAATACCCAGCACGACGATGATGAGGAGAATAAAACGAAACATTTTCTTCATGATTATCTGGTTTGCTCACACAGTGGGGCTAAAAATTGGTACAACTCTCGCGATGACCAGTGGTGTTCGCCATACTGACGCACGGGCACCAGAGGCATCAGAGCATTACAAACAATGACCTCCTCGGCCGCGCCCAGCGCCTCTTCCTGTGCACAGACTTCGACAACACGATAGTCGGAGTGTGCCAGTTGTTGCAGACAAAACTGGCGCATCAGGCCATTTACACCCGCCTGGTCAAGCCGCGGGGTAAACACCTCGCGCCCGCAGCGCCAGAACAAATTAGCGGCACAGCATTCCGTAATGAGCCCTTCGCTGTCAAGAACCAGCGCCTCATCACAATCCGTCTGTTCAAGATGCGTGCGAATTAAGACCTGCTCAAGGCGATTAAGATGCTTAATGCCTGCCAGCATCGGATTACGCCCTAAACGTACCGGACTTAATGCCAGGCGAATACCCTCATTGCGCCAGCGATCATAGTGGGCAGGAAAGGCGGAAACCGACAGGATACGGGTCGGTTGCAGGCAGTTTGCCGCACTGTAACCCCGCCCCCCGCCGCCGCGGGTAATGATCACCTTCAGCACGCCCCGGGATATTCCCTGGGCATGGGTAGTCATTTCAGCTTCCAGCGCTGACCACTGCTCAAAAGGGATAAAGAGTTTTTCACAGGCACTGCGCAAACGCTGCAGGTGCGCTGTCAGTAAACAGACCTCTCCATCGACGATCCGCGCCGTGGTGAAGCAACCATCGCCAAACTGCACTGCCCTGTCGTTCACGGGCAGGCTGTCCTGAGGCAATCCATTGATTAAATACATGATGGCTCCTTTATAGGGGAGATTAAGTCTGGCAGGACGGCGGGTCTTGAACAAGCAGATAAGGTTGAATAAAAAAGGTCCGACAAGCGGACCTTTAAACAGGACTAGCGGAGAGTCAGTCTCAGACCTTTTTGAAGATCAGAGAACCGTTGGTTCCGCCGAAGCCGAAGGAGTTACACAGGGTGTACTCCATTCCGCTGACCTGACGCGCTTCGTGTGGAACGAAGTCCAGATCGCAACCTTCATCCGGGTTATCCAGGTTGATGGTTGGAGGGACAGCCTGATCGCGCAGCGCAAGAATGGAGTAGATAGATTCTACTGCACCCGCCGCACCCAACAGGTGGCCGGTCATGGACTTGGTCGAGCTCACCATTACGCGGCTGGCTGCTTCACCGAAGATAGACTTAACAGCCTGCGCTTCAGCTTTGTCACCCGCAGGGGTAGAGGTACCGTGCGCATTCACGTAGCCAATCTGTGCAGGGGTAATACCTGCATCACGAATCGCGTTTTCCATCGCCAGCGCAGCACCTGCGCCGTTCTCTGGTGGTGATGTCATGTGGTAAGCATCGCTACTCATCCCAAAGCCAACGACTTCAGCATAAATTTTCGCGCCGCGTTTTTTCGCGTGTTCGTACTCTTCCAGTACGATCATACCTGCCCCGTCGCCCAGCACAAAACCATCACGGTCTTTATCCCATGGACGGCTCGCTGCCTGAGGGTTGTCGTTGCGCGTAGAGAGCGCACGTGCTGCGCCGAAACCGCCTACGCCAAGAGGTGTACTGGCTTTTTCAGCCCCACCCGCAACCATGGCATCCGCATCGCCATACGCGATGATACGCGCGGCCTGGCCGATGTTATGCACGCCAGAGGTACAGGCGGTTGCGATAGAGATGCTTGGGCCACGCAGGCCATACATAATGGTCAGGTGACCTGCCACCATGTTAACAATCGTGGACGGAACGAAGAACGGGCTGATTTTACGTGGGCCACCATTCACTAAAGAGGTATGGTTTTCCTCAATCAGACCAAGACCGCCGATTCCGGAGCCGATTGCAGCACCGATACGGGTTGCGTTCTCTTCCATAATAACAAGGCCAGAATCCTGCATGGCCTGAACGCCAGCGACAATTCCATATTGAATGAAGGCATCCATCTTGCGCTGTTCTTTGCGCGAGATGATCTCTTCACAGTTAAAATCCTTTACTAAGCCAGCAAATTTCGTTGCGTAGGCGCTAGTATCGAAATGGTCGATTAGGCTGATGCCGCTCTGACCGGCAAGGAGAGCTTTCCAGGTGGACTCTACGGTATTGCCGACAGGAGACAACATGCCAAGTCCGGTCACAACTACACGACGCTTAGACACGTTTGTCCTCCAGGGAGGGATAAATAAAAGAGATTCGTGGGACGATAAAAGATAAAACTCAGGCGGTCGAATGACCGCCTGGAGATGTTCACTTACGCCTGGTGACCGTTGATGTAATCAATGGCAGCCTGAACGGTGGTGATTTTCTCAGCTTCTTCGTCCGGAATCTCAGTATCAAACTCTTCTTCCAGAGCCATTACCAGCTCAACGGTGTCAAGAGAATCTGCGCCCAGGTCTTCAACGAAGGAAGCGGAGTTCACAACTTCTTCCTGCTTAACGCCCAGCTGTTCGCCGATAATTTTCTTAACGCGTTCTTCGATAGTGCTCATACTCTTAAATTTCCTATCAAAACTCGCTTTCGCGATGGTTTTCGTAGTGTATAAAATGTTGAAAAATTTGCAACTAAATCCCGGCAGTTCTTACCACGATTTTACGTTATTTTGAGGCCAATCCCTACAATAACGCAAATATTTTCGATCGTGATTAAACCATATACATCCCGCCGTTGACGTGGAGGGTCTCACCAGTGATGTAACCCGCTTCGTCAGAGGCTAAAAATGCAACCGCGCTGGCAATTTCTTTAGGATCGCCAAGACGACCCGCAGGAACAGCTGCCAGCGTACCCGCACGCTGATCATCGGTCAGCGCACGCGTCATGTCCGTTTCAATAAAGCCCGGAGCAACAACGTTTACAGTAATACCGCGGGACGCAACTTCGCGCGCCAGCGACTTACTGAAACCGATCAGACCTGCTTTCGCCGCAGCGTAGTTAGCCTGACCAGCATTTCCCATGGTACCAACCACAGAACCGATAGTGATAATACGGCCATGACGCTTTTTCATCATAGCTCGCATTACCGCTTTTGACAGACGGAATACAGATGACAGGTTGGTTTCGAGAATATCGTCCCACTCATCATCTTTCATTCGCATCAGCAGGTTATCGCGAGTGATACCGGCATTATTTACCAGAATATCGACTTCGCCAAACTCTGCGCGAATATTTCCCAGAACAGATTCGATAGATGCAGGATCGGTCACATTCAGTACCAGACCTTTCCCGTTATCACCCAGATAGTCGCTGATGGCCTGTGCGCCATTCTCGCTGGTTGCAGTGCCGATAACTTTCGCGCCACGGGCAACGAGCGTCTCAGCGATTGCGCGACCGATACCGCGGCTTGCGCCGGTGACCAGTGCGATTTTTCCTTCAAAACTCATGGTTTTCCTCTTTTATTGCGAGAGTGCCGCTGACATTGCTTCCGGTTCATTAATGGCCGAGGCAGTCAGGGTATCAACAATACGTTTAGTCAGGCCGGTGAGGACTTTACCCGGGCCCACTTCATACAGGTGCTCAACGCCCTGCGATGCCATAAATTCAACGGTTTTTGTCCACTGAACCGGGCTGTACAGCTGACGTACCAGCGCCTGGCGGATCGCTTCAGGTGCGGTTTCAGCCTGCACGTCAACGTTATTCACCACCGGAACAGACGGTGCGTTGAAGGTGATTTTTTCCAGCTCCAGCGCCAGCTTATCTGCGGCGGGTTTCATCAGTGCACAGTGAGAAGGTACGCTGACAGGCAGAGGAAGTGCGCGTTTCGCGCCTGCTGCTTTACAGGCTGCACCTGCACGTTCCACTGCTTCTTTGTGACCTGCGATCACGACCTGGCCCGGGGAGTTGAAGTTAACAGGCGATACAACCTGCCCTTCGGCTGACTCTTCACAGGCTTTGGCGATAGAGGCATCGTCCAGACCAATAATGGCCGACATACCGCCGGTCCCTTCAGGGACGGCTTCCTGCATGAATTTGCCACGCAGTTCAACCAGACGCACCGCATCCGCAAAGCCGATCACCCCGGCACAGACCAGTGCGGAGTATTCGCCAAGGCTATGGCCAGCCATCATGACAGGCGCTTTTCCGCCCTGCTGCTGCCACAAGCGCCAGAGCGCGACGGAGGCGGTCAGTAACGCAGGCTGCGTCTGCCAGGTCTTGTTCAGCTCTTCAGCAGGACCCTGCTGAGTCAGTGCCCAGAGATCATACCCCAGGGCATCAGAAGCTTCACGGAAAGTCTCTTCAATAACCGGGTTGCTTGCTGCTAAATCAGACAACATGCCAACGGCCTGAGAGCCCTGACCCGGAAACACAAATGCAAATTGCGTCATTTTTATTAATCCTTTTTAGAAACGAACCAGTGCAGAGCCCCAGGTGAACCCGCCGCCAAAGGCTTCGAGCAGCACCAGCTGACCCCGTTGAATTCGCCCATCGCGTACCGCTTCGTCAAACGCGCAAGGTACGGATGCCGCAGAGGTGTTGCCGTGACGATCAAGGGTCACCACAACGTTATCCATCGACATGCCTAACTTTTTGGCCGTGGCGCTGATAATGCGCAGGTTAGCCTGATGTGGCACCAGCCAGTCGAGCGCCGTGCGCTCCAGGTTATTGGCCTGCAGCGTCTCATCAACGATATGCGCCAGCTCGGTTACCGCGACCTTGAACACTTCGTTTCCGGCCATGGTCAGGAAAATCGGGTCGTCCGGGTTAACGCGGTTGGCGTTCGGCAGCGTTAACAACTCACCGTAGCTGCCATCGGCATGCAGGTGAGTAGAGATGATGCCCGGCTCTTCAGACTGACCAAGCAGTACCGCGCCGGCACCGTCGCCGAAGATAATAATCGTGCCGCGATCGTTAGGATCGCAAGTGCGTGCGAGAACATCAGAACCGATCACCAGCGCATTTTTAACTGCACCAGATTTCACGTATTGATCGGCGATGCTCAACGCGTAGGTAAAGCCCGCGCAGGCGGCCGCAACGTCAAAAGCCGGGCAACCTTTAATGCCCAGCATGTTCTGAACCTGACAGGCTGCACTTGGGAAAGCATGGGTCGCAGACGTCGTTGCAACGATAATCAGACCAATGTCGTTTTTATCGACGCCAGCCATGTCGAGCGCACGCAGAGCAGCTTCATAACCCATGGTAGAAACGGTTTCATCTGGCGCGGCGATACGACGCTCGCGGATACCTGTGCGTGTGACAATCCACTCGTCAGAGGTATCAACCATTTTTTCCAGATCGGCGTTGGTTCGCACTTGTTTGGGCAGATAGCTGCCGGTACCTAAAATCTTCGTATACATGTACGCTCAGTCACTTTTTGCTAATACAGATTCCAGGCGAGCGGCAATCCGCTGAGGAACTTGTCGCTGCACCGCCTGCACTGCCTGTTCAATCGCGACGGTAAAGGCTCGCTGATTGGCAGCACCATGACTCTTAATCACGATGCCGCGCAATCCTAACAGACAGGCGCCATTATACTGGTCGGGGTTGAGGTGACTGAATCGCCGCGTCAGGCTTTTTTGTAACCAACGCTTTAATAAAATCAGCCACCAGGACCGTTTTTTACCCTCGCCCTGCGATTTCAGCAGCGAGAGAAACATTCTGACGACCCCTTCCATGGTTTTTAACGTGACGTTTCCAGTAAAACCGTCACACACCAGTACATCCGTTTTTCCGGTCAATAATTCGTTGGCTTCGAGATAACCAATATAGTTGATGGTCGGAACAGTTTTAAGTCGCTCGGCGGCCTCGCGGATATTATCAAGACCTTTGGTCTCTTCTTCTCCGATATTCAGCAAGGCGACGCGGGGATTGGTGATGCCTACCACCTCTTCGGCTAGCACCGAGCCCATCACGGCGAATTGCGCCAGCATCACGCCATCGCAATCGACGTTAGCACCTAAATCAAGCACCACCGTTTTGCCCTTTTGTTGATGCGGCAAAACCGTCACCAACGCCGGACGCTCAATCCCCTCGATGGGTTTGAGCAGTAATTTGGCCAGCCCCATTAGCGCGCCGGTATTTCCCGCGCTCACGCAAGCCTCAGCTCGCCCTTCTTTTACCAGCTCCAACGCCACTCGCATTGAACTGCCCCGGCTATTGCGAATAGCCTGCGATGGGCGGGCATCACTGGCAATAACTGACTGCGCAGGAATAATCTGCAGACGTGAACGTTGTTCAAAGTCAGCTTTTGCAAGTAATGGCGTGATTGTGTCGGGATTGCCGACTAAAAGAAGTGTGAGTTGCGAATTAGAGTTCAGTGCCTGCAATGCTGCAGGCACTGTCACGGAAGGGCCAAAATCTCCCCCCATGACATCTAACGCCAGGGTTAGACGTGTCAAGGTATCGTCACAGCCTGGTTTGGTGTTTCCCCAGTTGCCCGGGGAAATCCTCACTAAGCTTCATCACGCTTGCGCGTGATTACTTAGTGATTACCTTGCGGCCACGGTAGAAACCGTCAGCAGTGATGTGGTGACGCAGGTGTTTCTCACCAGAAGTCTTGTCTACAGACAGGCTGGTAACTGCAGTTAGCGCGTCATGGGAACGACGCATGCCACGTTTGGAACGGGTTGGTTTATTCTGTTGTACGGCCATGGACCTTACTCCTCAATTACTTACGCTTTAAGCTGGCTAATACGGCAAATGGGTTTGGTTTTTGCGCTTCATCAGGCAGTTCCCCAAAGACCATGTCCGCCTCGGACACTTCACAGTGTTCAGAATCATGCACCGGAACGACTGGCAAGGTGAGGATGATTTCATCTTCAACCAACGCCAGAAGATCGATTTCACCGAATTCGTTAACCTCAATCGGCTCATACGCTTCCGGGAGTGCTTCAGCCTGTTCGTCGGAACGAACCGGGCTAAAACAATACGTTGTGTGAACATGCTGTACAAACGGTTTCCCGCAACGCTGACATTCGAGCGTTACCGTCACCTTTGCATCACCGGTTAAAACGGCAAGGCGCTGGTTGTCGATAGCGAACGACATGGAGCATTCTACATCACTGTCCACACTGACTACGGATTCGGCAATACGCTCTGCCTGATCGGAAGAATAGATTCCTTCGTAATCGAGGCGTTTTTGAGCCGTACGGACCGGATCAAGAGTCAGGGGTAATTTTACCTTTTGCATAGGGCGCGCATATTAACTTTGTAACGTCATAGAGTCAAAGAAAAAGGCAACCAGAGCTGCCTTTTGCCAATTATTCGCACACATTGCGGCCTGTAGTTTAAAATGGCTGGCATCGATACGCTATATCTGGTGAAAAAAATATGCCGAATCTCATTCTTGCCTCCACATCTCCCTGGCGCCGCGCGTTGCTTGAAAAACTCGGTCTACCGTTTGAATGTGCCGCACCGGACATCGATGAGACCCCGCAGCCGGGTGAGTCCCCCCGCCATCTCGTTCTTCGTCTGGCACAGGAAAAAGCGCAGTGCTTCGCAGCACGTTATCCTAACCATCTGATTATAGGATCCGATCAGGTTTGCGTCCTGGATGGCGAGATTACCGGTAAACCGCACACGGAAGAGAGAGCACGCCAGCAGCTCATGAAAGCGCGCGGCAACATCGTCACCTTTTATACGGGGCTGGCGCTGTATAACACCGCGACGGGCCATCTACAGACAGAGTGCGAACCCTTTGACGTCCACTTCCGTCATCTTAGCGAGCAGGAGATCGACGACTACGTGCGCAAAGAGCGTCCGCTGAGCTGCGCAGGCAGTTTCAAAAGCGAAGGGCTGGGGATTGCGCTGTTCGATCGGCTGGAGGGGCGCGATCCCAATACGCTGGTCGGGTTGCCGCTCATTGCGCTCTGCCAGATGCTGCGTCGGGAAGATTACAACCCGTTAATGGCGTAAAAAAAACCGGCCAATGGCCGGTTTCTTCTTTTAGATCGCGTCCCGCAATACCTTGAGGCAACGTTTGAGCTGGTCGTCCAGAGGCGCTTCAACGCGCATGACCTCCCCCGTATTAGGGTGGGTAAACTTCAGTGCCGCTGCGTGCAGAAACAGGCGTGAAAGCCCGGTACCCGCCAACTGCTTATCAAATTCGCGATCGCCATAGCGATCATCAAAGGCAATCGGGTGGCCTGCGTGCTGGGTATGGACGCGAATCTGGTGAGTACGCCCCGTCACTGGGCTGCAACGCACCAGCGTTGCAAAGGCGTAACGCTCTTCAACCTTAAAACGGGTCTCAGACGGTTTACCTTCCTGGCTCACGCGCACAATACGCTCACCGCTTTGCAGAATATTTTTCAGCAGTGGCGCTTGAACCACTTTCACGTGAGATTGCCACTGGCCACGGACCAGCGCGAGATAATCTTTCTGCATCCCTTTTTCACGCAACTGTTCATGCAGGGAGCGCAGCGCGGAGCGTTTCTTTGCCACCAACAAGATACCAGAAGTGTCGCGATCGAGGCGGTGTACCAGTTCAAGGAAGCGCGCTTCGGGGCGCAGGGCGCGTAAACCTTCGATCACGCCAAAGCTCAGCCCACTGCCGCCATGTACGGCGGTGCCTGAAGGCTTGTTCAGCACCAGGATATGATCGTCTTCATATAAAATCACATCCGTTAGCGCCGCAACTTTGTTGAGATGCGGCGAGACCGCCTGCTCTTCCCGCTCGGCGACGCGGACCGGCGGGATGCGGACTTCATCTCCCGCTTCAAGTTTGTATTCAGGTTTGATGCGCTTCTTATTTACCCGCACCTCACCCTTACGCAGGATGCGGTAGATCATGCTCTTTGGCACGCCCTTCAGTTGGGTGCGCAAAAAGTTGTCGATACGTTGCCCCGCTTCATCTTCGGTGATGGCAACGATTTTTACTGATGGAGTCTCTGTTTTCATGGTGGGCGATTCTAATTATCAGTCGCGGTTAGCGCCACTCATTTTTCTATGCTTATATATACCTTTGACCGGTTACTCTTTGCTTTACGCAATCGATTTGATGGTTATTAAACCGATCCTTTCGAAGAAGTGAAAAAACTGTGAGTAACCGGGTGATAAATGGTAAAAGTCAACTTGCTATAACCCAGGAAGCAATGGAATAATGTTGCTGTTTTCCGTGTTAAATCCTGGTTAAGTAAGGATAACGACGGAATGACCAATTTTGTCTGACCGATCATCCACGCAGCAATGGCGTAAGACGTATTGATCTTTCAGACAGTTAGCGGGCTGCGGGTTGCAGTACTTACCGGTAAATGGAATCTTCTCTGGAGAGTTTTACCCAGGCTGTTCCCCTGATAATTGCGCTGTGTTTCCGTATGAAATACAGGCAACCGACACTTTGCGCCTCTTAAGCGAGCGACAACCGTGAGGTTGGCGACGTGAATAGACACGAGGCCATCGGTTCATACCCCGGAAAGCGTCATCTTGCCCGCAGCTTAGTCGTCAATGTAAGAATAATGAGTAAGTTACGATGAAAAGAATGTTAATCAACGCAACTCAGCAAGAAGAGTTGCGTGTCGCCCTTGTGGATGGGCAGCGTCTGTACGATCTGGATATTGAAAGCCCAGGCCACGAACAGAAAAAAGCGAACATTTACAAAGGCAAAATCACCCGCATTGAACCCAGCCTTGAAGCTGCATTTGTTGACTACGGTGCTGAGCGTCACGGTTTCCTCCCACTCAAAGAAATTGCCCGCGAATATTTCCCGTCCAACTATAACGCCCATGGTCGTCCGAACATCAAAGACGTTCTGCGTGAAGGTCAGGAAGTTATCGTTCAGATCGATAAAGAAGAACGGGGTAACAAAGGCGCTGCGCTAACAACCTTTATTAGCCTGGCAGGCAGCTATCTGGTGCTGATGCCAAACAACCCACGCGCTGGCGGCATCTCTCGTCGCATCGAAGGTGATGATCGCACTGAGCTGAAAGAAGCACTGGCAAGCCTTGAGCTGCCGGACGGCATGGGCCTGATTGTTCGCACCGCGGGCGTCGGCAAATCTGCCGAAGCGTTGCAGTGGGACCTGAGCTTCCGCCTTAAGCACTGGGAAGCGATTCAGAAGGCTGCAGAAAGCCGCCCTGCCCCATTCCTGATTCACCAGGAAAGTAACGTCATTGTTCGTGCTTTCCGCGACTATCTGCGTCAGGACATCGGCGAGATTCTGATTGATAACCCTAAAGTGCTTGAGCTGGCTCGCCAGCATATCGCCGCGCTGGGTCGTCCGGATTTCACCAGCAAAATTAAACTGTACACCGGTGAAATCCCGCTGTTCAGCCACTACCAGATTGAATCCCAGATTGAGTCCGCCTTCCAGCGTGAAGTGCGTCTGCCGTCAGGCGGTTCTATCGTTATCGATACTACCGAAGCCCTGACCGCAATCGACATCAACTCCGCGCGTGCAACCCGCGGTGGCGATATCGAAGAGACGGCCTTTAACACCAACCTGGAAGCGGCAGATGAGATTGCACGTCAGCTGCGTCTGCGTGACCTCGGTGGTCTGATCGTTATCGACTTTATCGATATGACCCCTGTTCGCCACCAGCGCGCCGTTGAGAACCGACTGCGCGAATCCGTGCGTCAGGACCGTGCGCGTATCCAGATCAGTCATATTTCGCGCTTTGGCCTGCTGGAGATGTCTCGTCAGCGTCTTAGCCCGTCTCTGGGTGAGTCCAGCCATCACGTCTGCCCACGCTGTTCCGGTACGGGTACCGTGCGTGACAACGAATCGCTGTCCCTCTCCATTCTGCGTCTGATTGAAGAAGAAGCGCTGAAAGAGAACACCAAAGAAGTTCACGCCATTGTTCCGGTGCCGATTGCGTCTTATCTGCTGAACGAAAAACGTGCCGCAGTGAGCGCCATCGAAACGCGTCTGGGCGGCGTTCGTTGCGTGATCGTGCCAAACGATCAGATGCAGACGCCGCATTACTCCGTTCTGCGCGTGCGTAAAGGCGAAGAGACGGCCACCCTGAGCTACATGCTGCCGAAGCTGCATGAAGAAGCGATGGCCCTGCCGTCTGAAGAAGAGTACGCCGAACGTAAACTGCCAGAGCAGCCTGCGCTGGCCGCTTTCGTGATGCCTGAAGCACCGCCAGCACCTGCACAGGAAGAGGCAACTGCCAAACCTGCGGCGAAGAAACCAGCCGTTGTAGCAAGCACAGCCCCTGCTGAGCAAGGCCTGCTGAGCCGCTTCTTCAGTGCGCTGAAGAAGATGTTTGCCGGTGAAGAGGCGCAGCCTGAACAGCCGAAAGTCGAGAAAAAAGAAGAGAAGCAGGAACGTTCTCAGGAGCGCCGTAAACGTCAAAACAACCGTCGCGATCGTAATGACCGTGGCGATCGTAACGACCGTGGCGACCGTGGCGACCGTGGCGACCGTGGCGACCGCAATGAACGTCGCGACAACCGTGCTGACAACAACGAAGCGCGTGAAGGCCGCGAGGAGAACCGTCGTAATCGCCGCGAGAAATCGCAGCAGAACGCGGAAGAGCGCGAAATTCGCCAGTCTACCGGCACCGAAGCGGAAAAAACCCGTAACCGTGACGAGCAGCAGCCGCGTCGTGAGCGCAACCGTCGTCGTAATGACGAGAAGCGTCAGGCACAGCAAGAAGTTAAAGTGCTGAACCGCGAAGAGCAGCCAGAGCAGGAAACCGAGCAGGAAGAACGCGTTCAGGTGATGCCGCGCCGTAAACAGCGCCAGTTGACCAAATCTGTACGTATCCAGTCTCAGGCAGACGAAGCCGCAGCCGTAGAAACCGTTGAGGCACCTGTTGCCCCGGCACAGAGCACCGAACTGGCGAAAGTGGATCTGCCAGCCGTGGTGGAAAACGTGCAGGAGCAGGACGACAACGGCGAAGCGCGTGATAACGCCGGTATGCCGCGTCGTTCACGTCGTTCCCCGCGTCATCTGCGTGTAAGTGGTCAGCGTCGTCGTCGTTACCGTGACGAACGTTACCCGCTGCAGTCGCCGATGCCACTGGCCATTGCCTGCGCCTCCCCAGAGATGGCGTCCGGTAAAGCCTGGATCCGTTATCCGGTTGCTCGCCCGCTGGAGCAAGAAGCGCAGATCGATGAGCAAACCAATGCCGTTGAACCTGTTGTGACCGACGCCACTACTGTTGCACCGGAAGAGGTGAATACCGCTGCAGCGATTGCTGTTGAGTCGCAGGTTGCGCCGGTGGAGACAACCCATCCGGAAGTGATTGCCGCGCCTGTTGCTGAACAACCGCAAATTATCGCCAATGAAGATGTCGTGGTCGCTAAAGAGGTGATTGAAGACGTCGCAGTAGCAGAACCTGTTGTGGCTGAAGCATCCGAAGCGCCTGCTCAGGAAGCCCCTGCTGTCGCAGCCGTGGCCGACGTTGAACCGGAAATTGCGCCTGTTGTTGAAGCAGAGCCTTTGGTTGAAGCAGAGCCGGAAGTGAAAGCTGAGCCTGAAGTGAAGGCGGATGTCGCTGTAGAGAAAGCGCCAGAAGTCAACGCAGCGCCAGCCGCGAAAGCTGACACCTCACTGCACCATGCGACTGCTCCTATGACCCGCGCTCCTGCGCCGGAATACGTCGCAGAAGCACCGCGCCATAGCGACTGGGTACGTCCAGCCTTCAACTTCGAAGGTAAAGGATCTGCCGGTGGCCACAGTGCAACGCATCAGGCCACTGCGCCTGCAACGCGTCCGCAGTCTGTTGAATAAACACGCCGCGTAATAAAAAAGCCGACTTTAGGGTCGGCTTTTTTTTACCTTTTTTGCGCCAGCGGCTTACGCATACCGGCTATTTCTGGCATCACTTCACGCATCATTTCCAGAAAACGTCTTAAGCGCGCAGGGTAATAGCGCGACCACGGATAGACCAGGTGCACGGGCAGTGCCGCAGGCTGCCATTCCGGTAAAAGATGCACCAGCCTCCCTGCCCGAATATCTTCCTCCACCGTCCAGCTCGACACCACCGCTACCCCCAGCCCGGTAAGTGCGCTTTTACGCGTCACGTACAGGCTGTCAGTGCTTAAGCGGGGAGAGATAGGGATACGCAACGGTTGCGTCTCTCCGTCGGTGTAGAGCTCGATATGTTGACGATAAAAGCTGTTCAATGCCACCCAGGGCAATGCGGATAGCGCCTGAGGTGACTGCACAGGATCGAAGCGAGCCAGGAGTTCCGGCGCGGCCACAATGCAGCGCGGCACCTCCGCCAGCAGGATTGAAACCGTTGCCGGATCGATCTCCGCCCCGACCCGAATCGCGCAGTCGATATTTTCACTCATAAAATCTGCCGAACGGTCATTCAGCATCCACTCGACCGTCAGCCGCGGGTAACGGTTCAGAAACTGTGTTAATGGCTCCAGTAACTGCTCCTGACCGAAGGCGTGCGGCGCCCGCACACGCAGCACACCGACGGGTTCATCTTCCGCATGGCCCATCTCATCTTCCAGCGCCAGCCAGCTGTCTATCACCCTACCCGCGTGCTGATAGCATCGTTCGCCGTCATCGGTCAGTTTCATGGCATGCGTGGTGCGTAAAATGAGTCGCACACCCAGCAGTGACTCCAGAGACTGCAAACGGCGGCTGACCGTCGCCTGGGTGGTTTCAAGTTGTTTCGCCGCCGCAGACAGCGAGCCTGCCTCAACAATGCGGACGAAGGTTCGCATCAACTCCACCCTATCTATACGCTCTGAACGCTGCATATCACCCTCTGTTATACGTTTAACGTATAGGTGTTTTAACACCAGGCTGGCTACCACCGCAAGCGTGGGTGCGAAAGAATAGCGTCACATCCTGATTGAGGTACACACTATGAACACTACCCTCCCTGCCCACGCCATTAGCCGCTGGGTCATTTTACTGCTCGCCATTGGCGCTGGCTTTAGCGTTGCCTCGATTTACTACGCCCGGCCTTTGCTGCCGCTGATGGGCAGCGACCTGCACCTGAGTATTGAAGGGATGGGGCTGGTACCTACCCTGACCCAGGCAGGCTATGCCATCGGCATTCTGTTTCTGCTGCCGCTTGGCGATCGCCATGATCGTCGAACCCTGATTCTGCTGAAAAGCACGGCCCTGGCGCTGGTTTTACTGGCCAGTAGCCTCGTCACGGAACTGCACAGCTTACTGATTGTTAGCCTGCTGATTGGTATGGCAGCCACCATGGCGCAGGATATCGTTCCGGCGGCGGCCATTCTTGCCCCTGAGGGCAAACAGGGGAAAACCGTTGGCACGGTGATGACCGGTCTGCTGCTCGGGATTTTGCTCTCCCGTACCGTTAGCGGCATCGTTGGCGAAGCCTTTGGCTGGCGCGTGATGTATCAACTGGCGGCGGCCAGTATTGCCCTCATCGGTGTGGTGATGTGGGCTGTTCTGCCCCGCTTCGCTATTCATTCCACGCTTAGCTACCCCGCATTAATGCGCTCGATGGCGCACCTGTGGCGCCGCTACCCCGCATTGCGTCGTGCCGCGCTGGCGCAAGGGTTCCTCTCAATCGCCTTTAGCGCCTTCTGGTCAACGCTGGCGGTGATGCTGCTGGAGCGCTATCAGTTGGGCAGCGCGGTGGCAGGAGGATTCGGTATTGCCGGGGCAGCCGGTGCGCTGGCGGCTCCGCTGGCCGGTGGGCTGGCTGATAAGCTGGGCGCAGGTAAAGTCACCCAGCTCGGCGCCGCACTGGTCACCGTCTCTTTTGCCCTGATGTTCCTGATGCCTATGCTGGGCGTTCATGGTCAACTGATTCTGATTGCCGTATCGGCGGTGGGGTTTGACCTGGGTCTGCAATCCAGCCTGGTGGCCCACCAGAACCTGGTTTATAGCCTTGAGCCGCAGGCGCGCGGGCGTCTGAATGCCCTCCTCTTTACCGTGGTATTTATCGGTATGGCGCTGGGCTCTGCGCTGGGTACTAAGGTGTATGCCCTTGCAGGCTGGCCAGCCGTAGTAGCCCTGGCCACCCTCACCGGCGCTATCGCACTGGTGATTCGCCTGACCGAACGCACCGCAACGACCACCGCCGCTGCGCAAAACGGATAAAAAAAAGCCCAACCCGGGATGACGGGTTGGGCAGACAAAGTATGACCAGTTTCAAGCCATACTCTAAAGGTCAAAAATGTTATCTATTCAGCTGAAACAGAGACATTCCCTGCATATCACTGAACGCTTTATACGAAGCCTGAAGTGCCGCCTGCTGCATGGTGTAGGACGAGATAACCGAGTTCCAGTCAACATCAACCAGGTCGCTCATCTGTAGTGTTTGCCCCATTGCACGGTCATCACCCAGAGCATCCAACTTATCCAGTTCATTGAGTTTTGTCCCAAGATCTGCACGCACTGTCAATACATTATCAAGCGCGTTACGAAGACCGCGGTTCGCTTTATCAATACGCGCCGTTTCGGTTTCTGCCTGTACACCATTACCTTCAATTGGTGTGTTTAGTGAGTCAATTGCAGTGTCCAAAATTTTGAATAAATTGGTTTCCTGCTCACTCCCTACTGGCTCCGGATCGGCATTACTGGTGAAAGAGTCAAAGACTTCTATTCCCGTATGGCTGATCTGCATATTGCGTGCTGAGTCTACTTGTTGACTAATACCTATACTGCCGCCATTGTAATCGCCCGTACCCATATCGAATGGCGGATTTTCCGTTTTATAACCAGCGAAGATATAGCGGCCATTACCATCGGTACTGTTGGCAAGATTCATTAATTGATCACGAATCCCTTTTAAGTCGGTGGCCAGGGAGGCGCGGTCATTGTCACTAAGCGTACCGTTACCGGCATAAACAATCTTTTCTTGTGCGCTCTGAATTGCCGTAGTGACTTGAGTTAAGACATTCTCTTCTAGCGATACTTTTTGTGTAGCGAAGCTACGGGCCAGAGTGAACTGGGTATTTTGTGACTGCGCCTGAGAAAGCACCACAGCTTGTGAGGCTGCGATTGGATCATCTGAAGGACGGTTAATGCGTTTCCCCGTTGCCATCTGTTCACCATAACCCAACCATTTACTTTGCGATTCGGTGATACCACGCATATTCTGCTGGTACATCATTTGAGTGCTAATACGCATATTTTATCTCGTCCTTAGCGAATACTGAGCAACGCGTCGAATAGTGCACTAGCTGTTTGCAATACTTGGGCGTTCGCCATGTAATATTGCTGATAACGCTGTAAGTTACCGTATTCTTCATCAAGGTTAACCCCCGAAATGGACTGCTGCTGATTGCTCAACTGCGTTGCTACATTATTCTGGGTTGTGCTGCTAGTCTTCAACGTCGCCGTTTTACTGCCTACGGTGCTAACAAGAGACGCATAAGCATCATTGAAGGTTTTCGTACCGCCAACCACCTTGCTATTTTGTAAGTCGAGCAAAGCCTGTCCGTTACGATTATCGCTTTCACCACTATCAGAAGCGGAAGCCAGAGCCAGTTTTGTGGCATCAGAAATGTCCAAGTCCATATTCATAATGGCGTCGACGACTGGCTGAATGATAAAACTGTCTTTAGGCTCTGGATTACCGCTGATATTGATATCAAGACCATCAAACGAGAGATTGCCGCTAGCATCTGGCGTGAGTGTTTGCGTGGTTTTATCTGAAAGCCGCGTTACCGTCCAAGTGGGACCCACGTATTCGAGTTTATAATCTGTAGCCTGCACGGATTTGCTATCGGTGGCAGAGATACTGGCCGTGATAACCGCATCGCCGTTGTTTTTCTCATTACTATAAATGGCTGGCTTACCGATTTTGAACAGTTCTCCTCCCTGCTTACCTTGGGAATCGAAGCCTTTAGTATGCTGTTCGTTCATGGCGTTAGCGAAAGATAGCGCCAGTTGGTTCAGCGTATTGCGTGCGCTATCCAGCTCTTCAGTGCGGAAGGACAACATACCACCCAGGGAACCGGTGGTAAGTAATTTCTCAGGGATTTCAACATTGCCTGCAACTTTGTCTACATAGGCTACGGTAATACGATTTGTATTAGCGTGCGATTTCACTGCCGCTAGCTCATTTGAAGTGCTGCCTTGGACCAGGGTATAACCATTGCCGAAAGAGACGTTGTAACTGTTGCCGTCTTGAACAGTAACTTCCAAACCGACGATTTTATTCAGCTCGCTAACTAACTGGTCGCGCTGATCGAGTAAATTATTTGGAGATGCGCCAGCACCAACCCCTGTCAGTCGTGAAATTTGATCATTTAAGCTAGCAATCTGCTTCGCATAATTGTTTATTTGATCGACGCTAGTGCCAATAGCGGTATTAATCTGTTTGTCTTGGTCGCGCAAATATTGATCATTAACTTTGAATTGGTTAACTAATCCATCTGCTTTTCCCAAAACGGTTTGCCGTGCAGCCGGGTCTTCTGCATTACTCACAAGCGTCTGCAGGCTGGTAAAGAAATCCTGCATTGTCGTAGATAAGTTATTGGCGTTACCAGATAATACATCGTCAATTTTTGACATTTGCTGATAGCGTGTCGTTAGCGCACTGCCCTGATTTTCAGCCGAGCGCAATTGGTTGGTAATGAACGCATCGTATTCACGTTGCACTCCTGATACATAAACACCGTTTCCTACCCAGCCACCGCCTGTGAGGGTGCTGTTCGATGCGCCCAGCACTGTAGTCTGGCGGGTATACCCTGCCACGTTGTAACTTGAAATATTATTACTGACGGTATTCAGCGCTGCCTGTGCAGCACCGAGGCCACTCATGGCGCTGTTAATCAAACTGGACATGGGGGTTCCTTTTACACTTTCAGACACGAGTCCTGATGATGATTATCGGCAGACACCATCAGGACTTGAGAACTTTCAGAACAGATTTTCAAGATCTGTGCTATAGGCTTTACTGACTTTTTCACCCATTGCTTTTAGCTGCTGGATCATGCTGGTGAGCTTGCGGGCGTAGTTCGGATCGGTGGCATACCCTGCGCTCTGAAGCGCCTGTGCACCCTGCTCCGCCGTCGCCGCCTGGGTCACCGCAGCGTAGCGCGGATTGCGGGTGAGCAAGCCAACGTAATCTGAGAGTGCCTCCAGATAGGAGCTGTAAACGCGGAACCTGGCTTTAACCTTTTTCGCCTCACCGTTTTCGAACTCGGTGGTGGTGATCTCGGTCGTCGGCCCTTTCCAGCTGCCAGACGCTTTCACACCAAAGATGTTAAAGCTCGGCTCGCCGTTTTCCCGACGGATCTGGCGCTGGCCCCAACCCGACTCAAGCGCCGCCTGGGCCAGAATCAGGTGATGCGGCACGCCGCTCTGCTCGCTCGCCAGGCGTGCGGGCAGAGAGAGCTGCGCCAGGAAGTCTTTGCTGTCGCCGGATAACGGCTCATCGTTGCTCTCCGGCGCTTTCGGCACGGCCTTACGCACCATCTGGGTTAGCGCCTGGTTTTGATAACTGGTCACCGTTTGCAGGTCGAACTTCATCGGCACCTGCTGAGGCTGATCTTCCGGCTTAACTCCTTGTGCGGCTTCCATCTGCTTGACGATCATATCGGCAAGGCCAAGCCCCTTGCCGGAGGTCATCTGCTGGGCAATCTGTTGGTCATACATGCTGGTGTACAGCCGGGTTGAGTCGCTGCTGAAGATGCCATCTTTCGGTAGCGCTTCACGCATGCTTTTCAACATCATCTGCACAAACATCCCTTCAACCTGGCGGGCAACCGGGCGGAGATTCGCCGCCGGGTCTTTACCTGCACTGGTTTTCAGTTCGTTGAGCGACTGGGCATCCCAGGCCGCACTTGCCATCAGTTTGCTATCGCCGAGCATTAGATAATTTCCACTTTCGCGCGCAGGCAGCCTGCGGTCTGCATGGATTGCAGAATCGACATCAGCTCCATCGGCGTGGCGCCCAGCGCGTTAAGCGCACGTACCACATTGTTGAGATTGGCGCTGGAACGTACGCTCTGCAGTGACCCCCCCTCCTGGCGCAGATCGATCTGCGTCTGCGGCGTCACCACCGTCTGGCCGCCACCGAATGGCGTATCAGGCTGGCTGACGTTCGCCTGGCGGTTAACCGTTACCGAGAGGTTCCCCTGCGCCACGGCGCAACTATCCAGGGTCACTTCGCGGTTCATTACCACCGAGCCGGTACGGGAGTTGATAATCACTTTCGCATCCTGCAACGGTACGTTGACTTCCATATTCTGGATATCGGCCAGCATCCGGACCTGATTGCTGCCGCCGCTGGAGGTGCGAATCTGCACGGTACGCGCGTCAAGCGCTGTCGCACTGCCAAAGCCACGGCTGCGGTTGATGGTGTCGGCAATCTGCTGCGCCATGGTGAAATCTTCATTATTCAGCTGCAGATTGATGGTATTACCGGAACCAAACTGAGACGGGAGCTCACGTTCAATGATGGCGCCGTTAGTGATGCGCCCGCCATTGAGCTGGTTAACCTGCACGCTGCTGCCACCCGCGGAGGCGCCTGCGCCGCCAACCAGAATGTTACCCTGGGCCAGCGCGTAGACCTGGCTGTCCACCCCTTTCAGCGGGGTCATTAACAGCGTACCGCCGCGCAGACTTTTGGCGTTACCCATGGAAGAGACCACCACGTCAATGGTCTGCCCCTGACGCGCAAACGCGGGGAAGCTCGCGGTAACCATAACGGCCGCCACGTTCTTCAACTGCATGTTGGTGCCCGTGGGTACAGTGATCCCCAGTTGCGAGAGCATGTTGTTCAGGCTCTGGGTGGTGAACGGGGTTTGCGTCGTCTGGTCACCGGTACCATCCAGCCCCACGACCAGGCCGTAGCCTATCAAGGAGTTTTGTCGTACGCCCTGTACGCTGGTGAGATCGCGGATACGGTCAGCCTGGGCAAAGCTTGCCACCAGCACCAACGCGATACCCAAGAGGGATTTAAACATAGGTCACCTCGCTTACATCGGCGATAAATTAAGGAAGAAACGCTGCAGCCAACCCATATTCTGCGCCTCGTTGATGTAGCCGTTACCGACGTACTCAATGCGCGCATCCGCCACCTGGGTGGACGGTACGGTGTTAGTGCCGCTGATGGTGCGAGGGTTAACCACACCGGAGAATCGAATGAACTCAGTGCCCTGATTGATGGCAATCTGTTTTTCACCCACAACATGTAAATTACCGTTCACCAGTACCTGATCGACGGTCACCGTCAGGGTGCCGCTAAAGGTATTGCTGGCGTTGGCGCCGCCCTTACCATTAAAGGAGTTGCCGCCAGAGGTCTCGACATCGGCACGTGCATTACCAAACAGCCCTTGCAGGTAGCGTGGCACGGTGTCAAAGCCAAAATTCGTTTTGCCATCGCGGCTGGCGTTCGCCGACGAGCTCTTGCTCGCACTGACGTTTTCCTGCAGGACGATGGTGAGTGTGTCACCCACGTTACGCGGACGACGATCTTCAAACAGCGGCTGATAACCGTAGTTAATAGGCTGCGCGGTCTGGAAAATAGAGCCGTTAACGACCGGCGCGGGGCCGGGAACGGGTTGGGCGGTGGTCGCACCCTGCACCAAAGGTTTAGACGGGATCCAGGCGCAACCGCTCAGGGTCACGGCCAGCAGAGTCACTATAGGATAACGATTCGCCGCGTGTTTTTGCATTGCCTTCATCTTCGAAAACAGGGAGCCGGTGCGGGGATTACCGCACCGGGCTACACCTTAGAGTTGCGTCAGTTTCTGCAGCATCTGGTCGGTCGTCGACACTGCTTTACTGTTAATTTCATACGCACGCTGAACCTGGATCATATTCACCAGCTCTTCCGCGACGTTAACGTTAGAGGTCTCAACGTACCCCTGATAGAGCAAACCTGAACCATTCAAACCTGGCGTGCTCTCGTTCGGCGCGCCGGAAGACTGGGTTTCGATGTACAGGTTCTCACCGATGCTTTCCAGACCGGTGTCGTTCATAAAGGTGGTGAGGTTGAGCTGGCCAACCTGCACAGGTGCCGCCTGGCCCTGCTGGGTCACGCTCACGACCCCGTCACGCCCGATAGTGATGCCGAGGGCGTTGGCCGGAATGGTGATCGCTGGCTGTACCTGGAAACCGCCTGCGGTGACCAGCTGGCCGTTCTGATCCACCTGGAACGAACCATCACGGGTATAGGCGGAGGTGCCATCTGGCAACTGTACCTGGAAGAAACCCTGCCCTTTGATGGCCACATCTTTACTGTTATTGGTCTGAGACAGGTTACCCTGGCTATGCAGACGCTCGGTCGCTACCGGACGAACGCCGGTACCAATCTGCAAACCGGACGGCAGCGTTGTCTGTTCAGACGACTGCGCACCTGGCTGGCGGATGGTTTGATAAAGCAAATCTTCAAAAACGGCGCGTTGACGCTTAAAACCATTGGTGCTTACGTTCGCCAGGTTGTTGGCGATCACATCCATATTGGTTTGCTGCGCATCCAGGCCAGTTTTTGCGATCCATAAAGAACTGATCATAGGAAGTCCTGTTAAGTCATTGCCAACAGTTGGTTAGCTTTGCCCGCGTTCTCATTCACGCTGCTGATAACTTTCATCTGCATCTCGAAACGACGTGCGCTGGCGATCATATCGGTCATGGCTTCAACCGGTTTGACGTTACTGCCCTCCAGTACGCCAGACATAACGCGAATGGTTGGGTCAGCCTGCAGGGCTGCGCCTCGGGTTGCCTGAGCCGCCTGCGTCAGACGGAAGATACCGTCGTCGCCACGCTGCACTTCGTTACCCTCGGCCTTTACCAGCTTCAGACGGCCGACCGGTGCCACCGTATTCGGCGGATCGCCCGGGTTAAGTGCAGAGATGGTTCCGTCTGCGGCAATAGTGACCTCAGAGCCTTCCGGCACGGCGATCGGTCCTGCTTCGCCAATCACCGGACGCCCCTGAATCGTCAGTTGTCCCGCCGCATTCACCTGAATGTTACCGTTACGGGTATAACCTTCTGTACCGTCTGCGGTCTGTACCGCCAGCCAGCCATCCTGCTGCAGCGCCACGTCCAGCGGACGCGAGGTGTAGTCCATTTGGCCAGGGGTCATATCTGCGCCCGGCGTCGAGGCGGTGACCAGCGTACGCGTTGGCAAGGACAAGCCTTCTACCGGTACCGCACGCAGCGCATTGAGCTGGGCACGAAATCCGGGTGTCGAGGCGTTAGCCAGGTTACTGGCGGTCACTGCCTGCTGATTGAGCGTCTGACTGGCAGCGCCCATCGCGGTATATATTGCGTGATCCATTAAGCTATCCCGTCAGCCACTTAGCGAAGGTTAACCAGCGTGTTGAGGATCTGGTCCTGGGTTTTGATGGTCTGCGCGTTCGACTGGTAGTTACGCTGCGCAACGATCATGTTCACCAGCTCTTTACTCAGATCCACGTTCGAGGCTTCCAGCGCACCGTTGGTCAGTGAACCGAAGTTGCCGGTACCGGCGGTACCCAGCAGCGCCACGCCAGAAGACTGGGTCGCAGACCAGACGTTATTACCTTCGGACTGCAGACCTTCGTTGTTGGCGAAGTTCGCCAGCACGATCTGGCCCAGAACCTGGGTCTGTTCGTTGGAGTAGTTACCCACAACGGTACCGTCATCGTTGATCTGATAGCTGACCAGATCGCCTGGCTTATAACCGTTCTGCGTGGTAGCAACTACGTTATTAGCACCGGTGTTTTGCTGCATGGAATTGAGGAAGCTCAGGGAGAATGTTGCAGGCGTCGCACCGCTGACTGAGTCAGTAGCGATTCTAATACCCAAAGCAGGATCAGTATTAGCTGGTCCTTCGATAACATCGCCAGGATTCGCCGTATCCGGAATATAATCATTAACTGAGGTCAGATTACCGTTCTCGTTAAAGTTCATGACTGCTTTTTTCGCGAAGGGAGAATTCGCTACGCTGCTATCTTGGGTATACAGATCCCACTTGTTGTCCTCGGTTTTAACATAATAAACGTTCATATTATGCTCGTTACCTTGACTATCAAACACCGTCACGGTCCCTTTTTTGTTGTAGCTATCAGGGTCAGTCGGATCGAATGCTTTCGTCGGTATGCTGTCGGTAGAGTTCAAGTTAATCTGCTGAGTTGCTGTAGTGGTGGATTTCGCCGCCATCAAGTTATTTGGAACGGAAATAGCCTGTGGGTTCGCACCGGTCTGCACCGTTGGTGGCGTACCCGCGACCGGATAACCGGTCAGCTGCAGGCCCTGCATGTTCACCAGATTACGGTTTTCATCCAGGCTGAACTGGCCGTTACGGCTATAGAACACGGAACCGTTGCTGTCGACCATACGGAAGAAACCGTTCTGGCTAATGGCAACATCCAGGCCACGGCCGGTGTTGGTCGTAGTGCCGTCGGTGAAATCCTGGGTGATGCCGGCCACTTTGACGCCCAGACCCGCTTTAGAACCCGCAAACATATCCGCAAAAGAGGCGGTTGAGGATTTAAAACCATAGGTCGCGGAGTTGGCAATGTTGTTACCAATGACATCGAGGTTGGTGGCCGCAGCATTCAGGCCGCTGACCGCTTGAGAAAAGGCCATGACTTACTCCTGATAAGTATTAAGGCTTAGATAATCTGCCGAACTTGGTCGAGCGTGGTGGTACCGTAGGTACCCAAATCCAGTTTGTTGCCATCGCTACCCCGCGTGACGCCCTGAACCAGCGCAAACTGCAGAGGTTGTGCCACCAACTGGGTCGTGCCGCTGCTGGCAGAAATGGCAACGTTATAAGAGCCGTTCGGCGCGGTCGTGCCGTCGGCCAGCGTGCCATCCCAGGTAAAGGTGTGAACACCCGCTTTCAGTTCACCAATGTCAATGGTGCGAACGACGGCGCCAGCCTTATCGGTAATGGTGGCTGTCACTTTGTCGGCAGGCTGCTGCAGCTCAACGCCAAACGGCGTTGTCGACGTATTGCTGGTACCGTCGGTAGTGTTGGTACCGGCAAGGATGGTGCTACCCGGGATCATCACGCCATGACCAATCAGGCTGCTCGCCTGCAGAGACTGGCTGTTGTCGATCTGGCCGGAGATAGAGCCCAGGGTGGTGTTCAGTTTTTCGATGCCGCTAACGGTACTGATCTGCGCAAGCTGCGTGGTCAGTTCGTTATTCTGCATCGGGTTGGTGGGGTCCTGGTTTTTCAACTGCGCCACCAGTAGCGTTAAGAAGCTGCTCTGCAGATCCGACGCTTTGCTACCCGTCAACGAGCTGGAGCTGGCTGCGCTGGTAGCATTGGTGGTGTCATTCATATTGACTGCAATGGACATGCGAGTCTCCTTTACTGACCGAGAGTAAGCGTTTTGAGCATCATGCCCTTGACGGTATTGAGTACTTCAACGTTTGCCTGGTAGCTGCGGGAGGCAGACATGGTGTTCACCATCTCACCCACGACATCCACGTTTGGCATTTTGACGTAGCCATTGGCATCGGCCAGCGGATTGCCTGGCTCGTACACCAGTTTGTCCGGCGCCTGGCTCTCGATCACATCAGCGACTTTTACCCCACCGGTCGCTGCGCCTGGCGCAGCATTGACCTGGAAAACAACCTGTTTTGCACGGTAGGGTTGACCATCTGGGCCCGTCACGCTGTCGGCGTTTGCCAGGTTACTGGCAGCCACGTTCAGACGCTGGGACTGGGCGGTCAACGCGGAACCGGCGATATCAAAAATATTCAGTAAAGCCAAAATTAATTGCCTCCCTGCAGGACATTCATCATGCCTTTAATTTGTCCACCGAGAACGGTCAGCCCCATCTGGTACTTCAGGCTGTTATCGGCAAACTGCGTACGCTCCCGGTCCATATCTACGGTGTTGCCGTCGAGAGATGGCTGATCGGGAACGCGGTAAAGTAAATCGGTGGTCGGGGTGTTAACGACCTGAGCGGGAATATGGCGTGCAGATGTCAGCGCAAGGGCAACGCCGGTGTTTTCGGCCCGTCCACGCTCCATCACTTTTTTAAGTTCACTGGAAAAATCAATATCGCGCGCCTGAAACCCGGGGGTATCAGCGTTCGCGATATTGGCGGCCAGAATCTCCTGACGCTGGGCGCGTAAGTTGAGCGCTTCCTGCTGAAAACGTAGCGCGGCGTCGAGTTTATCGAGCATGTCTCCTCCGCTGATGGCAAAATTTCAGTTCACAGCTTAAATCTCAACCCGTCACCCTTATCGACGGAATAAGCGCAAAATGCGTCGCTATTTATTGCGTTGATGAGAAAGGACGACAGGTAGAATCCCTCTCATCCTGGAACTGGCGGGTATTTTATGATGCGCATTTTCAAACGTGGTCTTGCGGCAACCTTATTGCTCTGGAGCGCCCTCTCCTCTGCGCAGGATCTGGACGCGCAGCTGACGGCATTTTTTGCCCAGCGGCTGGCCGGCATTAGCGATGAGGTCACCGTGACCATTCGTTCCCCGGCTAACCTGCTGCCCAGCTGTGAGCAGCCCTCATTTAGCGTACCGGGCAGTGCCAGACTGTGGGGCAATCTCAGCGTGCAGACACGTTGCGCCAATGAGAAGCGCTACATTCAGGTTGCAGTTCAGGCGATGGGCAATTATGTTGTCGCCTCCCAGGTGATTGCTCGCGGCAGCGTGTTGCAGCCCGGTAGCGTAACGCTTAAGCGCGGCAGACTGGATCAGTTGCCACCGCGCACCATGCTGGATATCAACCAGGCGCAAGATGCCGTCACGCTTCGCGATGTGGCGCCAGGGCAGCCGCTGCAATTGAGTATGCTGCGTCAGTCATGGCGTATTAAAGCCGGTCAACGCGTGATGGTTGTCGCCAGCGGAGACGGCTTTAGCGTGAACAGTGAAGGCAAGGCGTTGAACAACGCAGCGGTGGCGCAGAATGCCCGCGTGCGTATGGCTTCCGGCCAGGTGGTCAGTGGAACGGTCGGTTCTGATGGGAATATTCTGATTAACCTATAATCTTTTTAAAGATTTTGCGGCGGCTGCCGATAAAGTAGTAACAAATGATGATGTCAGGCACCAACGCCGCGAACCCTCTATGAGGACAACACAATGAGCATTGATCGTACATCGCCCGTAAAGCCGGTTAGCACTGTACAAACTCGCGAAACGAATGACACTGCCACGCCAAAAACTCGCCTTGAAAAAACGGCGTCGGCTAACAGCACCAGCGTGACGCTGAGCGATGCCCAGGCGAAGCTGATGCAGCCGGGTAGCAACGATATTAATATGGAACGCGTTGACGCGCTGAAAACCGCTATTCGTAATGGCGAACTAAAAATGGATACCAGCAAAATTGCTGACGCGCTGATTCAGGAAGCGCAAAGTTTCTTAGAGTAAAAACCGTATGAGTCGTCTCTCGGAAATACTGGATCAAATGACGGTCATTCTTAATGACCTGAAAACGGTAATGGATGCTGAACAACAACAGCTCTCTGCCGGGCATATCAGCGGCAGCGCACTTCAGCGAATTACTGAAGATAAAAGTTCGCTGCTCGCCACTCTGGATTACCTGGAGCAGCAGCGTCGCGCTGAGCAAGTCTCCCAACGTAGTGCGAATGATGATTTCGCCGAACGCTGGCAGACAATTACAGAAAAAACCCAGCAGTTGCGCGACCTTAACCAGCACAATGGTTGGTTACTGGAAGGACAGATTACCCGCAACCAGCAGGCGCTGGAGGTTCTGAAGCCACATCAGGAGCCAGGCCTGTATGGCGCGAATGGACAACAGTCCGCCTCGCGCGGCGGCGGCGGTAAGAAGTTTTCTATCTAATCGCGCCAGCGAGAGAGGAACGGGGAGCACAGTCTGTGACTCCCCTTTTTTCGTTACGCCGTACGGCGGGTGAACTCTTTCACTTTAAAACCGAGAATGGCCAGGGTCGCAAAGTAAGCCACCACGCCGGTCACCACGACCGCCATTAACCGCAGCAGTCGATAGAGCATCGTGCCCTGCGCCCAATCCGGCATAACATGCAGCATGCCCACTAATGCCGCCGCCATCACCAACACCGCTATCACCAGACGCACCAGGAAACGTGCCCAACCCGGCTGCGGAGTAAAGATCTTCTGTTTACGCAATTGCCAGTAGAGCAGCGCGGCGTTAAGACATGCCGCCAGACCGATAGAGAGTGCCAGGCCAGCGTGCTTAAGAGGGCCAATAAACGCCAGGTTCATCAGCTGGGTCATAATTAAAGTCACAATGGCAATTTTGACCGGCGTTTTGATGTCCTGGCGCGAATAGAAGCCCGGCGCCAACACTTTCACGACGATCAGCCCCATCAGTCCTACCGAATAGGCAATGAGCGCCCGCTGGGTCATGGCCGCATCAAACGCGGTAAATTTGCCGTACTGGAACAGCGACACGGTCAGCGGCTTGGCCAGGATCCCCAGCGCAACCGCACTGGGAAGTGCCAGCAGGAAGCAGAGCCGCAGCCCCCAGTCCATCAGGCGGCAATATTCATCATTATTGCCGCTGGCAAAGCTTTTCGACAGCGACGGCAGCAAGATGGTGCCCAGCGCCACGCCCAGCACGCCAGAGGGAAACTCCATCAGACGATCGGCGTAATACATCCATGAAACCGATCCTGAGGCAAGGAAGGAGGCAAAAATGGTGTTGATAATCAGCGAGATCTGACTAACGGAGACGCCCAGGATCGCCGGCCCCATCTGTTTGACGACACGCATCGCTCCGGCATCGCGCAGGTTGATGCGCGGCAAGACCAGCATGCCAATTTTCTTCAGATGCGGTAGCTGATAAGCCAGCTGCAACACGCCGCCGACGGTCACCGCCCAGGCAAGGGCCAGCACCGGAGGGTTAAAGTGCGGCGCGGCAAACAGCGCAAATCCGATCATGCTGATATTGAGGAACGTGGGGGCAAACGCCGGTACCGAGAAGCGGTTCCAGGTATTGAGAATCGCCCCTGCCAGAGAGGCGAGCGATATAAGCAAAATATAGGGGAAAGTGATCTGCAACAGCTGGGTGGTGAGAGCAAATTTGTCCGCCGTGTTGGCAAAGCCTGGCGCGGTCACCATGATGACCCACGGCGCTGCCAACATCCCCACCACGGTGACGATGGCCAGCGCCAGGGTCAGCAGACCCGAAACGTAAGAGATAAACACCCGGGTGGCATCTTCGCCCTGCTTACTTTTGTACTCAGCCAGGATTGGGACAAACGCCTGCGAGAAAGCCCCTTCAGCAAAGATACGACGCAGCAGGTTGGGCAACTTAAAGGCGACGAAGAAGGCATCGGTCGCCATGCCTGCACCAAAAACCCTCGCCACAATGGCATCGCGTGCAAAGCCCAGCACGCGAGAAAACATGGTCATCGAGCTGACGGCGGCCAGCGATTTTAATAGGTTCATTAACGTGAATTTCCACAACCACACGGCAAAACGCCTGCAGTGCAGGCGTTGAAAGAAGCGCTTAGTCTACCTGGATTCCGGGGAATTACTATCGGCAGATGTTACAGGGGTTGAACCCGCAGATAATGGTTACTCGCTCATCGCCTCGCGCCACAGCTTCTCGACGATGCGCTGAGCCATAATGGCCTGCTCGCCCGCCGTCTCCGGAATGGTCTGATTTTGCACGCACTCAATAAAGTGATGCGCGCAGCCTGCAAAACCCCGCTGCTCCAGCGTACTCTGCCAGCCCGGTACCGGGCGGTGTACCACCCCCTGCCCTCTCTCTTCTCGCCACTCACGCATATCGGTGACATCCACCAGCGCACCGTCGGTGACGGCCTGAACCCACTCCCGTTGACTGCCCGCCCGCCGATGCATGGCGGTTGTAATCTGCAAATGGTTAATACTGAAATGGTGCTCGGCATAGACCATCTCGCCTTGCTCGTTCGCCAGCAGGGTGCCGCTATCGAGCTGCGCGTTACCGCCTGCCAGCCACAGTGCGGTGTCTACCACGTGCAGATAGTCGTCGAGCAGCGTGAAGCGCAGATCGCCGGGGCCGACGCTGTCAGCGCGGTGCTTATCCATTCGCAGAGAAGCCGCGCCAGAGAGCTGACTTTTCAGCGACTGATACAGGGGGGCAAAACGGCGATTGAAGCCCACCATCAGGGTGAGTTTTTTCCGCGCGGCCAGTTCAATCAGACGCTCGGCATCCTGAATATTTTCTGCCAGCGGTTTATCTACGCAGACATGCACGCCGGCGTTGAGCAGTTCGCTCACCACCTGGTAATGGGTAGCCGTAGAGGTATGAACAAAGACCGCGTCGCACTGCTGGGCCAGTTCGGTCAGCGAGCCGGCATAGGGCATGCGGAAGGTCTCACAGATACGCAGCGCTTTATCCCGCGACGGAGACCAGGCCCCCTGCAGCGTCCAGTCGGTGGCGGCGCTCAATACCGGCAGCCAGGCTTTCTGAGCAATGCCGCCCAACCCTACAACACCTACGCGTAATTTTGTCACAGTTAATCTCCCAGATGTGCCAGCAGCGAATCGAGCCGCTGTTTTAGGTCGGCGACTTCACCTTCCAGCGCCTCGACGCGGGCAAGCAGGCTCTCATCCTCTACCGGCGCCACCGCCTCAACCACGTTTATCAGCGTTTCGACATTGCCGCTAAAGAGATGCATATAACGGCTCTCACGTTTGCCCGGCTCCCGCGGCAGACGCAAGACATAGGGCCCGTCTTCGCGGGAGGCCAGATGTTCCAGCGTTTGCTCAATCTCCTGCATATCGGCAAATTCATACATCCGCGCGGCCCGGCTGCGCAGTTCACCCGGGGTTTGAGGCCCACGCAACAGCAGTGTGGTAATGACCGCCACCTCGGCGGGATTGAGTTTCAGGTCGCCAAATTCAGAGTTGCAGAAACGCTGCTCGTACTTTGTGACGCGGTTGCCGAACCCGCTCACTGTTCGTAGATAGTGGCGCTTGACCAGCGCATCAAGCAGATCCTGAACCTCATGTTCTGCAAGGTTCATCACCGGCTCGCGGTTAGTTTTTTGGTTACAGGCAAGCGTCACGGCATTGATCGACAGGGGATACTGTTCAGGGGTAGTGATCTGTTTTTCAAGCAGGCTGCCGATCACCCGCGCTTCCATAAGCGATAACTGATATTTCATGACATCTCCTTAGCGTCCTGAGCTCCACTCTTTGGTTGTGAGCGCCGTCAGGACATGATCGCGCCACTCGCCGTCTATCAATAGATAATCTTTCGCGTATCCCTCTTTTTCAAAGCCGAGACGCGCCAGCAGATCGCCGCTGCGCTGATTGTGCGGCATATAGTTCGCCATAATGCGGTGAATATGTTGGGTGCGCTGCATATAGCGAATGGCGGCGGAGAGCGCCTCGAACATCAACCCCTGCCCTTGCCACTTCTGGCCAATTGAATAGCCGAGATAGCAGGCATGAAAAGACCCGCGCACCACGTTGGAAAAATTGGCGATGCCGATGATCTCTTTTTCATCGGGATCGAGCAGCGCGAAATAGAATGCCGAGCCCTGCTTATGGAACTCTGCAATCATTCCCAGGCGCGCCTGCCACCCGGAGGGATAACAGTGGCTCTCATCCCGAATGGGCTCCCAGGGTTTTAAAAACTGACGATTCTCGGCGTAATAATCCGCCAGACGCCAGGCATCACGCTCGTGCACCAGACGCACAACCAGCCGGTCGGTCGTCAGGCGCACCTTCGGCACATTACTGCGATAGCCAAACATCGATACCACTCCTTCCCGTTACAACCTCGGCCCGTTATCTTTACTATACCTGTGCGGTTGCCGTCTGTGAAAACAGTGACATACCATTTTCGTGACTTTTCACACTTTACGATGAAAAGCGCCAATCAAAGTCTTCGTTTGATAAAAAAATATTGTCGCCGGGACAGTGGGAAAAATGTTCATAACCCCGCAGAATATTAGCGCGCTTACCTTTTAATTTCCCGGAGGGGAAATGTCCCGCATCTCGCAGGCCCGGAACCTGGGTAAATACTTCCTTCTCGTCGATAATATGCTGGTAGTACTGGGCTTTTTTGTCGTATTCCCTCTGATTTCGATTCGCTTTGTGGATCAAATGGGCTGGGCGGCATTAATGGTCGGTATTGCCCTCGGCCTGCGCCAGTTTGTGCAGCAAGGGCTGGGGATCTTTGGTGGCGCGATTGCCGACCGCTTCGGCGCCAAACCGATGATCGTCACCGGCATGCTGCTACGTGCGGCCGGGTTTGCCACCATGGGCATTGCTCACGAACCCTGGATACTCTGGGCCTCCTGCCTTATCTCCGGGCTCGGAGGAACATTATTTGACCCACCGCGCACCGCGCTGGTGGTCAAACTGATTCGCCCGCAGCAGCGTGGACGGTTTTTCTCCCTGTTGATGATGCAGGACAGTGCCGGCGCGGTGATTGGCGCCCTGCTGGGTAGCTGGCTACTGCAGTATGATTTCCGCCTGGTCTGCGCCGTAGGTGCCGTCCTCTTTATCCTGTGCGCGGGCTTCAACGCCTGGCTACTGCCTGCGTGGAAACTCTCCACCGTTAAGGCCCCGGTGCGCGAAGGGATGGGCCGGGTGCTGCGGGACAAACGCTTCGTCACCTACGTGCTGACCCTGGCGGGCTATTACATGCTGGCGGTGCAGGTCATGCTTATGCTGCCCATCATGGTCAACGATATCGCCGGCTCTCCGGCAGCGGTGAAATGGATGTATGCCATCGAAGCCAGCCTGTCGCTGACTCTGCTCTATCCGATTGCCCGCTGGAGCGAAAAGCGGTTTCGTCTGGAGCACCGGTTAATGGCTGGACTGCTGTTAATGTCGATCAGCATGCTGCCGATCGGGATGGTCAGCTCGCTACAGCAGCTGTTTATTCTGATCTGCACTTTTTACATTGGCTCGATCATCGCCGAACCGGCACGTGAAACCCTGAGCGCCCAGCTGGCGGATGCCCGTGCACGTGGTAGCTATATGGGCTTTAGCCGCCTCGGACTGGCGATTGGCGGTGCGCTGGGTTATGCAGGCGGCGGCTGGCTGTTTGATGCCGGCAAAGCATTCAGTCAGCCGGAGTTACCCTGGGTGATGCTGGCGGTGATCGGGGTGATCACCTTCTTCGCGCTGGGCTGGCAGTTCAGCCACAAACGTAGCGCGGGCACCATGCTGGAGCCTGGGGCCTGATTTGTCTCATGCTTTTTTCTCCTCCATACTGACTATTGATGGTCAACAACTGGAGGAGAAACGTGAAACTTTATATTTACGATCACTGCCCGTTCTGTCTTAAAGCCCGAATGATTTTTGGTCTGAAGAATCTACCCGTCGAACTCATCACGCTGCAGAATGATGACGAAGCAACGCCCACGCGGATGATTGGTAAGAAAATGGCCCCCATCCTGCAAAAAGACGACAGCCGTTACCTGCCCGAAAGCATGGATATCGTCCACTATGTCGACCAGCTTGATGGCAAGCCGCTGCTCACTGGCAAGCAAAACCCCGCCATTGAAGAGTGGCTACGCAAAGTGAACGGTTACGTGAATCGTCTGCTTATCCCCCGCTTCGCGAAATCTGCGTTTGATGAGTTTTCTACACCAGAGGCCCGTGCGTACTTCGTTGAGAAGAAAGAGGCCGCTATCGGCAGCTTTGATGAGCATATGGCCCACACCGCCGGTCTGGTAAAAAATATCAGCGATGACCTGCGGGCGCTGGACAAGCTCATCGTCCAGCCTAACGCCGTCAATGGCGAGTTATCTGACGATGATATTCACCTCTTCCCACTGCTGCGTAACCTGACGCTGGTCGCGGGCATTACCTGGCCAACGCGGGTCGCGGACTATCGCGATAACATGGCGAAGCAGACCCAAATCAACCTTCTCTCTTCCCAGGCACTGTAAGCCCGGACGGGCGGGCACCCTCTGCCCGCCCGTTGATTTCAGCTTTTTCTGCTGGTCTGTAACACTCTCGCCTGACATACTGGCTCGCCGGGCGTTAAGTGCTGACATTATGTTGAGGAAAAACATGAAGAAAATCGTTATTGCCGCTGCGTTTATAGTGAGCGGCCTGCTGGTTGGTTGCAATCAGCTTACTCAGTACACCGTCAGCGAGCAGGAAATTAACCAGGCGCTTCAGAAACATAATAATTTTGCCAAAGATATCGGCGTCCCCGGCGTGGCGGATGCGCATATTGTACTGACCAACCTGGACAGTAAGATTGGCCGGGAAGAGCCAAACAAAGTGATGCTCTCCGGTGATGCCAGCCTGGACATGAACTCCCTGTTTGGCAGCCAGAAGGCCAATATTCAGCTCAAATTAAAAGCGCTGCCGGTCTTCAACAAAGAAGAAGGGGCGATTTATCTGCAGGAGATGGAGATTGCCGATGCGGTCGTCACGCCGGAGAAAATGAAACCGGTACTTCAGACCCTGATGCCTTATCTCAACCAGTCGCTGCGCAGCTACTTCAATAAACAGCCAGCCTATATCCTGAGTAAAGATAAGAGCAAAGGCGAAGCGTTGGCGAAGAAATATGCCAAAGGCATTGAAGTGAAGCCGGGAGAAATCATAATCCCCTTCACTGAGTAAATATAACGGCGCTTCGGCGCCTTTTTTTTGGAAAAAGAGTGCAAACGAAAACGTTTCCGCCTATCCTTTGTGTCCGGCAAAAAACAGCCTTCATGACTGATTCCTACCAAGCCGGAGCATACTAATGACTGCACATCCCCAGGTTCTGAAAATCCGCCGTCCTGACGACTGGCATATCCATCTGCGTGATGGCGACATGCTGGCCACCGTCGTGCCTTATACCAGTGAAATTTATGGCCGCGCGATTGTCATGCCTAACCTGGTACCGCCAGTCACTACCGTTGATGCCGCTATTGCCTATCGCGACCGCATCCTCGCTGCCGTACCGGCCGGGCATAACTTTACGCCGCTGATGACCTGCTACCTGACTGACACGCTGGATCCGGCAGAGATTGAGCGCGGCTTTACCGAAGGGGTTTTCACCGCCGCCAAACTCTATCCGGCAAACGCCACCACCAACTCCAGCCACGGCGTGACCAGCGTCGATGCCATTATGCCGGTACTGGAGCGCATGGAGAAACTGGGTATGCCGCTGCTGGTGCACGGTGAAGTGACCCATGCCGACATCGATATCTTCGATCGTGAAGCCCGCTTTATCGATACCGTGATGGAACCGCTTCGCCAGCGCCTGCCGGGTTTGAAAGTGGTGTTTGAACACATCACCACTAAAGATGCCGCAGATTATGTCCGCGAGGGCAACGAGCGTCTGGCGGCAACCATTACCCCGCAGCACCTGATGTTTAACCGCAACCATATGCTGGTTGGCGGCGTGCGTCCGCATCTGTACTGCCTGCCGATCCTGAAGCGTAATATCCACCAGCAGGCGCTGCGTGAGCTGGTCGCCAGCGGTTTTGACCGCGTGTTCCTGGGTACAGACTCCGCGCCGCATGCACGTCATCGCAAAGAGGCCAGCTGCGGCTGTGCAGGCTGCTTTAATGCGCCTACCGCACTGGCGAGCTATGCCCAGGTCTTTGAGGAGATGAATGCCTTGCAACATTTCGAAGCTTTCTGCTCGCTTAACGGCCCGAAATTCTACAACCTGCCGGTTAACGATACGTTCGTTGAACTGGTGCGCGAAGAGAGCCAGGTGGTGGAGTCGATTGCCCTGACGGATGACACCGTAATTCCATTCCTGGCGGGTGAAAAGGTGCAATGGACGGTTAAAGGTTAAAAAAATGGTCGCCCCCTGTTGCGTTGGCATCAATAGAACTGTATAAATACACAGTATATTGCACAGGGGGTTATTATGCGTATTGAAGTCACGATCGCCAGAACCACAGCCATGCCTGCCGGCGCGCTGGATGCGCTGGCGGGTGAATTATCCCGTCGTATCAACGATTCCTTTCCCGAGCGCGATGGTGCCGTTACCGTGCGTTATGCTGCCGCCAATAACCTGTCAGTATTAGGTGGTGCCAAAGAAGATAAAGAGCGCATCAGCGAAATCCTCCAGGAGACCTGGGAAAGCGCTGACGACTGGTTTATTACCGATTAAGTTTTACGCCCTCATTGTGTTTTTTGCCGGGTCGCCCCGGCTTTTTTTCGTTTCGTTTTAAGAAAGTTCCCCGCCCTGCCAGACTTCTTTTAAAATCGTGAGCATCACGGTGATTTATTGTTCGAACATTCCTAAAATGTAACTATTTACGTTGCGATGGTTTCTTTTTCCGATCAGAACCCTTATTTAATGTATACTGAAGTAGCTTCAGAAAAACACGCATTGAACCTCAAAGTCGTTGTCTTCTAACACGTATTAAGGGGGTTAAGATGGAAAAGAATAATGAAGTCATCCAGACCCATCCTCTCGTCGGCTGGGATATTAGCACCGTAGACAGCTACGACGCGCTGATGTTGCGCTTACACTACCAGACCCCAAATCAGGCGGACCGTGAAGAAGCGGAGGTTGGGCAGACTCTGTGGTTAACAACAGATGTCGCACGCCAGTTTATTTCTATTTTAGAAGCAGGAATTGCAAAAATAGAATCTGGTGACTATCAGGAAAATGAGTATCGTCGACATTAAGAATATGCCCATTTTTCACTCAACAGGCACCTCAGGGTGCCTTATTTATTTCTCCCTTGTATAACCCCGCCATGTTAATTACTCTGCTATGTAAAGTGCAGCGTAAAGAGATTTATATGAAATACGATCTAATCATTATTGGCAGTGGTTCCGTCGGCGCCGCCGCAGGTTATTATGCAACGCGTGCCGGGCTGAAGGTATTGATGATAGATGCCCATATGCCGCCACACACCGAAGGGAGCCACCATGGTGATACCCGCCTGATTCGTCACGCTTACGGCGAAGGTGAGCGCTATGTCCCGATGGTGTTACGCGCGCAGGCGCTGTGGGATGAGCTGGCAGAGATTAGTGGTGAGGCCGTCTTTGAGCGTACCGGCGTGATCAACCTGGGCCCTGCTGATTCTGAATTTCTGACAAATGTCGCCCAGAGCGCGCAGAAGTTTAACCTCAACGTAGAGTCTATGAGCAGCGAGGCCATTATGGCGCGCTGGCCTGAAATTCGGGTGCCTGAGAACTATGTCGGTCTGTTTGAAGGCAGTTCTGGGGTATTACGTAGCGAACTGGCGATTAAGACCTGGATTGCTCTGGCGAAAGAGTCCGGATGCGCGCAGCTGTTTAACTGCCCGGTGAGCCGCATTCAGCATGGTGATGATGAGGTGACGGTAGAAACGGCTGATGGTGCATATAGCGCGCATCGACTGCTGGTCAGTTCGGGGACCTGGGTCTCTAGCCTGGTGCCTGACCTGCCAGTGCAGCCAGTGCGCAAAGTCTTTGCGTGGTTCCAGGCCGATGGCCGCTACAGCAGTAAAAACCACTTCCCGGCGTTTACCGGCGAGTTGCCAGACGGCAATCAGTTCTACGGTTTTCCTGCTGAAAATGATGAACTCAAGATCGGTAAACATAACGGCGGGCAACCCATCACGTCCCAGCAAGAACGCGTCCCCTTTGGTGCCATAGCCAGTGATGGATCGGAGTGTTTTACATACTTACGGAATGTACTGCCGGGCGTAGGCGGTCTGCTGCATGGAGCAGCCTGCACCTATGACAACACCCCAGACGAAGATTTTATTATCGATACGCTGCCAGGGCATGATAATACGTTGCTGATCACCGGCCTCAGCGGTCATGGCTTTAAGTTTGCCAGCGTACTGGGTGAGATTGCCGCGCAATTTGCCCAGGATATCACGCCGTCGTTTGATCTGACGCCCTTCTCCTTAGCACGCTTTCGCTGATAATTGTCCCAGGCTTCGGGATGCCGAAGCCTTTAACTTTTCGCAAATGGGAAGTGAATGCGACGCCTGCTTAACTATCTGATCAACAATATTCGTGAGCATCTGATGCTCTATATTGTGCTGTGGTCATTATTAGCCGTTATCGATGTCGTTTATATTCTGTTCTATGCGGCATAACCCCTGACACAACCTTACATTTCTTAAAATAACTATAAATTCATCGCAAATAATTTGAATGTTATTAACCCAATGAAACCTGCTGCAGAGCTGCTAAACATTTCATTTTTTACGAAAAAGCTGATGTAAAATCCCTGTCATCATCAAAGTAACTGAAAGATAAAAATTAATAGTCATTATTATTAAATATCATTTGCATTACTATTTCTGACACGTCATGTTGACCGCACATTAATATTATTGCGGTACTGACTATGCAGTTACGTAATTCCCCGACACGCTATGGTGTTATTTCCCTTTTATTACACTGGGTCACGGCCATTGTCGTTTATGCCATGTTTGGCCTCGGGTTGTGGATGGTCACGCTTAGCTACTACGATGGCTGGTACCATCAGGCACCCGAGCTGCATAAGAGCATTGGCATCCTGTTGATGATGGGTCTGGTGATCCGCATTATCTGGCGCCACGTCTCCCCGGTACCGCCGCCGCTGCAAAGCCAGACTCGCCTGACCCGACTGGCGGCCGCCTCGGCCCATATCGCCCTTTACGGCCTACTCTTTGCCATTCTAATTAGCGGCTACCTGATTTCCACCGCCGACGGCAAGCCCATCAGCGTATTCGGCCTGTTTGATGTCCCTGCACTATTGGCAGATGCCGGTACGCAGGCGGATCTCGCGGGTTCACTACATCTATGGCTCGCCTGGAGCCTGGTTGTTCTTTCCGTTTTACATGGCCTCGCCGCCATCAAACATCACGTTATCGATAAAGATGCCACCCTGACACGTATGTTGGGTAAAGCGTCGTCTGACTCTGGAGCATAAGATGAAAAAAAGCCTGCTGGGATTAACCTTAGGAACTCTGCTGTTCACCACCGGCGCCGCCGTTGCAGCAGACTATACAATTGATAAACAAGGGCAGCACGCCTTCGTCAACTTCCGCATCCAGCACTTGGGCTACAGCTGGCTGTACGGCACCTTTAATGATTTCGATGGGTCTTTTACCTTCGATGAAAAAAATCCGGCTGCCGATAAAGTGAATGTCACGATCAATACCAACAGCGTAGACACTAACCACGCTGAGCGTGATAAACACCTGCGCAGCGCAGAGTTCCTGAACGTGTCGAAGTTCCCGCAGGCGACTTTCGCGTCTACAGAAGTTAAAAAAGCAGGTGACGGACTGGATATCACCGGTAACCTGACCTTAAACGGCGTGACTAAACCAGTGACGCTGGCAGCGAAGCTGATTGGTCAGGGCGACGATCCGTGGGGCGGCAAACGCGCCGGGTTTGAAGCTGAGGGTAAAATCCGTCTGAAGGACTTTAATATCACTACCGATCTGGGTCCGGCATCGCAGGAAGTGGATCTGATTATTTCTGTTGAAGGCGTGCAGAAGAAGTAAGTGAAGTCGGCCCGGTTGCTCGCTGCAACCGGGCCGGACAGCCGTTATTCCGGGTCAGGAATACCCAGGCGGGTATTGAGACGACCACGAGACTTATTGAAGATTTTATTACCGTTTTCACGTCCCGCGCGGCGACGGCGCTGCTCCTCTTCAGGCAGAGCGCTCTCTTCGCTGCACAGTTCACTACAGCAGCCATTAAACTTCTCAGCACATGCCGGGCACTGAATAAACAGTAGATGACAACCGTCGTTTTTGCAGTTGGTATGCGTGTCGCATGATGTACCGCACTGATGGCATTGCGAGATTACATCCTCTGAAATTCGCTCACCCATCCGCTCATCGAAGACGAAGTTTTTACCGATAAATCGTACCGGCAGGCCCTGCTCACGGGCACGGCGGGCATACTCAATAATGCCGCCCTCAATATGCCACACCTTATTGAAGCCGTTGTGCTTCATCCAGGCACTGGCCTTTTCACAACGGATCCCACCGGTGCAGTACATAACGATCTTTTTATCTTTATGTTCCTGCATCATCTCAACGGCTTTAGGCAGTTGCTCACGGAAGGTATCTGCCGGGATCTCCAGCGCATCCTCGAAATGGCCCACTTCATATTCATAGTGATTACGCATATCGATAAACACCGCATCGGGATCGTCGAGCATGGCATTCACTTCAGCCGCCTTCAGATAGTCACCCACGTCGCTGGCATCGAAGGTCGGGTCGTCAATCCCATCGGCGACGATGCGTTCACGCACTTTCAAACGCAGCACCCAGAAGGATTTACCGTCATCTTCCAGCGCCACGTTCAGACGCAGCCCATTCAGTGCAGGATCGAAGCCGTAGAGATAATCACGTAACGCGTCGACTTTGCTTTCAGGCACGCTAATCTGCGCATTGATGCCCTCTTTAGCCAGATAAATGCGGCCAAATACGTTCAGCGCAGTCAGGGCTTTGTAGAGGGTGTCACGCGTTTCGTGCGGATTGACGATGGTGAAGTATTTATAGAACGAGATAGTCGTGCGCGGCTCTGTTTCGGCCAGCATGCGCGCTTTTAACTCCTCGTTCGAAATGCGGTTGTGTAACACTGGCATGGTGTACGGTTCCTGCAATCGTTAGAGAATCAAATCGGGCCGCATGATATAGCAAACAATGAGAATTTACATCCCTTCATTTTGCGCTACATTTCTGACTCACAAAATTTCGTTTTGCGCTTTACCCGCAACATGAGATCGCTTTTTTTGCAGAAATTTGGGCAATAGATTGAAAAATGCGACAATGCTGCATAAGGACGTTTAAGAACAGGAAAAACATGACCCATTTACCTCAATTTTCCATGGCGCTACTCCATCCACGTTATTGGCCTACCTGGCTGGGGATCGGTTTATTATGGTTAGTGGTAAAGCTGCCCTACCCCATCATCTATCGCCTTGGCTGTGTTCTGGGCCACCTTGCCCTGCGCCTGATGAAACGCCGTGCCCGCATTGCCGATCGCAATCTGGAGCTCTGCTTTCCGCAAATGGACGCAAAGGCACGCCATGAGATGGTGGTTAAAAACTTTGAATCCGTCGGTATGGGGCTGATGGAAACAGGCATGGCCTGGTTCTGGTCTGATAAGCGGATGGCACGCTGGTATGACGTCACCGGTACCGGCATGGGTCCGGTGCATCAACTTCAGGCCGATAAAACCGGCGTGCTGTTGATTGGGGTCCATTTCCTCACCCTCGAAATCGGTGCACGTATTTTTGGCATGCAGGCGCCCGGCATCGGCGTTTATCGCCCCAACGACAATCCGGTGATTGACTGGTTACAAACCTGGGGACGTATGCGTTCCAATAAGAGCATGATTGACCGTAAAGACCTGAAAGGGATGATTCGCGCCCTGAAATCAGGTGAGGTCATCTGGTACGCGCCAGATCATGACTATGGTCGTAACGCCAGCGTCTTTGTCCCCTTCTTTGCCGTAGAAGAGGCAGCAACGACCTCCGGTACCTGGATGCTGGCGCGCATGTCTAAAGCGGCGATTGTTCCCTTCGTACCGCGGCGAAAACCTGACGGTAAAGGCTATGAACTTATGATGCTCGAGCCCGAGCTGGCTCCCCCGCTTGACGATGCCGAGACCACCGCCCGCTGGATGAATGAGGTTGTGGAGAAGTGCATCATGCTGGCACCTGAACAGTATATGTGGCTACATCGTCGCTTTAAAACCCGGCCGGAGGGCGTTCCCTCCCGCTATTAATCTCCCCGGGGCGGCCAGCAGGCCGCCTCTCTTTTAGCGATAAAAGCCCTCCTCCATTGCAGCAATCATCACGCAGGCGCATAATTAGCAGGCTTATTACCTCTCATAATATTATTGCGGATTGCTATGTCGCCCTCAGATGCCCCTATAAACTGGAAACGTAATCTCGCGGTTGCGTGGTTCGGTTGTTTTTTAACCGGCGCAGCCTTCAGTCTGGTCATGCCTTTTCTGCCGCTGTATGTCGAACAGCTCGGGGTGACCGGCCATAGCGCGCTGAATATGTGGTCGGGGCTGGTGTTTAGCATTACTTTTCTCTTTTCGGCCATTGCCTCCCCCTTCTGGGGCGGACTTGCTGACCGGAAAGGGCGCAAAATCATGCTGCTGCGCTCAGCGCTGGGCATGTCCATTATCATGGTGCTGATGGGGCTGGCACAAAATGTCTGGCAGTTGCTGATTTTGCGCGCCTTGCTGGGCTTGCTGGGCGGGTTTGTGCCCAATGCCAACGCGCTTATTGCTACGCAGATACCGCGACATAAAAGCGGCTGGGCGCTGGGTACGCTCTCTACCGGGGCGGTAAGCGGCGCACTCCTCGGCCCGCTGGCGGGCGGTTTTATGGCCGATATTTATGGCCTGCGGCCGGTCTTTTTTATCACCGCGGCGGTGCTGTTCATCTGTTTTATCGTCACCTTGCTGTGCATTCGGGAAAACTTTACCCCGGTGGCGAAGAAAGAGATGCTCCATGCGCGTCAGGTGATAGGCGCCCTGAAAAATCCGAAACTGGTGTTAAGTCTCTTTGTCACGACCTTAATCATTCAGGTTGCGACCGGCTCTATAGCCCCCATCCTTACGCTCTATGTGCGCGATTTAGCGGGCAACGTGAGCAATATCGCCTTTATTAGCGGGATGATTGCCTCGGTACCCGGCGTGGCGGCGCTGATCAGTGCGCCGCGACTGGGTAAACTCGGCGATCGCATTGGCCCAGAGAAAATCCTGATCGCAGCCCTGATCATTTCGGTGCTGCTGCTGATTCCTATGTCGATGGTGCAGTCCCCCTGGCAACTGGTCGTATTACGTTTCCTGTTAGGAGCCGCTGACGGGGCGCTATTGCCCGCCGTACAGACCCTGCTGGTCTACAACTCCACCAACCAGATTGCCGGGCGGATATTCAGTTATAACCAGTCTTTTCGCGATATTGGTAATGTCACCGGGCCGCTGGTGGGGGCCGGTGTCTCTGCGAGCTTCGGCTTCAGGGCCGTCTTTATTGTGACGGCCTGCGTCGTGCTCTTTAACGCCATCTATTCCTGGCTCAGCATGGCGAGAGCTACGCGCAAATCGCCGCGAAATCCCCCTTCTTCCTCCCCGGCAGTGCGTCATTAAGAAAAATGGCTGACGGCTTTCCGCGCATTCATACTTGCAATTTCAGTGGATAAGCTATCCTTTCCCTGAATGCTATGTCGAAAACAGGGAGACACTTATGACTATGTACGCCACGCTGGAAGAAGCTATTGACGCTGCACGCGAGGAGTATCTCGCCAATAATCCAGGCATTGAGGAAGAGAATGCGAATATTGAGCAACTCAATATTCAAAAATATGTTCTGCAGGATGGGGACATTATGTGGCAGGTCGAGTTTTTTGCCGACGATGGCCAGGAGGGGGAATGCCTGCCGGTATTAAGTGGCGAAGCAGCGCAGGCTGTTTTCGACGGCGATTTCGATGAAATTGAACTGCGCCAGGAGTGGCTGGAGGAGAATACCCTCCATGAGTGGGATGAAGGTGAGTTCCAGCTCGAACCGCCGCTGGATACCGAAGAGGGGCAAACCGCGGCAGACGAGTGGGACGAGCGTTAACTATTCGTACGGCCCGTGATGGGCATCAATGGGCAGGAGCAGCGTATCAAATATCAGCGAGAACGGCAGGTCCAGCACCGTCAGGTAGCGCCATGCGGAATCGCGTACATCCCACTGCACACCGGGATAATATTGATTACCATGCCCCTGTCCAGGGATGGTGCGACTAATGATGCTTCCGCATCCAGTTAGCATCAGGGACATCATGATGACGATGATGACTTTCATGGTTACCTCATAGAAAAAAATACCGGCCCACAGGCCGGTATTTTTTTTACCTCAGGCTTATTTCGCCTTCAGCGCCAACGGATTAAGCTTCAGCGTCTCGTAATGGCTAACCCACGACGAGTATCTCTCCGGGGCTGACCAGACGCGATAGTGCAGACGCGACATGGTCACCGGATCGCTCAACAGCACCAGACGACGGTCACGGTTCAGTTTTTCAGGCGTTTCATTCAGCGCCTGTTCCACATGACGATCGCGGGCGATCTCCAGCACCTGACTTGCCCGGTGACGGGCCGTTGCCATCGCCGTAGAGAGCGCGTTAAAGGATGGGTTAAATACGGCGTGCATAAACCCATCTTCCAGCGAACGGCTACGGTTAAGCTCAAGGAATCTGTCAGTGTCAACCAGCACCTGCGGCGGCGAATACTCTTCCGGAATGAGGAACAGTTTCCAGCGCTTGGTACGCAGACCGACCGTTGAACGGCTGGATATCACCGACACAAACGGCGACAGAATCAGCGAGAAGACAATCGGTGCCAGCCAGAAGAGGAAACGCAGATCCAGCCATGCCATACCCACTGCCCAAACCAGACCCAGCAGCAATTGCGAACCATGACGCATAAAGGCTTCGCTCCACGGCGTGGAGTCGTCGTCACGCTGCGGTGAGTTCCAGACTACTTCCCAGCCGAGGAAGGCGCTAACCACGAACACGGTGTGGAACAGCATACGTACCGGCGCCAGCAGCACCGAGAACAGCACTTCCAGCAGCAGCGAGAGCGTGACGCGGAAAAAGCCGCCATACTCCTTCGAGCCTTTACACCAGATGAGCACAATACTCAGCAGCTTCGGCAGGAACAGCAGCACCATGGTTGACGCAAAGAGCGCAATCGCCAGTTCAGGGCGCCACTGCGGCCACACCGGGAAAAGCTGGCGCGGTTGCAGGAAGTATTGCGGCTCGGTGAGCGCATGCACCACCTGGAGCGCCGTGGACAGCGCAAGGAACATAAACCACAGCGGCGCAGAGAGGTAAGACATTACCCCGGTGAGGAACACCGCACGGTGAACCGGGTGCATCCCTTTAACCAGGAACAGACGGAAGTTCATCAGGTTCCCGTGACACCAGCGGCGGTCGCGTTTCAGTTCATCCAGCAGGTTTGGCGGCAGCTCTTCATAGGAGCCTGGCAGATCGTAAGCGATCCACACCCCCCACCCGGCACGACGCATCAGGGCGGCTTCAACGAAGTCATGGGAGAGGATAGAACCGGCAAAAGACCCTTCGCCTGGCAGCGGCGCCAGGGCGCAATGCTCGATAAAGGGTTGAACACGGATGATGGCGTTATGGCCCCAGTAGTGGGATTCACCCAACTGCCAGAAGTGCAGGCCCGCGGTAAACAGCGGCCCGTAAACACGGGTGGCAAACTGCTGGCAACGCGCATACAGCGTATCCATACCCGACGCTTTCGGCGAAGACTGGATAATGCCAGCGTTCGGGTTCGCCTCCATCAGGCGCACCAGACCAGTCAGACAGTCGCCCGTCATAACCGAGTCGGCGTCCAGCACCACCATATAGCTGTACTGGTTACCCCAGCGACGGCAGAAGTCATCGATGTTACCGCTTTTACGCTTCACACGACGGCGGCGGCGACGATAGAAGATCTGCCCTTCGCCCTGCACTTCCGCAATCAGTTCCATCCACGCTTTCTGCTCAGCAACGCAGATATCGGGGTTGTAGCTGTCGCTCAGAATATAAACGTCGAAGTGCGCCGCGTTACCGGTGGCTTTCACCGACTCCCAGGTAGCGCGCAGTCCGGCGAAGACGCGATCCACGTCTTCGTTACAAATCGGCATGATCAGCGCAGTACGGTGCTCGGGATTCAGGGGTTCATCCCCCACCGTAGAGTGCGAAATGCTGTATTTGTCACGGCCTATCAGCAGCTGCAGGAAGCCCATCAGCGCGGTCCAGAAACCGGCCGAGACCCAACAGAAGAGTACGGCGAACAGCAGCAGGATGCCGCTTTGCAGAATGTACGGCAGGATCTGCATAAAGGAGACGAGCAGATCCTGATCGAGCATGTCTGCCGGGTTGATCAGTGCCCACCCCTGGTAAGGCAGAATGGTTTTCATGTACCAGGTAGCGACAACGGTTTGCGCCACGGTCAGCAACAGCAAAATATAGCGACGGATGCTGCCCACGGTACGCCATTTTTGCTCGCTCGCCTGCTGCTCTTTTGTGAGACGAGAAAGATAGCGCGGCGTAACGTCGCGCCCACGCAGACGATCCCAGAAGCGGCCTACCGGGTTCGTGCGCCACGGATCCGGGAACATGGAAGAACGCGTCGCCTTCGGCATTGCCTCAAGCTGGGTACGCCCTTCGTCATCCTTTATCAGTTGCCCTTCAGCCAGCGAATCGGGCCAGGCCTGCTCAAGGCGAGCCTTGACCGAGCCCAGCGGCGTATCGTCGTCACGGGTATATGGGTGACGTTCTGCATCCAGCGCGGTGTGTACCGCGCGGATATCGTCCTTCGGCAATGCCGCTTTCTCTATGTCAGAGAGCGGCATGGCGTCGATATACTCAGTTGTCTTATTCATTGGCAGGTAGCTGATAGCTCCAGGTTTCACTCAGCGGCTGGTCGGCGTTCACCAGAGCGGCACGCATTTCAGTCGGCTGTTTCGCATCTTTCACTTTCACGCGCAAGGTTAAACGCCACCCTTTAGTGACCGGGTTATAGCGCACACTGTTTTCAACGATTTCACCGTTGTCTCCAATGCTGGCCTGGGCGGTTACAGGGGTATCTGGCGCAAGCGTCTTCATGTTCTGACCGGCAAAATCCACCACAAATGCGATGGTGCCATCGGGCTGACGAATCAGGTTCGACTGCTTCACATCACCGGTAGAGCGACGCGTTTGCATGACATACGCGTTATCCGGAGCATGAAGTTTGTCTTCATCGCGGCTCAGCGTGATGGTGTACTTGAAGTTCATCTCTTTACCGGCTTCCGGCAGCTGATCCGGCGTCCAGTACGCAACGATATTATCGTTGGTTTCATCGTTGGTCGGGATCTCTACCAGTTCAACCTTGCCTTTACCCCATTCGCCCTTCGGCGTAATCCAGGCGCTTGGGCGCAGGTCGTAGCGGTCATCGAGATCTTCAAAACGAGAGAACTGGCGGCCACGCTGCAGCAGGCCGAAGCCTTGCGGGTTTTCCATCGCGAAGCTGCTAACAGCCAGATGTTTCGGGTTATTCAGTGGACGCCAGATCCATTCGCCATTACCGGCATGAATCGACAGTCCATTGGAATCATGCAGCTCAGGACGGAAGTTGGTCGCCGGAGAGGGCTGGTTCGGCCCAAACAGGAACATACTGGTCAATGGCGCAACGCCCAGCTTGCCCACTTTATCGCGCAGGTAAACTTTGGATTGAACGTCAACCACCGTATCGCGGCCTGGAATGATCACAAAACGGTACGCGCCGGTCGCGCGAGGGGAATCCAGCAGTGCATAAACCGTCAGACGCTTGTCGGTAGGTTTTGGACGCTCGACCCAAAACTCACGAAAACGCGGGAACTCTTCGCCAGAGGGCAGCGCCGTATCAATGGCCAGACCGCGCGCAGAGATACCGTACACCTGGCCGGCACCGATCACGCGGAAATAACTTGCGCCAAGCATGCTGACGATTTCGTCATTTTTATCTTTGCTGTTAATAGGATAAAGCACCTTGAAGCCAGCAAAGCCCAAATCTTTTACCGTGTCTTTATCGTGCTGTACGTTGCCAAAATTAAAATAATCCGGGCTGTACTTGATTTTACGCACTGCCGTGGCGGTCACTTCATTAATGGTGACTGGCGTGTCGAAATACATCCCCTGGTGATAAAACTCAAGCTTGAACGGGGTCTTAGTGTTGTTCCAGTAAGCTTTGTCGCGGTTAAACTGGATCTGCTGATAGTCCGCATATTTCATGTCGCGGAAAACGGAGGGCAGGTTACTTTTTGGCGCTTCATAGCTCTTGCCCGCCATCGATTTTGCCTGTTTTGCGACGTCGTCGATGGTAAAGGACCAGGCCGATGAGGTATATAGAGACAACAGTACAGCTGCCCCCAACCAACGCATTTTCATCATTTGTGGTTTATGTTTCATAATAAGTAAGCACTTCCCCCTTTGTGTGCTTATATCGATCCGATCCATTTTAATGGAAAATCAGGCATTCCGACAACATAATCACCGCTTTGTTCAGCGCGCTGGCTCATGGATTAAGCAAGTGAAAGTAACCCATTTTCACTTTGCGTGCTTATCCTGGAGACAGTGTGTCGGACTTCGTGTAGGGTTGGCCTCGAATGTAACCACTATGACCCTTAGGGATAAGACGAAAAGTCTGAGAATGCACAACGTTATATGAGCACAGCACCTGCACAACGTGAATATTTCCTCGACTCCATTCGGGCATGGCTCATGCTGTTGGGGATCCCCTTTCATATCTCATTGATCTATTCAAGCCACGTCTGGCACGTGAATAGCGCCGAGCCCTCCTGGTGGCTAACGCTGTTTAACGACTTTATTCACTCTTTCCGGATGCAGGTTTTCTTTGTTATCTCCGGCTACTTCTCTTATATGCTGTTTTTGCGCTATCCGCTGAAACGCTGGTGGAAAGTGCGTGTTGAGCGCGTCGGGATACCGATGCTGACCGCCATTCCGCTCCTCACGCTACCTCAATTCATCATGCTTCAGTATGTGAAGGGAAAAGCGGATGACTGGCATAACCTCTCCGGGTATGAAAAATACAACACCCTCGCCTGGGAGCTGATTTCACATCTCTGGTTCCTGTTGGTACTGGTGGTATTAACGACCATTAGTCTGTGGATCTTTAGCCGCGTGCGGCATCACCTTGCTACCCGTAGCGAAGGTCTGTTTGAACGAATTACGCTGGGTAAACTGTCGATTGTCTTCCTGCTATTGGGCATCGCTTACGCGGCGGTGCGTCGCACGCTGTTTATCCTCTACCCCCCTATTCTTAGCGACGGCATGTTCAACTTTGTGGTCATGCAGACGCTCTACTATCTGCCTTTCTACCTCCTGGGCGCGCTGGCCTTTATCTATCCTCAGCTGAAGGCGCTTTTTACCACCCCTTCCCGCGGGTGTACGCTGGGTGCGGCGCTGGCATTTGTGGCTTATCTGTTGAATCAGAAATATGGCAGCGGCGATGCCTGGATGTATGAAACTGAAAGCGTGATCACCATGCTACTTGGGCTGTGGATGGTAAATGTGGTCTTTGCGCTGGGCCACCGCCTGCTGAATTTTAAATCGTCACGGGTGACCTATTTCGTTAATGCCTCGCTCTTCATCTACCTGGTGCACCACCCACTGACGCTCTTCTTTGGTGCATACATTACGCCGCATATCGGTTCGAACCTGTTAGGATTTATTACCGGACTGGTGTTTGTCGTCGGCCTGGCGATTGTGCTGTACGAAATTCATCTGCGCATTCCCCTGCTGCGTTTCCTCTTCTCGGGTAAACCGCAGAACAAGGCTGAAAGCGTCAAACAAGCCGCAAACTAATCACGGTGCGCCGGATTATGGTCCGGCGCAGCTTTTACAGTAGCCACTCCACCGGCAGCCAGTAAGTGAGGCGGACCAGCACGCGCTGCCAGAAGCGGGTTTTGGGCTCCTTTTTGTGCACAATCTCTTTGCCCTCTTTGTACTCAATCCAGTTCAGACGCCCGAATTTGTCCAGCCGTAGTTGCCAGGCCTCATGACGCTGGCTACGCGAAAAGCGCTTATGAATCAACTGTGCCAGGGTTTTGCTCTCAATCACAAAGCCCATCTCGGTATTGAGCATCGTGGAGCGGGGATCAAAATTGAGCGAACCAATGAAGACCTTCTCCCCGTCAATGCTAAAGGTTTTCGCATGCAGGCTGGAACCGGAATTCCCGGTTATCCCCCGATCGTGCAGTACCGGCGGCCCTTCCTGGGTCGGTTTTAACTCATATAACTCTATACCGTGTCGCAGCAATTTCTTACGCCAGCGGGCATAGCCTGCATGAACTACCGCCACATCATTGGCCGCTAAAGAATTGGTGAGAATGGCAATCTTCACCCCTTTCCGTACCATTTGCAGCAGCAGCGCCACGCCCGAACGGGTGGGAACAAAATAAGAAGAGATAATATCGATCTGCTGTTCCGGCGAGCCCATTACATCCAGCAAACGCTGCGGCAGTAGAGAGTGTCGCTTTGCCCTACCCTGCCCTTTACCGGGATCGTCACTGAGTAGTCGCGTTTTGGCCCAAATCAGCGGTAGGTCACGGGCTTCGAGGCGAGTGATAAATTCACTCGACGCGAGCTTGTCGAGATAGCGGCGGGTAATATCCCCCTGGTACCAGGTTTCCGGCGGGGTGAGTTTTTCCGCGATCTCCGTCTCGGAAAGCTCTAACACTTGTCGCAAAGTCGAAACCGACGCACAGCGCCAGTACCGCTCAAAATCGTCTGCCACGTCCTTTACCACAGGCCCAACGGCCATGACGTCCAGGTCAGAAAAGAGCGGCTCTTCTCCGGCGCCAAAATAGGCGTCTCCCACGTTGCGTCCGCCAATGATGGTCGCTTCGCCATCAACCGTGAACGATTTATTGTGCATGCGCCGATTGAGCCTGGCAAAATCGGTCAGATAGCCCAGCGCACGCAGGCTACGAAAAGAGAAAGGGTTAAAAAGGCGTACAGAGATATTGGGATGCGCATCGAGAAGAGAGAGGATCTCATCCAGGCCCTGGGTGTTATTGTCATCCAGCAAGAGGCGAACCCGCACCCCGCGCGAGGCTGCGGCTAAGAGTACGGAAAACAACAGCCGCCCGGACATGTCGTCTTCCCAGATGTAATACTGCACATCAAGCGAGCGCTCTGCCATCTCGGCCAGCCGGTAACGACAGGCAAAAGCGTCGAGACTGTCATCCAGCGGGAGTAGACCACACAGGCCGGGATGTGCAGAGCTTACCGGCGCAATGGCGCGGCCTAGCCGCGTATTATGCGTCGGTTTCTTGTCCTCCCTGGGTAAGGAGTCGCTGATATAGCCGGGTATTTTCTTCATCATAACAGACAAAGTATACCCGCTCCGGCAGAGGCTTGCGGGTGAGATAGTCTGAAACCGTAGCGACGGCGATTTCTGCAGCGGCCACGCGCGGAAAACCGTAAACGCCAGTACTGATGGCCGGGAATGCCAGGCTTTGATAGCCATTGGCTGCGGCCAGTTTCAGGCTGTTCAGATAGGCCTCTTCAAGGGTACGGGCTTCATGGTGATCGCCACCATGCCAGACTGGGCCGACGGTATGGATCACCGCTTTAGCGGGAAGATTGCCTGCGAGGGTTATGACCGCCTGACCCGGGGCGCACTCGCCCTGCTGCTGACGCACCTTTTTACAGGCCTCAAGGAGTTCCGGACCTGCCGCCCGGTGGATGGCCCCATCCACGCCGCCGCCGCCCATCAGGGAAGGATTGGCCGCATTCACTATGACATCCACCTGCAGTGTGGTGATATCGCCCTGGATAACTTCAATTCGCGCCTGCATAAGTACCTCTGCTTGCGGTTTTCTTTTAATTGTATCGCAGAGGCCACGTAGATAAAGGGAAGATTTTGACCTCTTCCCTGTTTTAATCGAGGCCGGGCCTAGCGGTAATTGACCTCAAGAATGGCCAGTTTTCGCTCTGGAGTCAGGTATTTCATGCGTAAATCTGCGACCCCAACATTCACGGTCGCCCCGTCACTGACTGCCTGATAGCTGACGTTGCGGCTGTGCATTTCACCGGCCTGATAGCAGGTAAATTGTACCGCTTGCTGTTGCGGCGAGATGACGCAGGGATCTTCCACAACGCGGCCAACGATTTTGATAACCGCTGCGTTTTCCAGCGTGGCAGAGAGAGCAGGCGCAAGGAAAAGGAGGGTGACAGAGAGACCAGAGAGATATTTGATGGCTGACGTAACCATTAGTGAGACCCTTAATGATATCGTCCTTGATGATGAAACCACCTGCCCGAAATAGGCCTGTGGGCGGGTATCGACGACACCCCTTACGTCAGCATAGACAGGGGCTCAAACTAATTCCAGAACTATAATATATTGATTTAATGAATGTTTTAAATCAGGATTTCGACGGCGGCCACTGCTGGGACAGGTGAAGCGATTTACCGTCAGATACTGTCACAACCATATTGATGGCATCATCAGGCCCGGCGTTTACGCTGATGCGGCTCAAGTCGACAGTCCTGTTCGCCGGTAGCGTCAGTGTATTACGCTGCTGAGAGGTACTTTGTCCCCCCTGTCCTTTGCGTAACGTGACGATCTGTACCTGGCAAAGACAGGATTCCGTTAGCGTGACCTGCGGAATAATGGTCAGCATGCCGTTCTCCTGAGAGGTTTGAAACGTTATCTGACTGGAGAGCGCAGCAAGAAGTAGCAGCGTATTCATAAATTACCCCCGAAAAAAAACAGGGCAAAGGCCCTGTTTGTTTGTAGCACAGATTTGACGATTAATACTGATGTGCAGTCGCGTTGTTGGCGAAACCAACCTGCTGAACAACGACGTTCGAGCCTGATGCAGTCTGGTCAACTGCTGCGGCGTTGCGACCGCCACTCTGAGAGACGTTGATATCCGCGTTTTTAGCGTTCCACTGGTCGATGGTGGCGTTGTTACCAAAGCCATGCTGGGTCAGCAGAATGTCGCTGTCGTCAGCACCCTGGCCAACGTCTGCGCCGTTGCCAAAACCGTTCTGACGAATAGTCAGGTCTGAATTTCTTGCATCCGTTTGCAGAGCAAGTGCTGCGTTACTGCCACCACTCTGATAAATGCTCAAATTTGAATTTGGGCCGCCATTATTACCGCCCCAGCCACCATTCCCACCGTGGCCATATTGAGGAACAGAACCTGCCATAGCACTGCCAGAAACTACGATCGCTGCAATAACTGCCACTTTTAAAAGTTTCATGGTAAACCCCCATCGGATTGATTTAAGTGCCGCGCGTGGTTAGCGTTGAATAACGCGAATATCCATTTGCGACTGTCTCTGTACTACAACTGCTGTTTTCTGTGTACCGTACTGCGCAATGCTCGCTCTATTACCAGAACCTTTCTGGATAATCATCGCGGTATTACCGTATGCAGCTTGTTTAATGCTTGCATCATTCGAATTACCGGATTGATCAATATATGCAAGATTGTAACTGCCTGATTGATCTATCCTTGCACGATTATTTCCGCCCTCCTGTGAGACGACAGATAATAATTTCGAGCCGTCCTGCCGAACAGCAGCGTTATTATTAACGCCCTGCTGACCTATAATGGCTGACTGGTTATATGAAGCTTTACTTAATTCATTAACCGCGAAATTATATTCAGAAACCGCTAAATCTGATGTTGCCGCGAAAACTACCCCAGGCGCACCCAGCAATGTTAACATCAATAACATCTTGCTCTTCATGTTGTCACCCTGGACCTGGACTTACGTGAATAACATTGTGTTAACAACAGTGAAAGTTTGTTAACGCCGCGTTACGAAGAACAGTATGTCGGGGTAAACAATTTAAATATCTCACCCGCCAGTTGTATTTTTATTCTTGTGGTCACCCCAAAGTATTAATTAATACTCATCAAGGTAGCGATAAGTCTGGTTATCGTTATGTCATACGGGTCATTTCCCACTTTTAACAATAAAACGTAGAGGATGGCGAACCGGGCGTTACGGCTTCGTTATAGGTGATAAAACAGGATATATTTTTAAGAGCGTGACACAAGGCGTCATTTCTTAAGACGTTTACAGATTGTAACCTGAGTCGTAGATTCCGGGCAGGACTCATACCTGATGCGCAAGCCTGTACAAATTAAATTTACATTTAAATTCATCTGGTTATAAATATTTGTATGATTTTTAAAATGTGTGCACCAATATCAATATGTACAACTTTATTATCAAATATAAGCATTTTAAACTCTCTGTTTTTACAAATCAATATTGATTTTTACATCCTGTTACATGTTTAACACTTGCTTTAAAAATCGTAATAGCTAGATTGAAATCAGAAGTTCAGTAGTATTTTTTATTTTACCTCCTTCTGGAGGATATGATTTTCTTCTACACACAGCAGTGCAACATCTGTCAGTACTTCTGGTGCCCTCTTAATATAAGAGGGCAGCTGCCGGATGTCCCGAAAAAAGGGGTTTCATCATGTTTAATGAAGTCCATAGTATTCATGGTCATGCTTTATTGTTGATCACCAAGCCTTCGTTGCAAGCCACAGCTTTACTACAGCATTTGAAACATACTCTGTCACTGAACGGGAAATTGCATAATATTCAACGTTCTTTTGACGACATTACGACTGGCAGTATTATTCTTTTCGACATGATGGAAGCCGACAAAAAGCTTATCCATTACTGGCAGGATATTTTAAGCAGGAAAAACAATAATATCCGTGTACTTTTATTGAATACTCCTGACGAGTATCCCTTCAGAGATATCGAAAGCTGGCCCCATATCAACGGCGTTTTTTATGTCAGTGAAGACGAGACGCGCGTTATCGATGGGCTGCAAAGCATATTGCGCGGCGAATGCTACTTTTCGCAAAAGCTTGCTAGCTATCTCATCACACACTCCGGAAATTATCGCTACAACAGTTCGGAATCCGCTTTGCTTACGCATCGCGAAAAAGAGATTTTGAATAAACTTCGCATCGGAGCTTCAAATATTGAAATCGCCCGTTCGTTATTTATCAGCGAAAATACGGTTAAGACTCACCTATATAATCTTTTCAAGAAGATAGCTGTTAAAAACCGAACTCAGGCTGTTTCATGGGCAAACGATAACCTCAGGCGTTAACGCTATGAAACGCACCATGAGTTGGATTGCCGCCGCAGGTTTTTTACTTGCTGCCGGGGAGCTGCACGCGGTTGAAGTGGAGATCCCCGGATTATTGACCGATCACACAGTTTCGTCTGTCGGGCACAGCTTTTATCGTGCATTTAGCGACAAATGGGAAAGTGATTACCCCGGCAACTTAACCATCAATGAGCGGCCCAGCGCACGTTGGGGAAGCTGGATAACCATAACGGTCAATCAGGACGTGATATTTCAGACTTTCTTATTCCCAGGCAAACAAGGTCTCGATGACAACGTGAATGTTGCCCTGGCGCAAACCGAAGAGGCGCTTAATCGTTTGCAAATAGATAAAGCTCTATTGAGCACAGGCGATTTAGCACAAGACGAATTTTAAAAGCATTATTATCCGGAGGCTGTCATGCGTATAAAACATGCAGTGATTGTATTAATGTTTATTTCACCCATTACCTGGGCCGGGAATATGACTTTCCAGTTCCGCAACCCTAATTTTGGTGGAAACCCCAATAATGGCGCATTCCTTTTAAACAGTGCCCAGGCACAGAACTCCTATAAAGATCCCAGTTTTGATGATGACTTTGGCATCGAAACGCCCTCTGCGCTGGATAACTTTACCCAGGCTATTCAGTCGCAAATATTGGGTGGACTGTTAACCAATATTAATACCGGTAAGCCTGGCCGCATGGTGACCAGCGATTACATCGTTGATATTGCTAATAAAGATGGGCAGTTGCAGTTAAACGTAACCGACCGGAAAACGGGGAAAACCTCCACTATCCAGGTTTCGGGTTTACAAACTAACTCAACCGACTTTTAGACAACGTCGTAATAAGGACAATAATCATGCAGCGCTTACTGTTACTTGTTGCAGTGTGCTTATTGAGCGGTTGTTTAACTGCTCCACCTAAAGAAGCCGCTAAACCGACATTAATGCCCCGGGCCCAAAGTTATCGTGATTTAACTCATCTGCCGATGCCGACCGGGAAAGTTTTCGTCTCGGTCTATAACATCCAGGATGAGACCGGACAATTCAAACCTTACCCGGCGAGTAACTTCTCTACTGCTGTACCGCAAAGCGCCACGGCAATGCTGGTGACGGCGTTAAAAGATTCTCGCTGGTTTGTGCCGCTGGAACGTCAGGGACTGCAAAACCTGCTGAACGAACGCAAGATTATTCGTGCCGCACAGGAGAACGGAACCGTTGCCATCAATAACCGTGTTCCGCTCGAGTCGTTAACTGCAGCAAACGTCATGGTGGAAGGTTCGATTATTGGTTACGAAAGTAACGTGAAATCTGGCGGCGTGGGGGCCCGGTATTTTGGTATCGGCGGCGATACCCAGTACCAGCTGGATCAGATAGCGGTTAACCTTCGTGTTATTAACGTTAGCACGGGTGAGATCTTATCTTCGGTCACCACCAGCAAAACGATCCTCTCTTATGAGGTTCAGGCTGGGGTCTTCCGCTTTATTGATTACCAGCGCCTGCTTGAGGGTGAAATTGGCTACACCTCGAATGAACCGGTCATGCTCTGCCTGATGTCTGCTATCGAGACAGGTGTTATTTTCCTGATTAACGACGGTATCGATCGTGGTTTATGGGATCTGCAGAATAAAAATGATGTGAAAAACGATATCCTGGTTAAATACCGTCAGATGTCGGTACCGCCTGAATCCTGATTGCTAATGGCGCATCAAAAAAGGCGAGACAGATGTCTCGCCTTTTTTATTCATTTAACGCCGCTACGCGTTGCGATCGTTCTCGCCTGGCGGCAATCCACAGCCCGCTATTTTTCATGGCATACCCAAATACCAACCCCAGCAGCAGAGACGGCACTACCAGCGCCCAGTCTCCCTGCCCTGCGAAGGTAGCGCACGCACCGATAAAGGTGCCCGGTACGAACGAAAGCAGCAGATGTTTTGCCTGTATGCACATCAGAAACGCCACTATACCGGTCATAACGTAGCCTGCCAGCTCCATATGCGGTGCCAGCGCGCTGCCGTGAATGATGATTAACGCCCATGCAACACCGCTCATCAGGGTGCAGCCTGAGATAAAGAGCCCCTTAAGTCCGCCCTGCGGGCAGGCGAAATAGGCCGTACATCCCAGGAAACCGGCCCAGCTCAGTAGCCCTAATGAGACGGCAACCCATCCCCAGATACCGGAGAGGATGCCTGTCGTGATTGCGATAGAAAGGAGTATGTTCATGGCGCGCATCTTAGCAGATACGCGCCAGTGAAATGCGATCAGAAGCACATAATATGTAAAATGAGATTCACCGTTACATTATTTATGTGACAGATATCACTCTTCGTTCTCTTCCTGAAGTTCATCCCACATGGCTGCGATAGCGTCACGGGTTAAGGGAGCCATGGTCCGCCAGAATGGAGAGGCCGCATGGGCTTCAACTTTCCCCAGGAAGGTGTCACACCACGGCAGAATGTAATCCGCAAAGAGCGTTTCAAGCGCCTCGTTTTCGTCATCCCCGGCATGATCTTCAATCCACGATGCTGCCAGCAGCAAGGTACCGATGTGATCCGCCGGCGTATCAGACAGGGGCATGCCGCGCTCTGAAAGAAAAGCCCTTACCTCGGCCTCTGTTGCCCCCTCTTCCCAGGCGGAACGATAAGGCGACACGCGGCACTCCTCGCCAACAAACAGAGCGTTGTAATCTGCGGCAATTTGCTGCATATCGCAGCTATGCTGCAGACGCTGTAACTGCTCATCCTGCTCCAGCGGCCAGCTCTGCGCCAGTTTGCCTTCACGAATCAGGGTGAAGAGCGGCACCAGCAGCGGATCCTGAGGCTGACGGTAGTACAAAGAGCCCAGCACGCGGCAGAGGATGGAAAACTCATTCATTTATTTAGTCCATTACACAGTTAAAATTCAGCAAATTCAGGGATAGGTTCCATCCCCCGCGACGCCAGGAAGTCGAGCATGCGTCGAGGCGTCACGTTCAGAATCTGATCTTCCGGGAAGTCGACCTCGTCGAGGATTTTACGGCACTCGCTAAAATCACCCAGCGTGAACGCGGTGTGGGAGTCGGAACCCAGCGCCACCATCCCTCCGGCGTCTCGTACCGCCGCCGCGACAGCCCGGCAGTTCGCTTCACTGCCCTTACGCGAGTGAACGAATGACGAGTTGTTGATCTCCAGCGCCACGCGGTGTTCGGCCGCGGCCTGCGCCACTGCCTTAATGTCGATAGGATATTTTGGATTGCCCGGATGGCTGATGATATGCACATTGCCGCTGGCAATGGTGGCAATCATCGCATCGGTATTTGTGGCCTGATCCTGAGGGGCAAATACCGGTTCATGGAACCCGGCCAGAATCAGATCCAGAGAGGTGAGCATCGGGCCGGTACAGTCAATCTCACCCTGGGTGTTTTTGATATTCGCCTCAATGCCGCGCAGGATCCCGACGCCGTCTACCACGCGTGGCCAGATACGCATATTCACAAAGTGCCAATAGTGCGGAGCATCTGCCATATCAGGGCCGTGATCGGTAATCGCAAAGAGTTTGATGTTCTTAAGCTTTGCTTGTGCGATGTAGTCATGAAGGTTGCTGTAGGCGTGGGTGCTGGCGACAGTGTGCATGTGCAGGTCAACGGGATACATCATTCTCTCCTCTCATCTTTCCCAAAGGATAGCAGTTATCGTCTGCGAATATTAGCAAAAACCCGGCAAACGCCGGGTTTAACTCAGTAACCGCGCTGGCGGTCTACCTGTCCGCTGACGGGTTTTCCCGCTTCCAGCTGTGTGATGGTGCGGGCAATATAATCGACGGCTTCTGCCGGACGCGTGACGGCGGCAATATGCGGCGTCATAGCCACGCGCGGATGTGCCCAGAGCGGGCTTTCAGGCGGCAGCGGCTCTTTACTGTAGACATCCAGCATGGCCCCTTTCAGTTTTCCGCTCCCGAGGGCAGCCAGCAGGTCAGGTTCAACCACGTGCACGCCGCGAGCCAGGTTGATGAGATAACTTTGATCGGGCAGTTGTCTGAGCAGCGCCCCATTGATAATGCCCGCCGTCTCTGCCGTATTGGGCAGCAGGTTTATGAGCACGCGGGTCTCTTTGAGGAAATCTGGCAGCTCTTCCACACCGGCATAGCTGGTTACGCCTGGCAGCTCTTTACGACTGCGACTCCAGCAGCGCAGCGGGAATCCCCAGGGTGCCAGCGCTTCGGCAACTTTCGAGCCCAGCACCCCCGCCCCCAGGATACCAATGGTAAAGTCTTCACGCTGATAATCCGCTAACGGTTCCCAGTGCGCCTGTAACTTGAAGGCCTGATAATCATCGAATCGGCGGAACCAGTGCAATACCTGGCTCACGGCGTACTCCTGCATCTGCTCGCCCATCCCGGTATCTTCCAGGCGGAACAGGGGGATATGTTCAGGCAACATCTCTGGATGGGCTTTTAGCTTGCTGAGAATCGAATCAACGCCGGCGCCGAGTGCAAACACTGCTTTCAGATCGCGTCCCTGGAGCATTTCGATGGGTGGATGCCAGACCAGGGCGTAATCCGCATGATCTTTATCTCCTCGCTTCCACTCGCGAACCCGCGCCCCCGGCAATGCTGCTGACAGGGCATTAAGCCAATAAGCGGTATCAAATGTAGGGTGATAAAAGATGATATCCATAATTTCTCCTGCTTTTCTGCGCTGTTTTATTTTCATTTTCAACTGGATTGCCAGCATAACAAATAAATGCGGCTGCTGCGTTGCTGATAAAAGAGGCGCTTTCAGAACAATTAGGAAGCATATTGCTTGAAGTTTGTATGAACGCGCTAAATTACTGAAAAAGTGAGTTGACGACCGTTCGGGTTTTCCTTACATTAGCGCCCGTCCAAGCAACAACGGGATGACAATATGGTGAGGTGTCCGAGTGGCTGAAGGAGCACGCCTGGAAAGTGTGTATACGGCAACGTATCGGGGGTTCGAATCCCCCCCTCACCGCCATATTTTGAGAAAGAGCTCGTACGAAAGTACGGGCTTTTTTTTCGCATATTGCACGCCTGCGGGGGGGATGAGAACTCCCGACTGGGGTTCGACAACTGGCGCAGCCAGTTGGACAGACTGGGAGCGAAGCGAACAGGCTGCCCGTAGGGCGAGCGCAGCGAGTCAATCCCCCCCTCACCGCCATATTCGAGATAAGAGCTCGTACGCAAGTACGGGCTTTTTTCTTTTATATTCTCCGCCAGGGGGGGATGAGAACCCCCGACCGGGGTTCGGCAACCGGCTCCATCCAACTACGCCCATTCACAGCGTCAACAGCCCGCTCCACAACGATAAAAACGATGGAGCTGATTATTGCTTAACCGAACAAACCATTAATTATAAAATCTGCTTGACCGATTTAGCCCATCTCCCTATAGTAGCGCCCCGTTGCCCCCCACGTGGTCAGGCAGCAAAACAATATGGTGAGGTGTCCGAGTGGCTGAAGGAGCACGCCTGGAAAGTGTGTATACGGCAACGTATCGGGGGTTCGAATCCCCCCCTCACCGCCATATTTGAGAAAGAGCTCGTACGAAAGTACGGGCTTTTTTTTCGCATATTGCACGCCTGCGGGGGGGATGAGAAACCCCGACTGGGGTTCGACAACTGGCGCAGCCAGTTGGACAGATGACGAGCCTGCGAGGAATCTGCCCGAAGGGCGAGCGCAGCGAGTCAATCCCCCCCTTACCGCCATATTCGAGATGAGAGCTCGTACGAAAGTACGGGCTCTTTTCTTTTATATTCTCCGCAGGGGGGATGAGAACTCCCGACCGGGGTTCGACAACTGGCGCAGCCAGTTGGACAGACTGAGCGCGCAGCGAATCTATCCCCCTCCCAAAAAAACAAAGCCCGGTTTCCCGGGCCTTGAACAGAACAGCGAACTCAGTAATACGCATTCAACGTTCGCTGACACAAAGCCGATCGTACGCAATCGTCTTTTGTGAAGCGGACAATACCCACCATCTCATCTTCCTCAAAACGTGCCAGCGCATCGCTTAATCCCGACGGAACGCCCGCCGGCAAATCGCACTGCGTAATATCACCGTTAACGATGACCGTCACGTTCTCCCCGAGGCGCGTTAAAAACATCTTCATTTGCGCAGCGGTCACGTTCTGAGCCTCGTCGAGAATCACAACCGCATTTTCAAATGTACGTCCGCGCATATAGGCGAACGGCGCGATTTCTACCTTGCCAATTTCTGGTCGTAGGCAGTACTGCATAAAGGAAGCGCCCAACCGTTTAACGAGCACGTCGTAAACCGGCCGGAAGTAAGGCGCAAACTTCTCCGAGATATCGCCTGGCAGGAAGCCCAGGTCTTCATCGGCCTGCAGCACAGGACGAGTAACAATAATCTTGTCTACGTCCTTATGGATCAGAGCCTCCGCCGCTTTGGCGGCGCTTATCCAGGTTTTACCGCATCCGGCTTCGCCAGTTGCAAAGATAAGCGATTTTCTCTCAATAGCATTCAGGTACTGCGCCTGAGCGTCATTGCGTGCCACAACAGGAGTAAGATCACGGCTGTCCCTTGCCATGCCAATTGCTTCAACGCCACTCATCTGCACAAGCGAGGTGACCGATTCTTCTTCACGCTGTTTATGGCTGCGTGAATCTCGTCTCAGCACACGTTTTGCTTCACGACGAGCTTTGATCACTGCTTTTTGTCTTCCCATGGATAGCACCTTGAGTTGTTGGTATTCATCACACACGCCGTTGCCGGCGCGATTATGCGCACAAACATCTGAGGTTTGGCTTCCTTTTAAGCCATAGCTTGCCTGGTTGTTGGACATTGCCGAACGGCTACGCGCACCGTTCGGCACGTGGGAAAAATCATGATTTACGTTGGTGGGGGCGTTTTTTGTGGTGAAGAAATCGCTGTCGGAGTCTAAGCCTCCGCGTCGGGTGCTGCGGTTATTGCGTTTACCTTGTCCAGTACAGGACCCTACCATTCGCGATCTCCATAGTGAAAGACATCACTGCCGGGATTTACCGCTTTCCTAGAATAAGTACATCAGGATTTAAAACAAATGCAACATTTATTTTACCTGAATGCAACTTTCAGAGTCGCCCTGCAGCAGACCACAGTGTCATTCAGAATTATTACAAAATTATAACATCAGGAAGATCATAGTAAAAAAAGCTCTCCCGCACCACGATGCGGGAGAGTTATTCAGGCTTCGAGTAAACCCTGAGCGAGGTAGTGATTTTTATCCAGGGCGCCCGGTAAGGCGAAGAAATAGCCGCCGCCAATGGGCTTCACATACTCTTCCAGCGCTTCGCCATTTAGCCGCTTTTGTACGGTTAAAAAGCCTTTATTCAGGTCGTGCTGATAACAGACAAACAGCAGCCCCATGTCCAGTTGCCCCGAGTTGGTCACGCCCAGCGAGTAGCTGTATCCCCTGCGCATCATCAGGCTGGAGGCGGTCTCTTTGGTGCGAGGATTGGCGAGACGAATATGGCTATCGAGGGCGATAGTCTCCCCGTCGGGATCGCGGGCGTAGTCCGGCACATCGTGCTCGTTTTTCATTCCCAGCGGCGCCCCGCTCTGTTTGTCGCGGCCAAAGATGGTCTGCTGCTCTTTCAGCGGCGTACGATCCCAGAACTCCACATGGAACTGAATGATACGCACCGCCTGATAGCTGCCGCCTACGGCCCAGGCCGGTTCGCCCTGATCCGCTGTGACCCATACCACCTCGTTCATCAGCACATTGTCGCTGCTGTCGGGGTTGGCAGTCCCGTCTTTAAAACCGAGCAGGTTAACCGGCGTCTCTTTGCCTTTACTGCGCGCCGCGTGATCGGAGATAAACCCTTCCCGTTTCCAGCGCACGCTCAGCAGGTCCGGAGTATGTTTGATCACATCGCGCAACGCGTGGATCACCGTGTCCTGGGTGTTGGCGCAAATTTGCAGCAGGACATCACCATGACAGAAGGCGGCATCCAGCGAATCGTTCGGGAAGCGCGTCATTTTTTGCAGCGCCTTAGGCTTCAGCTTTTGCAAACCAAAGCGTGCATCAAACAGCGATTCGCCCAGCGAGACGGTAATGGTCAGATTATCCGGGGCAATATAGGCCCCCAGAATACCGGAATCCATGGGCGGCAGGCGTGTATTCTGGGTATCGGGGGCCGGGCCGCCCGTCGTCAGGAAGTCGATACGGGCCGTTAACAGCCGGAACAGACGCTCCAGATCGGCTTTATCGCTGGCCAGAACATCAAAAGCCACCAGCATCATCGATGCCTGCTGCGGCGTAAGAATACCCGCCTGATGTTTACCGAAGAACGGCTGCGTCTCCATGCGTGCATCCGGGGAGAGCGTCCCCGGCGCGCTTTGCGGTTTTGCCGCATGCGCTACCGGGCAACCCCCTGCCAGAGCGAGCGCGCCGCCAAGCGCGCCGACCCCTTTTAACAACCGACGCCGCGAAGGCTGGGCAACGTCGTACTCATCGTGCTTGTTCATGATGCTTAATCCAGACCCAGCACGCCGCGCAGTTGAGCCAGATCTTCCGCCAGAGTAGTAATCGGTCCTTTCAGGGCATTACGATCCGCCTCGGTCAGCTTTTCATAGGTCTCGTAGCCGTCTTTGGTGCGGTATTTCGCCAGAATGGTGTTCACTTTTTTGAAGTTGGCATCCACCTTCGTCAGGAGCGCGCTGTTCTCTTTTTGCAGTTGAGGACGCAGCAGGTCGACAATCTTCTGCGCGCCTTCCACGTTCGCCTGGAAGTCCCAGAGGTCGGTATGACTGTAACGATCTTCTTCACCGCTGATTTTGCTGGCCGCGACTTCTTCAATCAGACCTGCCGCGCCGCCCACGACTTTAGATGGCGGGAATGCCAGCTCGCTGATGCGTTTTTGCAGCTCCAGCACATCGCTATTGAGTTGATCGGCATAGTGCTCCATCCCTTTAGTGCTGTTATCGCCAAACAGCGCCTTTTCCAGACGGTGGAAGCCGGTGAATTTAGGATCGGCCGCTTTTTGCTCGTAATCATCTTCACGGGCGTCGATGCTGCCGTCGAGGTCGGAGAAGAGCTCAGCGATAGGTTCAATACGTTCGTAATGCTGACGGGTCGGCGCATACAGCGATTTGGCCTTTTCGATATCGCCCGCTTTCACCGCATCGGTGAAGGCTTTGGTCCTGGCGACCAGGTCGGCGGTCTCTTTCGTCACATAAGCTTTGTAGGCGGTGATGGCGTCGCCCAGGCTTAGTAAGGCCTCCCCTTTCGCCGCCTCGGCAGTGGCACCGCCTTTAACAATCAGCTTGCCTTTCGGGTTGGTCAGCAGGCCACAGGTCATCTCATACTCACCCGGCTCCAGGTTGGCCGTCATCTTCTGGCTAAAGCCTGGGGCAATGTTCTCACGCTCTTCCACAACCATCACCCCTTTCAGGATCTCCCACTCCAGCGCTTTCTGGCTATGGTTCTGAATGAGGAACTGGGTCTTGCCGCTATTGACCGTGAGGGTCATCGGCTCACACTGCTTGTCATTGACGGTGACTTTCACCTGTGGAATATCGGCAGCCTGCACATAAAACGCAGAGGACAACAGCGCGGCAATACCTGCCTGTAACGCGGTACGACGAAATTGAATAGCCATGACCCTTCCCGTTAATAAGTATGTTGTAACTAAATAAAGCACGTTACAGCGCAGTCCGCGTCGGTTGCGTGCTGGGGCGTGATGGCATGAAAAACAGCACCAGCGCCGGAATAAGATAGATAAAATAGATCGCCACTTCGCTGACGCTCGGCGTCTCCTGATAACCGAAGATGCCTTCGAGGAGCGTTCCCGCCAGTGTGTGGGTAGAGAGGATAGTGCTCAGGTCAAAAGCCACATCCTGGAAGTGATTCCACAGCCCGGCCTCGTGGAAAGCGCGGATAGCGCCCGCTGCCAGCCCGGCGGCCACCAGCAGGATAAACAGGCTGGTCCATTTGAAAAAAGCGCCGAGGTTGAGACGCACGCCGCCCCAGTAGAGAAGAAAACCGAGCACCACGGCGGTCGCCAGCCCCAGTACAGCGCCGAGCGGTGGCCAGATACCTACGTCCTGCTGGAATGCCGCCAGCAGGAAAAAGACCGACTCCAGCCCTTCGCGGGCGACGGCGAAAAAGACCATCATGATCAGCGCCCAGCCGTGATGATTGCCTTTCTGCAGGGCGCTATCGACCGCCTGCTCCAGCTGAACTTTGACGTTACGGGACACTTTACGCATCCAGAACACCATCCAAGTGAGGATCACCACGGCAATTACCGCCACGATGCCTTCGAATAACTCCTGCTCTTTTTGCGGAAACTCGCCGGTGGTTTCGTTGATGGCAATGCCCAGCCCCAGGCAGAGCGCTGCGGCGAGGAAAACCCCAATCCACATCACCCCAATCCAGCGCCCGCGTTGGGTGCGTTTCAGGTAACTGGCGATAAGACTGACAATTAAGGCCGCTTCAAGGCCTTCACGTAACATAATGAGAAATGGAACAAACATGCCGACACCTTAAATGTTTATCGCCGTCAATTGATGCAAAGAAAGGTAAATTCTTGTGATAGTGATTATCATTACGGCATGAAGAAATACAAGCGAAATATGCGGCGTTTTGATGACAGGATGTAAACCCCTTGCAGGGTAATCATTACCCTGTTAACTAACGGCTTTATAAGCTCATGAATAAAAGTCCATTTACCCTTAAACGCGGCTGTGGCTAAATGTGCGCCTCGAAAACCTGCTGATTATTAAATATGTCTACTATTTTGCACTTCCTGCTGGCCCTGGTGGTTATCCTGGCGCTGGCGTGGCTGGTCAGTTTCGATCGCCGTAAAATTCGTATCCGCTATATTTTACAGCTCATCGTGATCGAAATAGCGCTGGCGTTCTTTTTCCTGCATGCCGAAAGCGGCCTGTTCATTATTAAATATGTTTCGGGCTTCTTTGAAACGCTGCTGAAATATGCCGCCGAGGGCACCAACTTTGTCTTTGGCGGTATGGGTGACAAAGGGCTGGCCTTTATCTTCCTTGGCGTGCTCTGCCCCATCGTCTTTATCTCCGCCCTGATTGGGATATTGCAACACTGGCGCATTCTGCCGATCTTTATTCGCCTGCTGGGTAGCGCGCTGGCAAAAGTGAACGGCATGGGTAAGCTGGAGTCGTTTAACGCGATCAGCTCTCTTACGCTCGGCCAGTCAGAAAACTTCATTGCTTATAAAGGGGTGTTAGGCGATCTCTCCTCCCGTCGTCTGTTCACGATGGCGGCCACGGCCATGTCGACCGTCTCGCTCTCGATCGTGGGCGCCTATATGACGATGCTGGAGGCCAAATATGTGGTGGCGGCGCTGATTCTGAATATGTTCAGCACCTTTATCATTCTGTCGGTCATTAATCCGACGCGCCCGGAAGCTGAGCCGGATATTAAGCTGGAAAAGATGCACGAATCCCAGAGTTTCTTCGAAATGCTCGGAGAGTATATTCTGGCCGGCTTTAAGGTGGCGATGATTATTCTGGCGATGCTGATTGGCTTTATTGCACTGATTAGCGCCGTCAACGCCCTCTTCTCCAGCATCTTTGGTTTAAGCTTCCAGCAGATCCTGGGCTATGTGTTTTATCCTCTGGCCTGGCTGGTAGGCATCCCGCTTAGCGATGCGTTGCACGCAGGTGGCATTATGGCCACCAAGCTGGTGGCGAACGAATTTGTGGCGATGATCGAGCTGCAAAAAATTGCCGCGGAGATGACGCCGCGGGGGCTGGGCATTTTGTCGGTGTTCCTGGTTTCGTTCGCCAACTTTGCCTCTATCGGTATCGTGGCCGGGGCAATTAAAGGGCTGAACGAGCAGCAGGGCAACGTGGTATCACGCTTCGGCCTGCGCCTGGTCTACGGTGCGACGCTGGTGAGCTTGCTCTCGGCGAGCTTTGCCGGCCTGGTGCTGTAAATCTTGACGGCGGGGTATCCCGCCGTTTTTCGTTAAAACTGGACGCACACCGGCTGGTCAATACGCATCACCGACTCCTGGGCGAAGCGTGATTTATAAATCCCCCGCAGTGCCTCAATATTTTTCTCACTCTGCGCGTCTTTACCGTGAATCAGCATCAGCGCCTTGCTCGGCTCCCGCGCCACTTTCCCGTCGTTCCCCAGCCATTGCCCACGTGCATCAAACACCGTTAAGCCATCACGAAAACGTGGGGTAACGTCCTGATCGACAAACTGTTGCCACTCCGCACCGGTAATCTCTGCCCCTGCCGGGCGGTTAAGCCCGAAATAGAGCGTGGTTTGCTGCATCTGGTTATCGGCTTTACATTCCGCTACCGCCGCATGTTGCGACGGTGCGCTGCAGCCAGCCAGCAGTAAAAGTGTGCCTGCCATTAACCCTGTTTTGAACATCATGGTTGCTATCCTCATTGTTATAAGCCCCGAGATATCAACGTAAAACAGAAAATTTAGCAATAAAAAAGCCGGGCGTACCCGGCTTAGAGAGCGTGCGTCAGGCTTATTCCGCCTGCAGCTTAACCGGCGGTGCCGTGTGATAATGGGCATCCGCTTCAGCAAAGCGTTTCTGCATGGCCGCAGATGGCGCTTTGCCCAGCAAGCTAAAGATCACAATACCCAGGCTGGCGAAGATAAAGCCCGGGATGATTTCGTACAGGCCCAGCCAGGCGAACTGTTTCCAGACGATAACGGTAACCGCACCGATGATCATCCCCGCCAGCGCGCCGTTACGGGTCATACGCGACCAGAGTACAGAGAAGAGGACTACCGGGCCGAAAGCGGCACCAAAGCCCGCCCAGGCGTAGCTCACCAGACCCAGTACGCGGTTATCCGGATTTGCCGCCAGCGCAATGGCAATTAGCGCCACCACCAGCACCATAAAGCGCCCTACCCATACCAGCTCTTTCTGACTTGCCCCTTTACGCAGGAAAGCCTTATAGAGATCTTCAGTAATGGCGCTGGAGCAGACCAGCAGCTGGCAGCTCAGGGTGGACATCACCGCGGCCAGAATAGCGGACAGTAAAATCCCGGCAATCCATGGGTTAAAGAGGATCTGCGCCAGCTCAATGAATACGCGCTCGGCGTTCTGGTTCACCGCGCCCGCCTGCGCCGGATTGTTATTGAAGTAAGCGATACCGAAGAAGCCTACTGCACAGGCACCCGCCAGGCAGAGAATCATCCAGGTCATGCTGATACGACGCGCATGCACGATGGTGTGGTGAGAATCCGCCGCCATAAAGCGCGCCAGAATGTGTGGCTGACCGAAATAGCCCAGCCCCCAGCCCATCAGGGAGACGATAGCGACGAAGTTAAGCCCTTTCAGCATATCGACGTTTTCAATGCTTTTTTGCTTAATCACTTCCAGCGAATCGCCAAACCCACCCACGGTGATAATCACAATGACCGGCGTCAGGATCAGGGCGAAGATCATCAGGCTCGCCTGCACGGTATCAGTCCAGCTGACGGCCAGGAACCCACCGACAAAGGTATAGAGGATGGTCGCTGCGGCACCGGCCCACAGCGCGGTTTCATAGCTCATACCGAAGGTGCTTTCAAACAGACGCGCACCGGCCACGATGCCGGAAGCACAATAGATGGTGAAGAACACTAGAATTACCACCGCCGAGATGATGCGCAGCACGCGGCTGTTATCTTCGAAGCGGCCAGTGAAGTAGTCCGGCAGGGTTAGCGCATTGTTGTTGGCTTCGGTATGCACGCGCAGACGGCCCGCCACCAGCTTCCAGTTGATCCAGGCCCCGACGGTCAAACCAATCGCGATCCAGCTTTCTGAAATACCAGAGATGAAGATGGCGCCCGGCAGGCCCATCAGCAGCCAGCCGCTCATGTCGGAGGCGCCCGCTGAGAGTGCTGTCACCATCGGCCCTAAACTGCGGCCACCTAAAATATAATCATCAAAGCTATTGGTAGATCGCCAGGCCAGGAAGCCAATAAGGATCATGCCAAAAATATAAACGATGAAGGTCACCAGCATCGGTGTGCTTATTGCCATATAACTACTCCGCAAATGTTCTGCGACAATCATCCGGATTGTCTTGTTATTGCATCATCGGAACGTGATGATGATCTCTATTTCTGTTGGCCGCGCGTATCCTGCCGTAAGCAGTGCTCGCACACAAACGATTTAACACTGCATTTACACCGAATTCATCCCAGAATTTATAGGTCTTTCCTATAGGTTGCACTCGCTCACGCTTTTACGGGTTGCACCTTGTAAAAGTGTTAAGCACCGCATAAAAACTGGCCTTAGCCGCCGCCGGCTACCTATTTTTTCAGCTAACCAGTCATTAACAATCCATTCATTTTTCAGCTTGCAAGCCCTGTCACAATTAACACGGTTGCACAAAGTTGCAACATGGTGGATATTTCTCGAAACGTTAGAACATCATTAAAGAACAACAGGAGTTTTGGCATGGGCATGACCACCATGGGGGTTAAGCTGGATGACGCAACCCGCGAACGGATTAAGAGCGCGGCGACCCGCATTGACCGCACGCCGCACTGGTTAATTAAGCAGGCTATTTTTAATTATCTGGAGCGACTGGAGAGCGAAGAGGGGTTACCGGAGCTGCCGGCCCTGCTAAACGGCGCCGCTAACGAGGGCGACGAGACGGCCGACGCAGCGGAAGAGAGCTATCAGCCCTTCCTGGAGTTCGCCGAGCAGATCCTGCCGCAGTCTGTCAGCCGTGCCGCCATCACTGCCGCTTACCGCCGTGCAGAGACCGACGCCGTGCCGATGCTGCTGGAGCAGGCCCGCCTGCCCGAGCCGATTGCGACTCAGGCGCATAACCTGGCATACCAGCTGGCCGAGAAGCTGCGTAATCAGAAAACCGCCAGCGGCCGTGCCGGCATGGTGCAGAGCCTGCTGCAGGAGTTCTCCCTCTCCTCTCAGGAGGGTGTCGCCCTGATGTGCCTGGCCGAAGCGCTGCTGCGTATTCCGGACAAAGCCACCCGCGATGCCCTGATCCGCGACAAAATCAGCAACGGCAACTGGCAGTCACACATTGGCCGCAGCCCGTCGCTGTTTGTTAATGCCGCCACCTGGGGACTGCTGTTTACCGGTCGCCTGGTCTCTACCCACAACGAAGCCAGCCTCTCCCGCTCCCTTAACCGTATTATCGGTAAAAGCGGCGAACCGCTGATCCGCAAAGGCGTGGATATGGCGATGCGCCTGATGGGCGAGCAGTTTGTGACCGGCGAAACCATCGCCGAAGCGCTGGCGAATGCCCGCAAGCTGGAAGACAAAGGCTTCCGCTACTCTTACGATATGCTGGGCGAAGCGGCCCTGACCGCCGCCGATGCGCAGGCCTATATGGTCTCTTATCAGCAGGCGATCCACGCCATCGGTAAAGCCTCCAACGGGCGCGGCATTTATGAAGGCCCGGGTATCTCCATTAAGCTTTCGGCGCTGCACCCGCGCTACAGCCGCGCGCAGTACGACCGCGTAATGGAAGAGCTCTATCCCCGTCTGAAATCCCTGACCCTGCTGGCGCGGCAGTATGACATCGGCATTAACATCGACGCCGAAGAGGCCGATCGTCTGGAGATCTCATTAGATTTGCTGGAAAAACTGTGCTTTGAGCCAGAGCTGGCGGGCTGGAACGGGATCGGCTTTGTTATTCAGGCCTACCAGAAACGCTGTCCGTTCGTCATTGATTACCTGATTGACCTGGCTTCGCGCAGCCGTCGCCGCCTGATGATCCGTCTGGTGAAAGGCGCCTACTGGGATAGCGAAATCAAACGTGCCCAGATGGAAGGGCTGGAAGGCTACCCGGTTTATACCCGCAAGGTGTATACCGATGTCTCTTACCTTGCCTGCGCGAAAAAATTGCTTGGCGTGCCCAATCTGATCTACCCGCAGTTTGCGACCCACAACGCGCACACGCTGGCGGCGATTTATCAGCTGGCGGGGCAGAACTACTACCCGGGTCAGTATGAGTTCCAGTGTCTGCACGGTATGGGTGAGCCTCTGTACGAGCAGGTCACCGGTAAAGTGGCGGAAGGAAAACTCAACCGTCCATGCCGCATTTATGCTCCGGTCGGCACCCACGAAACGCTGCTGGCGTATCTGGTTCGTCGTCTGCTGGAAAACGGTGCTAACACCTCCTTCGTTAACCGTATCGCCGATACCACCCTGCCGCTGGATGAGCTGGTGGCCGATCCGGTACAGGCGGTAGAGAAGATGGCCGCGCAGGAGGGTCAGGTTGGCCTGCCGCATCCGAAAATTGCCCTGCCGCGCGATCTGTACGGCGAAGGTCGCGTCAACTCCGCGGGTCTGGACCTGGCGAACGAACACCGTCTGGCCTCCCTCTCCTCTTCCCTGCTCAACAGCGCCCTGCATAAATGGCAGGCCAAACCGATCCTCGAACAGCCGGTGACTGACGGTGATATGCAGCCGGTGCTCAACCCGGCAGAGCCAAAAGATATTGTTGGCTATGTGCGTGAAGCCACCGAAGAGGAAGTTAACCAGGCGCTGGATAGCGCAGTGAATAACGCCCCGATCTGGTTCGCCACCCCGCCGCAGGAACGTGCCGCCATTCTGGAGCGCGCCGCGGTGCTGATGGAAGACCAGATGCAGCAACTGATTGGCATCCTGGTGCGCGAAGCGGGCAAGAGCTTCAGTAATGCCATCGCCGAAGTGCGTGAGGCGGTCGATTTCCTGCACTACTATGCAGGTCAGGTGCGCGATGATTTCGATAACGAAACGCACCGTCCTCTGGGGCCGGTCGTCTGTATCAGCCCGTGGAACTTCCCGCTGGCGATCTTCGCCGGCCAGATTGCCGCCGCGCTGGCCGCAGGCAATAGCGTGCTGGCAAAACCGGCTGAGCAAACCCCGCTGATTGCGGCTCAGGGCATCTCTATTCTGCTGGAAGCGGGCGTGCCGCCGGGCGTGGTGCAGCTGCTGCCAGGACGCGGTGAAACCGTCGGTGCTCAGCTCACCGCCGACACTCGGGTGCGCGGCGTGATGTTTACCGGCTCCACTGAAGTGGCCTCGATGCTGCAACGCAACATTGCTACCCGTCTTGACGCACAGGGCCGCCCGACGCCGCTGATTGCGGAAACCGGCGGCATGAACGCCATGATTGTCGACTCTTCTGCCCTGACCGAACAGGTGGTGGTAGACGTGCTCTCCTCCGCCTTCGACAGCGCGGGTCAGCGCTGCTCCGCCCTGCGAGTTCTCTGCCTGCAGGACGACATTGCCGACCATACGCTGAAAATGTTGCGTGGTGCGATGGCCGAGTGCCGCATGGGCAACCCGGGTCGTCTCACCACCGATATCGGGCCGGTCATCGATGCCGAAGCGAAAGCCAACATTGAAAATCACATTCAGGCGATGCGTGCTAAAGGCCGCCCGGTCTACCAGGCCGTCCGTGAAAATAGCGACGACGCCCGTGAGTGGAAAACCGGTACCTTCGTGGCACCGACCCTGATTGAGCTCGCCAGCTTCGATGAGCTGAAAAAAGAGGTCTTCGGCCCGGTGCTGCACGTGGTGCGCTACAGCCGTAATAACCTTGCCGCGCTGATTGAACAGATCAACGCCTCCGGCTACGGTCTGACTCTCGGCGTGCATACCCGTATCGACGAAACCATCGCGCAGGTGACGGGCAGCGCCAAAGTGGGCAACCTGTACGTCAACCGCAACATGGTCGGTGCTGTGGTCGGCGTGCAGCCGTTTGGCGGTGAAGGCCTGTCGGGCACCGGTCCGAAAGCCGGTGGTCCAATGTACCTTTATCGTCTGCTGGCGAACCGCCCGGAGAACGCACTGGGTGTAACCCTGGCGCGTCAGGATGCGCAGTACGCGGTGGACACCCAGGTGAAAACCGTCCTTACCCATCCGCTGGAGGCGCTGGCAGCCTGGGCAGAGAAACGCCCGGAACTGCATGCCCTGTGCCTGCAGTATGGCGAGCTGGCGCAGGCCGGTACGCAGCGTCTGCTTCCGGGCCCAACCGGCGAGCGCAACACCTGGACGCTGATGCCGCGTGAGCGTGTGCTCTGTGTGGCGGATAACGAGCAGGATGCCCTGGTCCAGCTGGCCGGTGCGCTGGCAACGGGTTGTGAAGTGCTGTGGCCAGAAGATGGCCTGCACCGCGACATGGCCAAACAGCTGCCTAAGGCGGTCAGCGAGCGGATCCACTTTGCAAAACAAGAGGAGCTGGCCCGCCAGCCGTTCGATGCGGTGATTTACCACGGCGACTCTGACCAGCTGCGTGAACTCTGCGAAGAGGTTGCGGCCCGCGAAGGGGCGATTGTTTCGGTGCAGGGCTTCGCCCGCGGTGAAACGAATCTGCTGCTGGAGCGTCTGTACGTTGAGCGTTCGCTCAGCGTCAACACCGCCGCAGCCGGGGGCAACGCAAGCCTGATGACAATCGGTTAACGCTATGCTAATAAAAGCTCCGGTAACGGAGCTTTTTTCGTTTTAAGCCCTGGGAGAAAACGTGAAATCTTTACTGATCGCCGGCACCGCGTTGCTGTTAAGCGCCAGTGCGCTGGCGGATGAGTGCGCAAACGCGACGACGCAACTGGATCTGAATATCTGCACGGCAAAACAGTATCAGGAGGCGGATAGTAAGTTGAACCAGACATACCAGGCAGCAATGAAGCGTGCGGCTGGCGCTCAGCAAGGGTTGCTGAAAAACGCCCAGCTGGCGTGGATTAAATTGCGCGACGCTGACTGCGCCTTTATCGGCTCTGGCACTGAGGGCGGCTCCGTACAGCCCATGATCGTCAATCAGTGTCTTACCGAGAAGACCAGCGAGCGCGAAGCCATGCTCGCCAGCCTGATGCAGTGTGAAGAGGGCGATTTGAGCTGCCCGCTTCCCCCGGCCAACTAACGCACGCGGATCCCTTCAATAATCATCCGCTGCACGTTTTCGGCGGTGCGCTGGAAGAACGCCTCATCCTGTAAGGTCTTGCCCGTCACCGCCTCTACCTGCGCCGAGAAGTCAGCATAGTGCTGGGTCGCGGCCCAGATCATAAAGATCAGATGGTGCGGATCCACCGCCGCCAGTTTGCCGCTGGCCACCCAGCCCGCAATAATGGCCGATTTTTCATCCACCAGCGCTTTCACGCCCCCGGTCAGCTCTTCTTTTAGCAGCGGAGCGCCCTGCAACATCTCCAGACAGAAAAGCCGGGAAGCCTGCGGGTAGTCACGCGACACTTCCAGTTTCAGGCGAATGTACTCCGAGATGGCCACCAGCGGGGTGAACTCCTCGCGAAACGCCTTCAGCGGTGCCAGCCAGACGTCAAGAATTTGGCGTAATACCGCCACGTACAGCACCTCTTTAGACGGGTAGTAATAGAGCAGATTCGTTTTTGACACCCCCGCCAGCTCAGCAACCTGTTCGAGACGAGTACCGTGGATGCCAAACTGGGAAAAGGTCTCAAGCGCCGCCGCCAGGATCGCCGCTTTTTTTGCGCTCACCGCCTGCGACCGCTTACCGGTGCCCTTCACTGCGCCTTGTGCCATGTGCTCACTCCTTTTTCTTTGCCAACAGCATAGCAAAACCCCTGACATGACACGATATTCTGCACCGCGATCGCGCATGACTGCCTGATTTATGTGCAGACTTTTTGACCGTTTAGTCCACTTTTCTAATGCCTTTTTTATCAACTTTCTTTTAACACGCTAATAACATTAACCTTTTCAAAACTGGCATCGCCTTTGCAAAACAGGAGTACGCGGCTGAAGAGGAGATGCAGGATGCAGCGCCACGTCTGACTTTCACCCCACACAGAGTAAGAGAGGTTTGTGATGAAAATTGGCGTATTTGTCCCTATCGGCAACAACGGCTGGCTGATCTCCACCCATGCCCCCCAGTACCTGCCGACCTTTGAGCTGAACAAAGCGATTGTGCAAAAGGCAGAGCACTACCATTTTGATTTTGCCCTCTCGATGATCAAGCTGCGCGGTTTTGGCGGTAAAACCGAGTTCTGGGATCACAACATGGACTCCTTCACGCTGATGGCGGGCCTTGCGGCGGTGACCACCCGCATCCAGATTTACGCGACCGCCGCGACCCTGACGCTGCCGCCGGCCATTGTGGCGCGGATGGCCTCAACCATCGACTCTATCTCCGGTGGACGCTTTGGCGTGAATCTGGTCACCGGCTGGCAGAAACCCGAATATGAGCAGATGGGGCTCTGGCCGGGCGACGAATACTTCTCAAAACGTTACGACTACCTGACCGAATATGTCACCGTCCTGCGCGACCTGTGGGGCACGGGGAAAAGCGATTTCAAGGGCGACTACTTCACCATGAACGACTGTCGCGTCAGCCCGCAGCCGCAGGTGCCAATGAAGGTGATCTGTGCCGGACAGAGCGATGCGGGCATGGCCTTCTCCGCCGAGCATGCGGACGTTAACTTTTGCTTCGGCAAAGGGGTCAATACACCGAGTGCCTTCGCGCCGACGGCCGCTCGCATGCAGCAGGCGGCCGAGAAAACCGGGCGCCACGTGGGTTCTTACGTCCTGTTTATGGTTATTGCTGACGAAACCGACGAGGCTGCACGGGCGAAGTGGGAACACTATAAAGCAGGGGCAGACGAAGAGGCCCTGAGCTGGCTCACCGAGCAGAGCCAGAAAGACACCCGCTCCGGCACCGATACCAATGTGCGCCAGATGGCCGACCCCACCTCAGCGGTGAATATCAATATGGGCACGCTGGTTGGCTCTTACGCCAGCGTAGCAAAAATGCTGGATGAAGTCGCCAGCGTACCGGGTGCCGAAGGGGTGTTGCTTACCTTTGACGATTTCCTGATGGGCATCGAGGCCTTCGGGGAACGCATTCAGCCCCTGATGCAGTGTCGGGCGAATATCCCGGCTACCACCCGGGAGGTCGCGTAATGACAACCTTACCTGCACGCCCGGAGGCGATTACCTTTGCGCCGCAGCAGAGCGCCCTGATTGTGGTGGATATGCAGAACGCCTACGCCACCCCGGGAGGCTATCTCGATCTGGCCGGATTTGACGTCTCCACCACCCGGCCTGTGATTGAGAACATTCATACCGCCGTCACCGCCGCACGAGAAGCGGGGATGCTGATCATCTGGTTCCAGAACGGCTGGGATGAGCAGTACGTCGAGGCGGGAGGCCCCGGCTCCCCCAACTACCACAAATCGAACGCCCTGAAAACCATGCGCAAACGGCCTGAACTGCAGGGCAAGCTGCTGGCAAAAGGGAGCTGGGATTACCAGCTCGTGGATGAGCTGGTGCCTCAGCCCGGCGATATCGTGTTGCCAAAACCGCGCTATAGCGGCTTTTTCAACACCCCGCTGGACAGCATCCTGCGAAGCCGGGGCATTCGTCATCTGGTCTTTACCGGAATCGCGACCAACGTCTGCGTGGAGTCGACCCTGCGCGACGGCTTTTTCCTCGAATATTTCGGCGTTGTGCTGGAGGACGCGACCCACCAGGCGGGCCCTGCATTTGCGCAAGAGGCCGCGCTGTTCAATATCGAAACCTTTTTTGGCTGGGTCAGCGATGTCGAAAGCTTCTGCCATGCCCTTTCACCCGCCACACTTGCCCGTATCGCCTGAGGAGTCACGCCATGCCTAAATCCGTCATTATCCCGCCAGGCACCAGCACCCCCATCGCCCCGTTTGTGCCGGGCACCCTTGCCGATGGCGTGGTCTATGTCTCCGGTACCCTGCCGTTTGATAAGCAGAATAATGTGGTCTATCCCGACGACCCAAAGGGGCAAACCCGCCACGTGCTCGAGACCATCAAAAGCGTTATCGAGACGGCGGGTGGCACCCTGGAGGATGTGACCTTCAACAGCATCTTTATCACCGACTGGAAAAACTACGCCGCGATTAACGAAATTTACGCGGAGTTCTTCCCCGGCGATAAGCCGGCGCGATTCTGCATTCAGTGCGGACTGGTGAAGCCGGAAGCGCTGGTTGAGATCGCCTCTGTTGCGCATATCGCTAAGTGAGGGACTGATGAAACTCTCCGTCTCACCGCCGCCCTGGGCGGGCGCGCCAGTCGTGGTATTGATTTCGGGGCTCGGGGGCAGCGCCAGCTACTGGCTGCCTCAGCTCGCTGCGCTGGAGCAGGAGTATCAGGTGGTCTGCTACGACCAGCGCGGCACGGGTAGCAATACCGCGACGCTGCCCGAGGACTACTCCCTGGCACAGATGGCCCGCGAGCTGCACGAGGCACTTTTAACAGCGGGCATCTCACGCTACGCCGTGGTGGGTCATGCGCTGGGCGCCCTGGTGGGGCTGCAACTGGCCATCGACTCGCCTGAGGCCGTGAGCGCGCTGGTCTGCATCAACGGGTGGCTGACGCTTAATCCACACACCCGACGCTGCTTCCAGATTCGCGAGCGGCTCCTGCATGCGGGCGGTGCTCAGGCGTGGGTCGAGGCCCAGCCGCTGTTTCTCTACCCGGCAGACTGGATGGCCGCCCGTGCGCCACGTATGGAGGCGGAAGAGGCGCTGGCGCTGGCCCACTTCCAGGGCAAAACCAATCTGCTGCGCAGGCTCGCCGCCCTCAAGTCAGCCGATTTTAGCCATCAGGCTGCGCGCGTGGCCTGCCCGGTGCAGGTGATCTGTTCCGCCGACGATCTGCTGGTGCCGACGGTCTGCTCCACAGCGCTGCATGCGGCCCTGCCCCGCAGCACAAAGGTGGTGATGCGCCATGGCGGCCACGCCTGCAATGTCACCGAACCCGAATCCTTTAACACCCTGCTGCTGAACGGGCTGGCCAGCCTGCTACACAGACCCGAACCCGTTTTTTAAGGAGTCGAAATGAGCGAAGCACTCAACCCCACCGCAATCAATACTCTGTTTACCCAGGCGCGCACGCACAACGGCTGGCTGCCCCAGCCGGTGAGTGACGAGACCCTGCGCGAGATCTATGCGCTGCTGAAATGGGGGCCCACCTCCGCTAACTGTTCTCCGGCGCGCTTCGTGTTTATCCGTACGCCGGAGGGCAAAGAGAAGCTGCGCCCCGCGCTCTCCAGCGGCAACCTGGAAAAGACGCTTACCGCTCCGGTGACGGCCATCGTCGCCTGGGACAGCACGTTCTATGATCGCCTCCCTGCGCTGTTTCCGCACGGCGATGCGCGAAGCTGGTTTACCTCAAGCCCGGCGCTGGCCGAGGAGACGGCGTTCCGTAATAGCGCCATGCAGGCGGCCTATCTCATTTTCGCCTGCCGGGCGCTGGGGATGGATACCGGGCCGATGTCCGGCTTCGACCGTGAGAAGGTGGACGCCGCCTTTTTCACCGGCACCCCTCTCAAGAGCAATCTGCTCGTTAACATCGGCTATGGCGATGCCAGCAAAGTGTATGCCCGCCTGCCGCGCCTCACCTTTGAAGACGCCTGCGGACTGGCGTAAGGAGCCATCATGACCCTTCCTGATAAACAGACCTTTCGCGACGCCATGGCCTGCATGGGGGCGGCGGTGAATATCATCACCACTGACGGTCCTGCCGGACAGGCGGGCTTTACCGCCAGTGCGGTGTGTAGCGTCACTGACGAGCCGCCGACCCTGCTGGTGTGCCTGAATCGGGGTGCCTCGGTGTGGCCCACGTTTAGCGAAAACCGCACCCTGTGCGTGAATACCCTGAGCGCCGGACAAGAACCGCTCTCTAATCTGTTTGGCGGCAAAACGCCGATGGTGGAGCGTTTCGCCGCCGCCCGCTGGCAGAGGGGGGAGACCGGCTGCCCGCGGCTGGAAGAGGCGCTGGTGTCGTTCGATTGCCACATTAGCCAGGTGGTGAGCGTGGGTACCCACGACATTCTGTTTTGTAGCATCGTGGCTATTACGTGCCACCCCGCGCCGCAGGGGTTGGTGTGGTTTGATCGCGGCTATCACGCACTTATGCGACCAGCCTGTTAACCCTCCTGAAGGAGTTTGCTCATGGCAATGTTCGGTTTTCCCCACTGGCAGTTGAAATCGACCTCTACGGGTAGCGGCGTGGTCGCGCCGGATGAACGACTCTCGTATCCTCAGACCGCCGTGATGGGGGTGCAGCACGCGGTGGCGATGTTTGGTGCCACGGTGCTGATGCCCATCCTGATGGGGCTGGATCCGAACTTATCGATCCTGATGTCAGGCGTCGGCACCCTGCTGTTCTTCCTGATAACCGAGGGGCGGGTGCCAAGCTATCTCGGCTCCAGCGCGGCCTTTGTGGGGGTAGTGATTGCTGCCACCGGCTTTAGCGGCCAGGGGGTAAACCCCAATCTCAGCGTGGCGCTGGGGGGAATTATCGCCTGCGGGGCAGTCTATACCCTGATTGGGCTGATCGTGATGAAAAGCGGTACCCGCTGGATAGAACGGCTCATGCCGCCGGTGGTCACGGGGGCGGTGGTGATGGCCATTGGCCTTAACCTGGCGCCGATTGCGGTGAAAGGGGTCTCTGGCTCGGCATTTGATAGCTGGATGGCGGTGATGACGGTGCTGTGCATTGGCCTGGTCGCGGTCTTTACCCGCGGCATGGTGCAACGGCTTTTGATTCTGGTGGGATTGATCATCGCCTGCCTGCTCTATGCGCTGGTCACTAACGTGCTCGGGCTGGGGAAACCGGTGGATTTTACGCTGGTACACAACGCCGCCTGGTTTGGTGTGCCGCAGCTCACCTCCCCCACGTTTAGCGGCCAGGCGATGATGCTGATTGCCCCGGTGGCAGTGATCCTGGTGGCGGAAAACCTGGGCCACCTGAAGGCGGTGGCGGGGATGACCGGGCGCAATATGGACCCGTACATGGGCCGCGCCTTTGTCGGTGACGGACTGGCGACGCTGCTTTCAGGCTCGGTGGGCGGCAGCGGCGTGACCACCTATGCCGAGAACATCGGTGTGATGGCGGTGACAAAAGTCTACTCTACGCTGGTGTTTGTGGCCGCGGCGGTGATTGCCCTGCTGCTGGGCTTCTCGCCGAAGTTTGGCGCGCTGATCCACACCATTCCTGCTCCGGTGATTGGCGGCGCCTCGATCGTGGTGTTTGGCCTGATTGCGGTGGCGGGAGCGCGCATCTGGGTGCAAAACCATGTTGATCTGAGTCAGAACGGGAATCTGATCATGGTGGCGGTGACGCTGGTTCTGGGGGCGGGAGATTTTGCCCTGTCGCTGGGCGGCTTTACTCTGGGCGGCATTGGCACCGCGACCTTCGGCGCAATTCTGTTGAATGCGCTATTAAGCCGACGGACGGCAGCCGTCCCCCAGGGGGAAGTTGTCGGGCAGGACAGTTAACAGCCAATGCCCCTCCGGGGAGGGGCATTTCTGCTCAACACGATTTAGTCTGAGGTTAGCTCGCTTGCCGCTTTTCGCTTCTTTTTTAACTTCAGTTCGCTCACCAGCACGCCTGCGACAATAAAGACGCCGCCAAGCAGGGCCAGGACAGGCAGTCGTTCGCCGGCGATGCGGCCAAAAATACCGGCCCAGACCGGTTCGCCGGTGTAGATGACGGTCGCACGCGTCGGGGAGACACTTTTCTGCGCCCAGTTCATGGTGACCTGAATAATGGCGCTGAAAATGCCCAGACCGAGCGCAACAATAATCAGCCCTGGCGACAGAGCTGGAACGGCTTCGCCGGCAGGGACCATCGCGCCAAATGCCACCAGCGACGCGGTAGCGAGCTGCACCACGGTGACCCGTTTTACATCGACCTGTCCCGCCCACGCACTAATAAGAATGATCTCCGCCGCAATGGCAATCGCGCCTACCAGGGTGATGATCTCACCCGGTCCTAATGCCAGCAGATTATCGCCCGGCCCGGCCAGCAGTATCAGGCCTATAAAGGCCAGCACGATGCCCACACAGGACATGATTCCCGGTATTCTGCCGAGGCATAACCATTGCAACAGTGGCACCAGCGGAACGTACATCGCCGTGATAAAGGCCGATTTACTGCTGGAGATGCTTTGTAAACCCCAGGTTTGCAGGCTGTAACCCATGGCGATCGCCACGCCGATCGCTACGCCGGCTTTGAGCTCTCTAAGCGTAAGTCCGCGCAAAGATTTCAGTGAGATCAACGCCACCGCAATTGCCGCCGTGGCGAAGCGCAGGCCGACAAAGAAAAAGGGATCGCTCAGGGTGACCGCATACTGGACGGCCAGAAACGTGCCACCCCAGAACATAGTGATGAGAATTAATAGCGCTTCTTGCGGTTTAACGGAGAAAGCATAACGAGAGGCAGACATGTAACACCAAAGACAAGAATCAATCCGCTAGTGTGCGATGTCGGTGATAACAGTTCAATGTTGCGGAGATAAAAAAAACCGCCGGGCTATCCGGCGGTGGGAGCAACGTTACGGATTACGCTATCCGTATCGTAGACTTTAGTCACTACTTGCTATTGTTACCGCTGCCGTGACTGTTTTTGCCCCCTTTTTTGCCAGCTTCTGATGCACGCTGAGGGTCATTTTTGAAATTACCCCCGCTCTGCTGGCCACCTTTACGGCCTGCTGCTGATGCTCTTTCACGATCTTCTGCGAAATTACCTGACCCACCACGATGGTTAGCCATGTTCTACCTCCAGAGTTCGACATATTAGACATCATACTGCATTCAGTAAAAGAGGATTCTTTCACCTGGCGACACTTACTCAGCGAGTTTATCTGCGCCGCGTGAAACTAAGCTTAGTGGACATAGGGCATCCGGCCAGTGAATCGTAATATTCAGCAACAGGAAATCAGCCTTTCGTATGAAAATTCCTGCCGCTTACACATAAGCACCTCTTATCGTTCCGAAAATTCGATACGGCAAATATGTTTCATATTGCAACAATGCGCCTGATCCCTTTCGCCACAATGATCTTCAGGCTGCAACGACTGAGTGAGGCGCGTCGCGGCTGCAGACTCTAACGCCGGATATCGTCAGACCAGCGCTGCCGCACGGTTCAGTGGGGGTCGGTTTATGGTCAAAGCGAATCTTAAGCGACGCTCACCGGCCCCGCAAAAGCAGCAGTGCTCAGATCAAACAACCCGCGCAATAATTTGCACTCCTGCCAGCACGTCATATCTTTAAGGTACTGCAGCGCTCGGCTGCGCGACGATAATTGAGGAGTGAAGCAAGATGGCGAAAATTCTGGTGCTCTATTATTCGATGTACGGACACGTAGAAACGATGGCGCAGGCAGTGGCGGAAGGCGCCAGAAGAATTGGGGGCGTTGAGGTAACCATTAAACGTGTACCTGAAACCATGCCCGCAGAGGTGTTTGCCAACGCAGGGGGTAAAACACAGGATACCCCGGTCGCCACCCCGCAGGAGCTGGCGGACTACGATGCGATTATCATTGGCACCCCAACGCGCTTCGGCAATATGGCCGGACAGATGCGCACTTTCCTCGATCAGACCGGGGGGCTGTGGGCCAACGGCGCGCTACGCGGCAAAATTGCCAGCGTGTTTAGCTCAACCGGCACCGGCGGCGGCCAGGAACAGACAATTACCTCTACATGGACTACCCTTGCACATCATGGGATGGTGATTGTACCTATCGGCTACGGCTCACCGGAACTGTTTGATATTTCTCAGGTACGTGGTGGTACCCCCTACGGCGCCACGACCATTGCCGGGGGAGATGGCTCCCGCCAGCCCAGCGAGGCGGAGCTGAATATTGCCCGCTATCAGGGTGAACATGTTGCCGGCTTAGCCGTCAAACTGAAAGGTTAACCGTAAACAGGAGGACGAATATGCCAACTCAAGAAGCAAAAGCGCATCGCGTGGGCGAATGGGCGAGTTTACGTAATACATCGCCAGAAATCGCAGAGGCTATCTTTGAAGTCGCAAACTACGATGAGAAGCTGGCGGAGAAAATATGGGAAGAAGGCAGCGATGAAGTACTGGTGCGCGCCTTTGAGAAGACGGATAAAGACTCGCTGTTCTGGGGCGAGCAAACCATAGAACGGCAAAACGTCTGACAACTACCCCCCCGCCAGCGCGGGGGGGACTTTTTTACTTCGCCGCGTCGTTTAATACCGCATTGAATTTGTCGATCTGACAAAAACCATTTGCATCAATTGGGCAGCCCGTCAGCTCCAGCGTCACGCGCTGAGCCGGGGATTTCAGCGTCAGGACATCCGCGTTTCGCAGCTGTTCCGCACTCTGGTACACATACTCAATCTTCATCAGATCCCGGTTACCGTTTTTATCGTGCCAGCGCTGGAAGACGATCTTGCCGCCAATTGGCGTACGCTCGTACTGATCGTGTAGCTGATAAGGCTTAAAGTCGAGCGCCGTTAGCATCGAAGCTATATTGGAATCATGCCCGACCAGTACCGTGATTTTCGGGGCCTTCGCCTGGTCGGTGACCAGCGCGTTATCGATATATTTCACCAGCGGTTTAGCCACATTACGTGCCACCTCTGACGAGGTGAACAGCGAATCCTGATAGCCATTTTTCAGCTTCGAAAGTAGCCGCCACTGCTGGTCGGTTTTGATTTCGCCCCACGCCACCTGATCCATCGGGAAGCCTTCGTAATACTGCAGCGTAAAGGCATCCACCAGCGAGTTCCCCACCTTCAACGGGCCCGAAACGCCCGGCTCTTTTTGGTAGTCTGCACTGAAGGTGTCCTTCGCCTCGCTCAAATCACACACCTGCTTCTCCTTACAGGAGGGGGAGTCGGCATAGTGGGTCATCTGCTCCAGCAGTTTGTAACTCTCACCAAGCTGCATTTTTTGCCGCTCGGCCTCCATCGCCTTAAGGGCTTTTTCTTTAAACGCTGGAGAGTTATCGGTAATCACCGGGTTAAAGGTCGGATCCATGGTGCCCATCTGTTCCTGATGATGGACAGGCACGTCGCAGCCCGGGAAGGCGCCGGTGATAAAGAACTGCGCGGTAGCGACCGTGCGTTGTAGGCTGTTGGCGTAGGCATAGACGTTACTGGCCGGCGGACACTCCCCAGCCTTGATCATCCCCTCGTCGGCGAGCCATTCCCGCATGTAATGGCCCATATACACTTCCAGGACGCCGCCCTTGGTGGTGAGCTGCCCGCCCGGTACATCCCACTCCGGCCACTGGCTGGGCGTGGATTGTTCGAGTACGCTGCCGTTATTGGCCAGCGGAGCGCGCAGGTTATGGCGGCTCATAATTAAAACCTGCTGAAGCTGATACCCTTCCGGCGCGGTTTGCGCCTGTACCCCAGAACTGAGTGCGACGCTGCTTGCCACGGCGATCGCCAGGAGTGCTCTTTTCATCCCTTCTTCCTCTTTTTTTTACGCATCGCCTTGAGTGTGACAGGTTTATGACAGATTGCGCGGATGCGGGTCGCAAAGTGAAACGTTCGACGGTTCACGCCACGAAACGCGTTTTACGCGGTAGTGAAATCTGCCTGTGACGCGTTATCGCCGCTGCTCATGCGCTATCAAAAGCAATTCGGTGACGTTATGTATAACGCGGTCACCCGAGTTACACCCCCCGCTTTCATCTCCATCACGAAGGCAATACAGCGCAGACTGTGAAGAAACCACGGCGCAGGGGTGAGATAATCTGGACTTAGTATTCGTTAGCATGAGGCTATGATGGCGAAGTTTGAGATCATTCGCATGGGCGACGAGAGAGGCATCGGCAGTATCGTTCAGCGGAGGGGACTCTTTGGCAGAAAATCCACCTGGACGGTGAAGCCATCCCGGGACGCCAGATGTAAAGATGACTGGTTTCTTGATGAGTGGATATGCAGAGAGGACACCCGGGCGGTCTACCGGGACGATACGCCCCTCGACGCGTATTATACGGCTCAGTACGCGTTGCAATGCGGTAAGGCGTGAGCACACTCCTCACTTTTTATGAAGGAGAGAGATAGTCGGTTTCGCTTTGTGACGGCCGTTAAATATCCCCCTTTCGCGGCATAAAGAGGGGGAGTCGAGCCTGGCTGCTATTTTTGTTTTGCCATCATGCCGTAAAAACACAGCATGACGACTCGTGATAGCGATTAATTATGTGCGCGTTATCGATGCTTCTCTGTTATCGGTACGGTTTCGAACCGGATGTGCTAAGGCTAATTTATCAATCCGCATGTAATAACATGCCGTCATAAATAGCGCGACCATAAAGGGTATTTCATACAGCTCTTCAATAATATCCTGATGTTCAGGGCTATCAACGAAAAGGAAGGCGAGCACTCTTTTATGCTCAACCGTATCGGAGATAAGGAAAGAGATGAGCGCCAGGGAGAAGATAGCCACAGGGAAAGGAATATCTCTGATTTTGCGTGCTATTTCTGCCCTGAGAGCCCTGGAAAAAAGCGCAACGATAAGCGGTGCAATCCAGAGCACGGAGATGATACGGAAATAAAGATGTGGCACATCCGGGAAATATTCACGCCCCCAGCTAATGCTTCTCCCCAGCAGTACAAACCACCAGTATGCAGACCAGATCCAGAATAGCCGGGTGGGCTTACTGAGGGAGAGTGGCAACATCGCGGCCAGTGTGAATACGCCGCAAAAGAGTAACCAGAGTGCCTGATAATTTTCTATCTGACCCACCATAGAGGCATCAAATAAGGGTAAAGGAGAGAACCGTACCGCCATAAACAGTAACGGCAGCATTAAGGTGAACCAGAACGCAGGACTAAGGTTTTTGGATATTTTCATAATGTTATAACTTTGACAAAAATTTAGGGTAACTTATGAAAATGGCCATCTTTTGTTAATAGATGCTATAAAATTATCACAATTGTGCGGTTTAGCGATCATTGCTGCCGACCTGTGACAATATATAAACAAACAGACAAAATTCACCCAACCGGCGGTAATGACTCCAACTTATTGATAGTGTTTTATGTTCAGATAATGCCCGATGACTTTGTCATGCAGCTCCACCGATTTTGAGAACGACAGCGACTTCCGTCCCAGCCGTGCCAGGTGCTGCCTCAGATTCAGGTTATGCCGCTCAATTCGCTGCGTATATCGCTTGCTGATTACGTGCAGCTTTCCCTTCAGGCGGGATTCATACAGCGGCCAGCCATCCGTCATCCATATCACCACGTCAAAGGGTGACAGCAGGCTCATAAGACGCCCCAGCGTCGCCATAGTGCGTTCACCGAATACGTGCGCAACAACCGTCTTCCGGAGCCTGTCATACGCGTAAAACAGCCAGCGCTGGAGCGATTTAGCCCCGACATAGCCCCACTGTTCGTCCATTTCCGCGCAGACGATGACGTCACTGCCCGGCTGTATGCGCGAGGTTACCGACTGCGGCCTGAGTTTTTTAAGTGACGTAAAATCGTGTTGAGGCCAACGCCCATAATGCGGGCGGTTGCCCGGCATCCAACGCCATTCATGGCCATATCAATGATTTTCTGGTGCGTACCGGGTTGAGAAGCGGTGTAAGTGAACTGCAGTTGCCATGTTTTACGGCAGTGAGAGCAGAGATAGCGCTGATGTCCGGCGGTGCTTTTGCCGTTACGCACCACCCCGTCAGTAGCTGAACAGGAGGGACAGCTGATAGAAACAGAAGCCACTGGAGCACCTCAAAAACACCATCATACACTAAATCAGTAAGTTGGCAGCATCACCCAACCGGCAATGTCCTGTCGCCACAAAATTATGGCATCTCACAACCGCTTTTTTCAGCAGCATCCTTAACGTGCATAACGCTATAGGCTGGTTATAAGATTGTATTGTTCATGTTTTTTTAATTCCCCCCAGGCGCATCCATTCAGCTCCGCTATAAAATATTCGAATAAGCTTCTCCTTCAGAAATAAAATTACTTATGGTAATTAATTATTAAGGTATTTTTTTCTGATTAACAGGCGTGCAGGCAGGGAAAGTCAGGCGTTATTTAGTCGTTAATGTCACAAATGCCTTTTCTTATTAACCGCCTGTTAAAGCATACTCTATAAATAATGACAGTTGCTTACAGGTATACTGACAAGGTTTTGAGTATGCGAAAGCACCTCCTCTCGGCCCAGTACGTGATAGCACTGGACGTTATATCTCTACCGCGATTTCCAGAGGCAGATGATCTCCTTTTTACACCCCTCACTGGCAAGATGACCGGCAACACTTATTCGATTTCCCGGTTTGGTCTCCCTGTTTCAGGCGTTATTCTCCACGCGGTAAAACATGATGAATAGTTCAACGACGACAGTCACCCTCCCTGTACGTAAGGGCTGGCGCTGGCAGGACAATATCTGGACCCTGGGTCTGTATGGCACAGCGGTCGGGGCGGGAACGCTTTTCCTGCCGGTGGAAATTGGTACGCGCGGGCCGGTCATCTTCCTGGTGATGCTGCTGCTGGGCCTGCCATTATCCCTGATACCGCACCTGCTTTTATGTCGGGTCTATCTGCGAGAGGAGCAGACCGAAAAAGGTATGCTGCCCATCTTCGGTTCTTTCTTTAGTGGTCACGGCGAGAAGTTGATGACCTTATTCTACTGCGTGACCTTCTTCCCTGTGACCCTGGTTTACGGGGTGGCGCTGGTCAATGCGCTGGATAACTTCCTCGTGGATCATCTGCAGATGACCAGCATCAACCGTGGGCCGCTTTCATTTATCGTGGTCGCTGCGCTATATGGGGTACTGAGTAAGGGGCGCGATAAGGTCGTCGCGACGATGAGCGCGCTGGCACTACCCTTCGCGGCATCGGTGCTGCTTATCGCCGTTTCACTGATCCCGGAGTGGCATCTTGCAAATTTCACCGGTGCGGTTGCTGAGGTGAAAACCACTCCGCTGCCGGTGACGCTGAAAGGTATCTGGCTGACGCTGCCGCTGATTACGTTTTCGTTCTGCTGTGCGCCGATGATCTCCCCCCTCACCTCCTGGTATAAAGAGAAAAAAGCCGGGGGCGAGGAAAAGGCGTTGTGGGTGATCCGCGTGGCTTATATCGCCATCTTTACCAGTATCATCTTCTTCGTGCTGAGCTGCGTGCTAAGTATTCCGCATGACAGCTTCGTGCAGGCGAAGGCGGAGAACCTGAACGTGCTCTCTGTGATTAAAGGAAACGGCAGCTTCAACCTCATCTTTTATGTGGCTCCGTTCATCGCCATACTCGGCATGACAAAATCTTTCCTCGGGGTGGGCCTGTCGGTAGCAGAAACCTTTAGCCAGCTGGTGACCAGCGGATCGGGTAAAAACGCGGCGTCTCGCAAGCGCGCCGCCTCTCTGGGACTGTTTCTGCTCACGTTCGGCATCGTCTACGCGAACCCGGACGTCATCAACCTGATCGAGACGTTTTGTGGGCCGCTCATTGCGGTGATCGTGTTCCTCATTCCCGCCTGGCTTATTTGCACGCGTACTGCGCTGGCGCAGCTGCGTGGCATGACCGTGTTGTGGGTGGTTCTCGGCGGGCTGGCAACCCTCTCGGCGCTACTCTGGCCGATGTTGTAGGACAACGCTGGCAGCTCCAGTGCGTTGTTCCTCAGTCTCCGCCAGACGCTCCGAAATGCCCGGTGCGAAACGAAGCATTTAACAAAAAGAGCGCACTGAATTATTAAGGGAGGAAAATTTGAAAACAGCGTCTACGCTTTCTGAGAAACGTGTTATCAGAAGGGATTAACCGATGGCAGATTTTGTATTGCTGGCCGCTTTGGTAGCGCTCATAGTGTTGGGTCTTATCAGTGTGTTGAAGGCGTTACTCGGCGCCTGGTGCGGTTCAGAACAGCGTTAACAGAACACGCTTTTTTGGGCAGTCCATAAGGTACAAAAAACTGTAATTTCGCGTGCTATCTGCGCCTTTATTTCCACTCTAAAGGCGCAGTCTCCCGTGGTGGGATAACGCATACAGCCATTCCTGTTGTTTATCGCGTGCGTAAGCCTGTGTGCATGGCGGTTCTGCATGCGTACCAGGCAGTGCCGACATTCTGATCCGTTATTTAGGTGACTCCCAGGCTCGGTTCTGGATAACGACCCTGTACCCGTCAGGATCTATAAAGGTTGCCCCCTGCTTATCCCAGTAAGGATTGAACGCGCTCACCGCCCTGAAGCCCGCCGCGATCATCTTTTCACAGGCCTCTTCCCACGCCTGCTTTTCCGGATAGTACATGACCAGCAGATCTTCTGCTGTCGGGGAAGGCTGTACCGGATGGTGCAGACAGAGGGTTAACTCCATATGCCAGTGCAGCCCCGCACGGCCGAGCATGATGCCGCTAAAGCCGTCATGATCGTCAAAGTCGGCAATCTTTTGCAGCCCCAGGCCGCTGGCGTACATATGGAAAGATCGTGCAAGATCGGTCACGGGTCTGGCAATGCGCAGGTGAGGAAACATTCAGCGGGCTCCTGTTGGGCTATTTTCCGGGGTCAGAAGCCTGAGTTTATCGCTGAATCTTATAAATATTTGTCCATTAGAGCTTACCTCCCTGCCGCTGCCCTTGCGCCTCTGTGCGTGAGGCACGCTCAGAGGCAACTCTGCCCAGTCGCCATAATGAGGGGGCTTTACCGCTCCTCCAGTTGATGGGCAATGGCCCGCAGCTGGTCGGCGAGCGCCTGCAGGTTTTTACCCTTCTCCCCTTTCGGGCCGGTGGAGTGCCGCACCACCAGCCGCGCCGGTAGGATGGACGACAAGCGCAGCGTACTTTCCTCTCCGTGGTCCAGAATGCGGCGCACCGCTTCTTTACCCTGCAGATCCAGATCCAGCGAGACGGTCGTCAGTGCCGGATAGAAGAATGAGCTTTCATAGGTGTCATCGTAACCAATCACCGATTTCTCGCCCGGAATCGGGATCTGATGTTGATGGAAGGCGCTTAGCACCCCCAGCGCCATCTGGTCGTTCCCCACCAGCACGGCGGTAAAGTGGGCTGTCTCACGCAGCATTTGCAGCGCCCCCGCGTAACCGCTCTGCGCATCCCAGTTGCCGCGCACGATGGTGGCAGGCTCCAGGCCATAACTCTTCAACGTCTCCACCCAGCTTTTCAGGCGCAGCTCTGCCGAGACTGAACTGGCCGGTCCCGCCAGCAGCGCGATCTCTCGGTGGCCGAGTTCATGCAGATATTTCACGCTGGCGCGCGTGCCATCCGCCGGGTTAAACGAAACGTTAAACACAGAGCTGTAGGGATCAACATCCAGGAACAGGCAGACGATGTCGTCGTTATCTGACGCGATTTTCTGCGCCTCGTCAGCCTCCAGCGGCACGTTGATGATCACTTTGTTTACCAGCTGAGACTTCAATTCGTTGATCGAATCCTGAATGCTGTGGTTGACGTTCTCATCGATCATGGAGATCAGCACCTGGTAACCTTCAAGATTGGCATAGCGTTTTACCGCCGCCGCCACCTGTGAAGGGGCATGCAGGGCCAGAGATATGGTGACCAGCCCTACGGTCTGCGTCTGCTTGCCGACCAGTTGCTGTGCCAGCCGGTTCGGAACATAACGCAGTATTTCAATGGCTTTCTCCACCTTATGGCGCGTGGCTTCGGATACATTGGCAGATTTGTTCAGTACCCTGGACACGGTCTGATAGGAGACGCCCGCATGGCGAGCCACATCCTCTAACGTCGCGCTTTTCGACTTCATGGTCCGGTTCCTTGTGTCGTTATTGTTTGATTGTAACAGGGGCCATTTAAAAAAACGCTCATCGCAGCATCATGGCGCGGCTCACGCTCTAAAAAAGTATGACGATCACATTGCCACATTTCTGTCTGAATCTCATCTCTCGTAACAAATCTCGCTGTTTTATTTGCACTTAATCACACATTTATGACATCACAATTGCCACGAAAAGAGTTTAGGCATTTTATGACAGCGGATTTGTGAACGTATTACAAAACAATAAGAGGGTTACAATGAACACTACGATCCGCTCTGTATCCGTTGCGTTGGCGGCTGCGCTGGCCTCACCTTCGCTGTTAGCGGCGTCTTCAGTACCTATTGATTTCCATGGATATCTTCGCTCTGGTGTGGGCGTCTCGCGGGATGGCGGGATGGAAGAGTGGCAAAAAAACAAGATTGGTCGTCTGGGTAACGAGACCGACACCTACGGTGAGCTGGAGTTAGGCTCAGAAGTTTACAAGAAGAACGATGTCAGTTTTTACCTCGACAGTATGGTCAGCATGGTGTCCGATGGCTCGAATGACAACGAATCGACCCTGGATGACGACGCCGAGTTCGGCTTGCGTCAGCTCAACCTGCAGATCAAAGGGCTGATCCCGGGCGATCCTAACGCGGTAATTTGGGGCGGTAAACGCTATTACCAGCGTCATGACCTGCACATCATCGATACCAAATACTGGAACATTTCCGGCGCCGGTGCCGGTATTGAAAACTACACCCTCGGCCCCGGTGCCATCTCCGTGGCGTGGATCCGTGGCGATGCCAATGACGTGGATTACCGCGTGGATGGCGACAACGATGTCAACATCAACTATATCGACGTACGCTACGCCGGCTGGAAACCCTGGGCAGGCGCGTGGACCGAAGTGGGCATCGATTACGCGATGCCAAACCCCACCAACAAGCAGAAAGAGTACGGCGGCTTGTATGACGCTGATAACGGCGTGATGGTCACCGGCGAGATTAGCCAGGAGATGCTGGGCGGCTATAACAAGCTGGTGCTGCAGTATGCCAACAAAGGGCTGGCGCAGAATATGGTCTCTCAGGGCGGAGGCTGGTATGACATGTGGAACTATGTCAACGATGCTTCGGGTTACCGTGTTATCAACACCGGCTTGATTCCCATCACCGATAAGCTCTCTTTCAACCACGTTCTCACCTGGGGCTCGGCGGATGACACCACCCTCTACACCGAGAAGTCACGCCTGATCTCCCTCGTCGGCCGCGCGCAGTATCAGTTTACGGAGTATGTGCGTCTTATCGGCGAGGTAGGCGGGTTCTATCAGAAAGACACCTACACCGACGGCGCGAAATACAAACAGAGCGGCGAGAAGTACACCATCGCTCTGGGTCTGGCGGATGGCCCTGATTTTATGTCGCGTCCGGAACTGCGCGTGTTTGCCTCTTATCTGAATGACTCTGAGAAGGGTCAATCATTCCAGGATGGCACCGCGAATAATAACTGGAACTTTGGCATCCAGGTTGAAGCCTGGTGGTAAGCATTATTCTCTGATTTGCCTGTTATCATTATTTTATCTCCAACACTGGGTAGTTATTTTGGCCTTTACGGGATAACCATTTATTGGCTATCCCGTTTTTTTTATTTATTTACGGCCATTAAAATGGTCGTCGAGTAATTGGCGCAAGGTATCGGATTGTCGGCCAAATATCGCATGGACTTGTTGCCCAATAATAATGACCCCTAACGCCCCCTCCTCCTGTATTGCCTGCGAGTCAACCTTATTTAAATCTTTTACCGTGACGCGCAGGCGGGTAATACAGGCTTCGATATGTTCGATATTCTCTTCTCCGCCAAACGCCGGAATTAAACGCTGAGTGATTTTGGTATCCATCAGTAGCCTCTCAGTTATATCCGTCATCCTTCACGCTGCAAACGCGATACGCATCCTGGTCTGCAAGCCGAATGATTTAGGGTATCCAGGGGTAAAAAAATGCCTGCTCATTTGAGCAGGCGTGTTATGCGTGGCGCCGGGCGTTATGCCCTGCGCTTCAGCACGCGACAATCCCACGGCAGGAGCACGGTTTCGCCCACCGCCGCAGCATCGGTCATACTGTCGGTATAGCCCTCTGGCAGCGTGACCAGTTGCTGCTGCGCCGTGAAGTTCTGCACAAACACCCAGGTGCTCTCGCCATCAGTACGGGCGGTAGCCACCACGCCCGGCGGGAAGTCAGCATCGACGGCCTGCGGCAGCGCCAGTTCGTTAATAATGCCGGCGAAGAAGTCACGCTGGAATTGCAGATCGTTGCGCGACGCCACGTGCCAGGCTTTGCCGTTGCCAAATCGGTTAACCGTTACCGCCGGTCGACCGGCATAAAAATCATCCCGGTAGGTCGCCAGCGCCTGGGCGGTTTCAGTGTGGATCAGCTCGCAGAGATGACGCACCTGGTACGGCCCCTGCAGACCCGACGCATTGCCCGCCAGCCCCTGCACCAGGTTACGTTCCCCCTCGCCCAGACAGTCGATCTCTTCCGCCCAGATCCCGAGCAGCTTGCGCAGCGGGCCAGGGAAGCCGCCCGTAAAGCAGAGATCGGTTTCATCCACAATGCCGCTCCAGTAGGTCGTAACCAGATGCCCCCCCTCGGCCACAAAGGCTTCGGCGCGTTCGGCGAATCCCTGGCGGACCATGTAGAGCATAGGGGCAATCACCAGCGCGTACTGGCTCAACGGCTGATCGGCATCGATCACGTCAACGGCAATGCCTTTCTCCCAGAAGGGACGGTAGTGCTCATTCACGGTTTTTTCGTACTCCAGGCCCATATTGCGCGGGCCTGCGGCATCGTCCATCGCCCAGCGGCTCTGCTGGTCAAAGATAATGGCCACCCGCGCCTCGGTGCGGCAACCCGCCACCACCGACAGACGCGCCAGCATATCGCCCAGCTTGCTCACCTCACGCCCGACGCGGGTATCCAGATGCCCCACATGGTCGATAACTGCCCCGTGGAACTTCTCTACCGAGCCGCGGCTTTTACGCCACTGGAAATACTGCACCGAATCCGCCCCGTGAGCCACAGCCTGTAAAGACGAGAGGATGTGCATCCCCGGTTTTTTCAGCTTACTGATGGGCTGCCAGTTGGTGGTGCTGGGCGTAGACTCCATCAGCACAAAAGGCTTGCCGCCTTTAAGCGAACGCATCATGTCGTGATACATGGCGGTGTAGCAGGCCAGCGTCGTTTCCTCTTTCTCACGGTGCCACATCGGATAGCTGTCCCAGGAGATAAAATCGATCTCTTTCGCCAGCTGCCAGTAGTCGTAATCGTAAAAGTACTCCATAAAGTTGGTGGTCACCGGCAGGTCGGCATTTACCGCTTTGAGTGGCGCCACTTCATGACGGCAGAAGTCGCTCACCTGCGCGGTGTTAAAGCGTCGCCAGTCCAGATTCAGGCCGTGGATGGAGACCTCACCCTGCGGCGCGGGCGATTCAATTTGCGACCAGTCCGTGTAGGTGTGACTCCAGAAGGTGCTCCACCACGCATGGTTGAGTGCATCCAGCGTCTTATAACGCGCTTTCAGCCAGTCGCGGAATTTTTGCTGACACAGGCCGCAGTGGCACTCGCCACCATATTCGTTAGAGATATGCCAGCCCAGCACGGCGGGGTGCTGCGAGTAGCGCTCCGCCAGCAGGCGATTAATCTTCAGCGTCTTTTCACGATAGACCGGCGAGGTCATGCAGTGGTTGTGTCGCCCACCGTGCAGCGCCGACACGCGGTCACGCCCTACCCGAAGCACTTCCGGATATTTTTGCGACATCCACGCCGGACGCGCACCGCTCGGGGTGGCGAGGAATATATGGATACCCGCCGCGTAAAGTTTCTCAATTACCGCATCCAGCCAGGCAAAATCATATTCCCCTTCGCGCGGTTCGAGTTTCGCCCAGCTAAATATCCCGACCGACATCACATTACATTTTGCCTGCTGCATCATGGTAATGTCTTTTTCAATAATACCGGGATAATTTTCCCATTGTTCCGGGTTATAATCGGCGCCATGCAGTAACGCAGCAACCTTAGGAAATAAAGGCGCGAATTTAGTCATATTTACAGCTTCCTGAAATCAGAGGGGGATTATTTAAATACTGTCATTGATGGCAACACTTTTCCCTGACAATCAAACAGGGCCTGATTCTCGCGGGCATTGCCCTCTTTCCACTCATCGTGGATATATTTCATGCCAGCTTTAGTGGCCCATGTGGTACCCGGAACGGCAATCCAGGTTGGCTCCCAATAAAAGATGCCTTTGCCACGCTGCGCCGGCACATCAATAACGGTCTGCATGAGGTCGTGTATATAGTCGTACTGGCCCTGGACGGTACCAGGATAACCGCCATCTTTCTCTTCTTTGGCCTGGAAGCTATTTTCTGCGTTGTCACAGTTTTCCAGGGTATAGCCATAGGCGGCTTCCACTACGATCACATCTTTGTTGTAGCGTTGGCTGATGTCATCCATGTTGGCCTTCAGCGCGCTGAGGGGGCCGTTCCAGTAGGTGTACATTGACAGGCCGATAATATCGAACGGCACGTTACGCTTTGTGATTTCATCAAACCACCAGCGGAAGGTGTCATTTTTCGTACCTTCAGCCAGATGCAGCATAATTTTCACCTGCTCGCCTTCGGTGAGGTTCTCTTTCAGGCCGTCGATGGCCGCATTCAGCAGCCCGGCTAAGCGGTCAAACTCCCCGCCGTTTTGCCCCCAGCTTTTTCCCTCCGGCCAGAGGATCCCGCCGTTAATTTCGTTGCCAATCTGCACCATATCCGGCAACACACCCTCTTTCTTGAAGCGGGCTATAACGTCGTGGGTGTAATCGTGGATCGCCGTTTTAAGCTGCGGATAGTCCATTTTCTCCCAGGCTTTTGGTTTGTACTGTTTGCCCGGGTCGGTCCAGAAATCGCTGTAGTGGAAATCGAGCAGTAATTTGATCCCCTGGGCCTTTACGCGTTTCGCCAGCGCGAGCGTGTTCTCCAGGTTGTTGCTGCCGCCGCCATAGGTATTGCCCTGGCCGTCCTGCGGGTCAACCCACAGGCGCAGGCGTACGTAATTCACACCGTTCGCTTTCAGAATCGCGATGGCGTCCTGCTTCTGGTTTTGCGCATTGTAAAACGTCGCCCCATGCTGCTCGGCCTCCAGCAAGGTGGAGATATCCGCGCCTTTGATAAAATCATCCGGCATGCCGTTAAACGGACGGGTTTTCAGCGCATCAGCAGCGAAGGTGCTGGCGGCAAATCCGCACGAGAGGCAGAGCGCAAGCAGAGCGGGCTGGAATCTTTTCATGTGCTTATCCTTTGGTACTGCCGGAGGTGAGGCCGGAGACGAAGTATTTTTGTAACGCCAGATAGAGGATCGCCACCGGCACGGCAATTAGCACTGCCCCTGCCGCGTAGGTGGTGTAACTGGCACCCATTTTTTGTGCCACCAGGTTATAAAGCCCGATAGGTAAGGTGTATTTGTCCGGGGTACGCAAAATGGTGCTGGAAAGAATGAAATCCCCCAGCGGCCCGGTGAAGGAGAAGAGCGCCACCACCGCCAGAATCGGCTTTGACAGCGGCATAATGATCTCAATGAAGATACGGAAGTTACTGGCACCATCCATGCGGGCCGATTCGTCCAGATCCTTCGGGATCGCATCCAGATACCCTTTCATCAGATAGGTGTTCATCGGGATCATGCCGCCGACGTAAATTAGCACCAGCGCCAAGTGGCTGTTGATTAACCCCAGCAACTGCGAGAGGACGAAAATGGCAATCAGCGCCGAGAACTGCGGGATCATCTGCAGCAGCAAGAACAGCATCAGCCCGTTTTGCCGCCCCTTAAAGCGAAAACGCGAGAAGGCATAGGCGGTAAAACTCACGCTGATCAGCGTCAGCACCATGGTCATGAAGCTGATTTTCATTGAGTTCCAGTACCAGGTCATATAGTTCACCTGGCCATTGAACAGGTCGGCATAGTGCTGGAATGAGAGATTTTCCGGGATGATCGACGAACTGAGCAGGCTGTTGCCCGCGTTCAGCGAAGCCCCTACCGTCCATACCAGTGGATAGATAATGACGGTGGAGACCAGCAGGATAACCAGCCAGGAGAGCGAGAGGCGGAGCCACTTCTCACGTTTAATACTTTGTGATTGAGCCATTGTTCTCTCTCCTATGCCATGTCGTCATTTTTGAACGATTTGGTGGCACGGAACTGCCACAGCGCCAGCCCGACGACAAAGATCGACAGCAGGATGGTGATAGTTGCGGCAATCGCATACTGGGACGAAGACATGGTGAGCTTATAGATCCACGACACCAGGATATCCGTCCCGCCGGCATTCGACCCCACTACCGCCGGCCCGCCGTTGTTGAACAGGTAGATAATGTTGAAGTTATTGAAGTTAAAGGTGTATTGCGTGATCAGGATCGGGGCAATGGCGTAGAGCACCAGCGGCAACGTAATGGTGCGCAGCCGGGTAAAGCTGCTGGCGCCATCCATGGTGGCAGCTTCGTAGAGATCGTCCGGGATCGCCTGCAGCACGCCGGTGGTCATGGCGAAAACAAACGGGAAGCCGAGCCAGGTCTGCATCATGATCAGCGCGGTTTTGGTCCAGAACGGATCGGTCATCCACGCCCTGGGCGCAATACCAAAGAAGGCCAGAATGGCATTGTTGATGACGCCAAAAGAGTCATTAAACATGCCGGCGAACACCAGAATAGTGACGAAACCCGGCACCGCCCACGGCAGAATAAAGATGGTGCGGATAAGCGGCTTGAAGCGCAGATCTTTCTGGTTCACCAGGATGGCTAACAGCACGCCGACGGAACACTGCAGCGTGGTCGCCAGCAGCGTCCAGACCACCGTCCACTGCAGCACGTCCAGGAAGGTGGAACGCCAGATGGAGAGGGTGAAAATGTTGATAAAGTTCTTGAAACCAACCCAGTCCACCAGCTTCGCCGGCGGGGTGTGGTAGAGGTTGTAGTTGGTGAAGGCGATGGCAAACCCGAACAGAATCGGAAAGACCACCACAAACACCAGCAGAATAAAGCCGGGCGAGATCATCAGATAGGGGAAGCCTTCGCTCAGCAGCATCTGGTACTGCTTGCGCACGCTGTTAAGCTGTTGTCCGTCGTCACGTTTACGACCGTTGGCCCACGCGTCCCGCAGCGAAAGCGCATAGAGTCCCACGCCGAAGGCGATGATCAGCACGCTGATAATCCCTTCTGCCAGCAGGAAGATAGAGTTGTCGCGCGGCACCACTTCGCCTAACGTCACCAACCCCCAAAGCCCTTCGCCCAGGAAGTCTGCAAACACGCCGACAAAGCTTACCAGCAGCACGAGAAAGATAATGCCCTTGAGCCACTGGCGATGATAAAACTGGCCGAAACCGGGGATGAGCGCCAACAGCAGGCCGCACCAGGCATGACGCCCGGCTGGCCGCGCGCTGGCATAATTTTCTGGGATGATACTCACTGACCACTCCTTTCAAAAAACGGGCGCAGGGGCGCCCGTTTTGTTACCTCTGACAATTACTGATTGCTGGCCTGCATGGCTTCGATCTGCATCTGAACCTGTTTTTCTGCGCCATCCAGCGCCGCTTTCGGATCCTGCTTACTGGTGAGGCTCAGCTCCAGCGCGGCGTTTGCCGGGCCCCACACTTCACCCATCTCCGGAATGCCCGGCATGGCAGATGCACGCGCGGCCTGCACCGCCACCGCGCTGGCTTTCTCGTCATTCTTGATAAGCGGATCGTCAATCATTGCCGTCAGCGGTGGGATCTCACGGGTGGCCACGTAGCGGGTTTTTACGTACTGCGGCTGATTAATAAACTCGATAAATTTCTGCGCCAGCGCTTTGTCTTTACTCCAGGTCGAGACCACATAGCCCTTCACTCCCAGGAATGAGCTCATCGGCTTACCATCCGGCAGGGTCGGCAGTGGCGCCACGCCGTAGTTGATGCCCGAGGCTTCATACGGCTGGAAAGCCCAGGGGCCGTTGATCACCGCCGCCGCTTTTTTCTCGGTAAACAGGGAGTCGATGGCGTTCAGGCCGTTGTCGCCGATAATCCCCGCCGGGAAGACATTGTCGGCATAGAATTTTTTCAGGAAGGTAACCGCTTCGACCGCGCCCGGTTTGTTCAGCCCAACGTCCTGCGGGTTATAGCCGCCTTTGTCGTTTTTACCGAAGATGTAGCCGCCCATCGGCTCAATCGCGCCCCAGCTGTAGTAAATCTGGTCAAATTTCGCCAGCAGGCCGTACTGATCCTTCGCCCGCTGTTGCTTAGAAAAGTCGTACCACGCCTGCAGGCTATCCAGCGGTTTGTCGATGAGGTCTTTGTTGTAGATTAAGACCAGCGTTTCGACCGCTTTAGGCACGCCATAGAGGACGTTATCCATTTTGAAAGCGTTGATTGACGCCGGTGTGTACTGCTCAGTCGCGCCAGCCGCCATATTCAGGGGGGTTAACAACCCTTGCACCACGGCCCCGCCCAGTTGATCATTAGGGATGACCAGGACATCCGGGCCGATACCTGCCGGGCCATCCAGACGCAGTTTTTCCAGCTGCTGTGCGTAGGGCATCTCCTGCACGTTGACCTTAACGTCGTACTGCTTTTCAAAGTCGCTCACCGCATCTTTGATGCCTGAAGATTTCTTGATGTCTTCCCAGACGTTAAGTTGCTGCGCGGCATGAACCTGAACGGTGGCGATAGCAGAGAGGATAAGAGCAGCGAGAATGTTCTTTTTCATTATCAACCTCATGTGAAGGTATAACAATTTTAGGGTTGTTATGGTGCCAGACGATCTATCCTTGCGCCTGCAAAACCTGATATAGCTGGCCTGCAAAGGATGGTGCCTGACCTCTTTGGTTTGTTATACGCTACCCTTCACATCATGATAACTCTACAAAAAACTGTAAGTTGTGTGATCCTCATAACATTAATGAAATATCTGTATAGGGCATGCAAATAGAGGAAGTTATAGTCGTGACAGATAATTTGCGCCGCCGGACAACGTCTTTGTGAATTGTTATACGTAATACACAAACGACAGAAACGACGGCTTACCGGGGAACGTTAATGTCGAATATACAATTGAGGAGTGTCACCAAACGTTTTGGCGACACCGTTACGCTGCACAATGTGAATCTGGATATTCAGGACGGTGAGTTTGCCGTTTTTGTCGGCCCTTCTGGCTGCGGAAAATCGACCCTGCTGCGGATGATTGCCGGCCTGGAAGAGGTGAGCGAAGGTGAAGTGCTGATTGGCAACGAGGTGATGAATGACGTGGCGCCGTCTCATCGCGGCGTGGCGATGGTATTCCAGTCCTATGCGCTCTATCCGCATATGACGGTGGCCGAGAATATGGGCTACGGGCTAAAAGTGAATAAGGTGCCTAAAGATCAGATTCGCCATCAGGTTGAGATGGTGGCCAAAACGCTACAGCTCTCGCATCTTCTGGACCGTAAACCAAAGCAGCTCTCCGGCGGCCAGCGTCAGCGTGTGGCCATAGGCCGCGCGATTGTGCGTAACCCACGCGTTTTTATGTTCGATGAACCCCTCTCTAACCTGGATGCGGAACTGCGCGTGGAGATGCGTTTGCATCTGGCGCGCCTGCACCAGGAGTTGAAAACCACCATGGTCTATGTCACCCACGATCAGATAGAGGCGATGACGCTGGCCGACAAAATTGTGGTGATGAATTACGGCAAAGTGGAGCAGATGGGCGCCCCGATGGATCTCTATTACAAACCGGTGAACAAGTTTGTCGCCGGGTTTATTGGCTCACCCAAAATGAACTTCCTGCCCGCCACCGTCACCGCCTGGCAACCCGGGGAGCTGACCGTGAGCCTGTCGCAGCAACATTCTCTGACCCTGGCGATCCAGACCTCCCCGCTCACCCCCGGTAGTCAGGTGACGCTGGGCATTCGTCCGGAACATTTAACCACCGATACCCGCCTGGGGACGCGCATCACGTTTAACTGCGAAGTGGTGGAGCGACTGGGTAACAATACCTATCTGTTCGGTCAGTGTTATGGTCACGACAACGTGAAGATCCTCCTGCCGGGCGACGTGAAATTTGCCCCGTGGCAGAAGATTGAACTCGCTTTTGACGATCGCCACTGCATGATCTTTGATGCCGACGACGTGCGCGTCAGTGCGGATATCGAAGAGAACGCCCGCGCGGTCGCCTGACCTTGATCCTGTGGGACGCCCTTTCAGGGCGCCTGCAGGCCACCAATCTTGCTTAGAAGTCGCTTCAGATCGGCAATATCCTGCGCACTCATTCCTTCAGTAATCACGTTTTCAGCCTGTTTTGCCTGCGTAATCATCTTCGCCAGCATTGCCTCGCCTTCCGCACTCATCGAGACCAGCTTGCGCCTGCGGTTGTCGGGATCGGTCTGCACCGACAGTAATCCACTCTTACTCATACGATCAATCACATAGGTGCCGGTGGCTTTATCAAAGCCCGCCCGGCTGCCCAGCGTTTGCTGATCGCAAGAGGTCTCCTCGGCCAGCACCACCAGAATGGCGTACTGGACGGCAGATAATCCCGTGTCCACGCACTGACTCCAGCAGAGCGTGGCGTGCTGCCCCGCCCGGCGCATCAGGTGCATAAGTGAGCTATCACCGTGCGGCCACAGCGGCGCGGCATGAATTAAGTCGCGATGATTTGACATTGGCTGTCTTGACTCCCTGAACCGATAACCATATAGTTCGAACACAAACAGTTTAAGTTCAAACTATATCATAAAGGTTCTTATAAACCCCATGAAAATTGTTGTTGGCATGACGGGCGCAACCGGCGCCGCCATTGGTGTGCGCGTACTGGCCGCGCTCAAAGAGCTGGGCGTCGAGACGCATCTGGTCATCTCGAAATGGGCACGCGCAACCCTCCAACTGGAAACGCCCTACAGTGTACAGGAGGTTCTGGCCCTCGCCTCAAAGAGTTACAGCGAACATGACCAGGCGGCGGCCATCTCCAGCGGTTCGTTTCGGGTGGATGGGATGATCGTCGTGCCCTGTAGCATGAAAACCCTCGCCGCCATTCGCTGTGGCTACGGTGATGGTTTAATTGCCCGCGCCGCCGACGTCACCTTAAAAGAGCAGCGCAAGCTGGTGCTGGTGCCGCGTGAGTCGCCGCTCAACGCTATCCATCTGGAGAACATGCTCGCCCTGACCCGTGCGGGCGCCATGATGTTGCCGCCCATGCCCGCTTTTTACAACCACCCGCACAGCACCGACGACATCATTAACCACTGCGCGTCGCGCATCCTCGATCAGTTCGGGCTTGATAACGCATTAACGCAACGTTGGGGCGAACCGCGTCCCAGGACTTAAGGAAAGTCAGATGAAATATTACGATGATTTAAGAAGCTTTATTGATGCCCTGGATGAGATGGGCGATATCATGCACGTCCGCCGGGAAGTTGACGGTGATTTTGAGCCGAGCGCTATCACGCGTCGCAGCTATGAACGCCAGTCCCCTGCCCCGCTATTTCATAAGGTTGCCGGCGTAGCGCCCGGTTTTCGTCTGTTTGGCGCCCCGGCCAGCCTCTCCTCCCGCAGCGACATGCCCTATGCCCGTGTGGCGATGTCCCTGGGGCTGGCACCCGAGTCCACTGGCCCGCAAATTATCGAAGCGTTATCTGCCGCGCGCAGTCAGCCCGGCATACCGCCGGTACGCGTGGGATCTGCCGATGCCCTTTGCCATCAGAACATTTTGCGCGGCGATGACGCCAGCCTCGATCGTTTCCCTATCCCGTTTGCACATGATAAAGACGGTGGCCGTTATGCCAACACCTGGGGCACGCTGATTGTCAAAACCCCAGACGGTAAATGGGTGAACTGGTCTATCGCCCGCGTAATGAAGGTGGACGGCAAACGTATGGTGGGGCTGATCGTGCCAAGCCAGCATATTGGCCAGATCTGGGGCGAATGGGTGAAATTGGGTCAGCCTATGCCCTATGCGCTGGTACAGGGCCCTGCGCCAGCGATTTCGTGCGTGTCCGGTATTCCCATTCCGGCACATGCGGATGAGTCTGACTACATCGGTACGCTGGCGGGAGCGCCAGTGCCGGTGGTAAGGGCAATCGACATCGATCTGGACGTTCCCGCCACGGCCGAAATTGTTATCGAGGGGCATGTCTCCATCGAACGGGATTGCCAGGAGGGGCCATATGGGGAGTACGGCGGCTATCTGGGAGAAGGCTCGTCCGCGCAGCCTACCTTCCACGTAGAGACCATTACCCACCGGGACGATCCTATCTGGCCCATGTCGATAACGGGGCGTCCTACCGACGAATCACATACCCTCTGGGCGATGGGCCTGGCCGCCGATGCGCTGACCTCGCTGCGCGAGGCAAACCTGCCGATTACGACCGCCTGGATCCCGGAGGATTCTACCGTGCACTGGCTACTGGTGGTGGTGCCGCAAAACTGGCGCGAACGGCTGCCGGGCGTCAGTAGCGAAGCATTAAGTCGCCGAATTGGCGAGGTGCTATTTAAAACCGATGCGATGGTCTTTATCCCGAAAGTGTACGTGGTGGATGACGATTTCGATCCTACCAACCTGCGAGAAGTGGTATGGGTGCTGTCGACCCGCGTGCACCCGGTAGGCCGCCGCGTGGTCTTTGATGACCAGCGAGTGATACGCCTGCCTCAATGCTATGACGAAGCGGAGTACATCGCAGGCAAAGGGGCGAAAGTGGTCTTTGATACCCTGCAGGAGAAACGTCATCTGCATGCCTCCTTTGACCAGGGTTACCCTGAAGCAGTACGCCAGCGCGTACTGGATAACTGGGAATAACCTTCCAGCGGGCTGCGGAAATTACCGCAGCCCCGGCCATCTTTACCCCGCTTTACACCCCCGTTCCGTCTGGTGCTCTACAGTGTGTCATTGTTGTTCACTTTCACTCTTTGCTATGGGAGAGCCTGCATGACCGCACGACGATTATCCTGCCTTGCGCTTTTCGTTGCCCTTTCCACTCCGGCACTGGCGGCCGATGCCCCGGCTTACGGGGAGAAACTGGAAGGCTTTGACTACGCGTGGCCGGTTCAGCACTTTACGTTTACCTCGCAGAAACAGCGTCTGGATATGGCTTATCTGGATGTCAAACCCGAGAACGCGAATGGCCGCACCGTGGTGCTGATGCACGGTAAAAACTTCTGTGCCGGTACCTGGGAGGCCACTATCAAAGCCCTGAGCGCCAGCGGCTACCGGGTCATCGCCCCGGATCAGATCGGTTTTTGCAAATCCACCAAGCCGGAACAGTATCAGTATACGTTTCAGCAGCTGGCAGATAATACCCACGCGCTTCTGAAGCAGTTGGGTGTTGATAAGGTGACGGTTATCGGCCACTCCACCGGCGGCATGCTCGCCACCCGCTACGCGCTGATGTGGCCGCAGCAGGTCGAGCAGCTGGTGATGGTGAACCCAATAGGGCTGGAAGACTGGAAAGCGCGCGGCGTACCGCATATCACCGTTGATGAGTGGAACCAGCGTGAGCTGAAAACCAGCGCCGAGGGCATTCGTCAGTACGAGAAGAATACCTATTACGCCGGGGAGTGGAAGCCGGAGTACGAGCGCTGGGTTACGATGCTGGCCGGGTTGAATAACGGCCCCGGTAAAGCGCGCGTGGCGTGGAACTCCGCCCTGCTCTACGACATGATCTACACCCAACCGGTGATGTATGAGTTCAGTGAACTGAAGATGCCGGTGCTGTTGATGATCGGCACCAAAGACAATACCGCCATCGGCAAGGATCTCGCCCCGCCTGAAATTCGCCAGCAGTTGGGGAACTACGCGGTGCTCGGGAAAGAGACGGCGAAGCGGATCCCCCATGCCACTCTGATAGAGTTTGACGATATGGGCCATGCACCGCAGATGCAGGACCCGGTGCGCTTCCATCAGGCGTTGCTCGACGGCCTGCAAAAGCGCGCCACGCAATAACCTTCACGGGCGCAGCGTCCGACTGCGCCCGTTGCATCTTCATACTTCCCTCCTTCCGCCGATCGACGCTTTGCGCTGTTCAGGGGTTGAACCCCGCCTCACTACATGTATTATGTTATAACATAACATTTTTGAGGTCTGGCACGTGTCCGTTAAACATTTACTTTCCCTGGCTGCATCTGCATGGCTCCTGTTCACCGCCCAGGCTTTTGCGGCTGGCCCCTTCCCGCTGACGCTGGAGAATTGCGGCGTCAAACAGACGTTTACTCACCCACCAGAACGCGTTGTGACCGTGGGGCAACATGAAACCGAGCTGCTAATGGCGCTGGGTCTGGAGAAGAAAATTGCCGCTACCTCGGTATGGTTTGGCCCCTTACCGGATACGCTTGCCCCCCAGGGCAAAGGGCTGAAAAAGCTGGCCGATAACGCCCCCTCCTTTGAGGCGGTGGTCGCGCAAAAACCCGAGCTGGTACTGGCCCAGTATCACTGGCATATCGGACCCCAGGGCGAAGTGGGCACCCGCGACCAGTTCGCCGCGCTCGGGATCAACACCTGGATCTCCCCTGCGGATTGCATTGGCAAACGCGTCACCGACAGCTCGAACGGGGATGGCGCGCGCAGCACCCCTTTCTCCATTGCGGAAATTGAACGCGAAGTCCGCGAACTGGCTACGCTATTCGCCGTCCCCCAGCAGGGCGACAGCCTGATCAAGGCGTTGACGCAACGCATCGAAAAGGCGCAAAAGCAGGCCGCCAGTAAGCGGAAAACGCCGCTGAAGGTGCTGTTCTGGTTCTCCAGTAGCCGCCTGAACGGCGATCCCTGGGTTGCGGGCAATTTTGGCGCGCCGGGCTGGATCGGAAAGACCCTGGGGTTGAACAATGTTATCGACTCGCACGACGAGTGGCCTGCCGTCACCTGGGAGCGTATTGCCCAGGCGCAGCCGGATATTATCGTGATTGCTGAGATGGCGCGGCGGCTCTATCCCGCCGATGACGTCGAGGTAAAAAAGGCCTTTTTACGCAGCGATCCGGTTACCCAACATATCCCTGCGGTCAAAAATAACCACATCATCGTGGTGCCGGCCATGTCTTTAAATCCGTCTCTGCGCAACGTGGATGCGGTCGAGCTGATCGGTCAACAGCTGGCCACCTTCCAGGCGCAGCCATGAGCACTCTGGCCATGCGTCTGCCCGTCTCACCTCCGCGCTGGCGATACCGCACGCTGTTGGCGGCAGGCGTGCTGGCGCTACCCTTGATGCTGGTGCTCGCCGCCACTCAGGGGGAGATGGCGGTCTCCTTTATCACGGCAGGTCAGGCCATTCTTAACGGGTTAGGGTTGACCGCCTTCGACCTTCCCCAGGTAGAGGCGGGTATTGTCTGGGAGTATCGCATGAGCCGGGCACTGATGGCGGCGTGCAGCGGCGGCGGGCTGGCCCTGTGCGGGCTGGTCTTGCAATCGATTCTACGCAACCCGCTGGCGGAGCCCTATCTGCTGGGCATCTCCGCCGGGGCGTCACTGGGGGCAGTCTGCGTGATGTTGCTGGGCATTGGCGGTACCACGCTGGGCATCAGCAGCGGTGCCTTTCTCGGTGCCTGCGGCGCTTTTGGGCTGATCATGGTCATTACGCGCGGTATGACCGACAGCCCGCCGCGCATTTTGCTGGCGGGCATTGCCGGTACCCAGCTGTTTAACGCGCTGACCGCCTATGTGGTAAGCACCTCGGCCAACGCCGAGCAGTCACGCAGCGTCATGTTCTGGCTGCTGGGGAGCCTGAGCGGCGTGCGCTGGCCCGATGCTTTACTGGCGCTGGCGGTTACGCTGGCGGGATTGCTCATAATCATGGCTTTCTCCCAGGCGCTGGATACCTTTACCTTCGGCGATGAAGTTTCTACCACCCTTGGGGTTCCGGTCACCTGGGTACGCGTGGTGTTATTGCTAACCTGCGCGCTGATCACCGCCGTGATGGTCAGCACCATCGGCGCCGTGGGCTTTGTCGGTCTCGTGATCCCGCATATCTCGCGCATGGTGAGCGGCCCGGGCCATCAGCGATCCATTCCTTTAACCTTTCTTATTGGCAGCCATTTTATGATCCTCGCGGATATGGTTTCCCGGACGTTGATCGCCCACCAGGTGCTGCCGATCGGCGTGGTCACCGCGCTGGTGGGGGCCCCCGCGTTTGTCCTGATACTGTGGCGCAGCCGGGAGAGAAAAAGATGAATATCTCAGCGAAGGGACTGCAGGTGCAGTTGCAATCAAAAACTGTACTCCATGGTATCGATCTGGAGGTGAGCGCCGGGCAGCGTGTTGGCCTGCTGGGGCCAAACGGTTCGGGGAAGTCGACCCTGCTCCGCTGTCTGGCCGGGCTGCTGCCCGCCGGTGCGCAGCAGGTACGCCTGAATGGGATTGCCCTTGATGCCCTCCCCCTCAGGCAGCGCGCCCGTCAGATGGCGTTTGTTACGCAGCATGCCGAGGTGGATGGGGATCTCAGCGTCGGGCAGATTGTCGCCCTGGGACGTACCCCACATCGCCGGCTTTTACAGGGCTGGCACGCCGAAGATGAGCAGGCTGTGGCAGAGGCGCTGCGCCTGATGCAGCTCACCTTGCTGCGCGATCGGCAGTGGCGTCACCTGTCCGGTGGCGAGCGCCAGCGCTGCCAAATCGCCCGCGCCCTGGCTCAGCAACCGCAGGTACTGCTGCTGGATGAGCCGACAAACCATCTCGACATTCAGCATCAGCTGGAGCTAATGCGCCTGATTGCCAGCCTGCCGCTGACGGTGGTCGTCGCGCTGCATGACCTCAACCTGGCGGCCCGATTCTGCCAGCGGCTGGTGCTGCTTAAAGGCGGGCGGGTCGTGGCAAGCGGCGAGCCCGCAACGGTATTCACCCCGGAGCAAATTGAACAGACCTGGCGGGTAAAATCCCGCGTACGGCAAGAAGAGGGCGTCACCGTTATCCGCTATCTCATGGACTAGCCTGCCTGCGCCAGCCTCCCGACAAACGAATTAGGAATAATCCTGCCAACAGCAGGGACTATGCTTGAAGCTTAAAAAAGCGTTTCAGGAATAACTTTTCTCATTTGATACCGGAGGCCTGGCATGAGCAACCATGGCAATACCCCTGACGAAGGCGAGCAGGATTTTAGCCTGACGCGTCGTACCCTATTGAAAGTCAGCGCGGGCACCGCCGCCACCGCCGCCGTTGCGCCGGGTATGGCGTTTGGTGACGAGCGCCCTGCGGCCACGCCCCCCGCTGAACGTCTTCCCCTCTCTTTTACGGTTAACGGGGAACCGCGAACCCTGGAGGTCGATACCCGTACCACCTTACTGGATGCCCTGCGTGAGAATCTGCAGCTGACCGGCAGCAAAAAAGGGTGCGACCACGGTCAGTGTGGCGCCTGCACCGTGATGGTGGATGGTCGCCGTCTGAATGCCTGCCTGACGCTGGCGGTGATGCACCAGGATGCCGACATCACCACCATTGAAGGGCTGGGTACCCCGGAGGCACTGCACCCCATGCAGGCCGCCTTTATTAAACACGACGGCTACCAGTGCGGTTACTGCACCCCGGGGCAGATCTGCTCTTCGGTCGCCGTATTAAAAGAGATAGAAGCCGGGATCCCGAGCCACGTGACCCTCGATCTGGTCTCGCCGCCGGAAATGACCCCTGACGAGCTGCGCGAGCGCATGAGTGGCAATATCTGCCGCTGCGGCGCCTATTCCAACATTCTTGCCGCCATCGAAGAGGCCGCCGGGGAGCTGAAATCATGAGAGCCTTTACCTATGAGCGCGTAAAGACCCCGGCCGAGGCTGCACAGAGCGCCCAACGCCACGAGGGGGCAAAATTCATTGCCGGCGGGACCAATCTGCTGGATCTGATGAAGCTGGAGATCGAAACCCCCGTCCACCTGATCGACATTAACCATCTCGGACTGGATAGCATTGAAGCCACCGACGACGGCGGTCTGCGTATCGGGGCGCTGGTGCGTAATACCGATCTGGCCGCCGATGCCCGGGTGCGCAAAGATTACGCGGTCTTGTCGCGGGCGTTGCTTGCCGGGGCCTCCGGCCAGCTACGTAATCAGGCCACCACCGCCGGTAATCTGCTGCAGCGAACCCGCTGCCCCTATTTTTATGATACCAACCAACCCTGTAATAAGCGCCTGCCCGGCAGCGGCTGCGCGGCGCGCGAGGGCTATAGCCGCCAGCTGGCGGTGGTGGGCGCAAGTGACGCCTGCATCGCCACGCATCCCAGCGATATGGCGGTCGCCATGCGCGTACTGGACGCCAAAGTCGAAACAGTCGATCCGGACGGCAAGACACGGACCTTTCCCGTCGATGAACTGTGGCGCGCCCCGGGTACCACGCCACATCTGGAAACCGTCCTGACGCCGGGAGAGATGATCGTTGCGGTTACGCTACCTCCGCCACCAGGGGGGACCCATATCTATCGCAAAGTGCGCGATCGCGCCTCCTATGCCTTTGCGCTGGTGTCGGTGGCGGCCATCGTTCAGCCTGACGGCACGGGCCGCGTGGCCCTGGGCGGCGTAGCCCATAAGCCGTGGCGGCTGGATGAAGCAGATGCCCGCCTTCCGGACGGGGCGCAGGCGGTGTATGACAGGCTGTTTGCGGATGCCCATCCCACGCCTGAAAACGCCTTTAAACTCACCCTGGCGAAGCGCACGCTCGCCTCCGTGTTGTCTGAAGCGAGGGCTCACGCATGAAATTCGACAAACCCGCCACCACTAACCCTATCGACACGCTTCGGGTTGTCGGCCAACCCCATACGCGTATCGACGGCCCCCGTAAAACCACGGGCAGCGCGCACTATGCGTACGAATGGCATGATATCGCCCCCAATGCTGCTTACGGCCACGTCGTCGGCGCCCCCATCGCCAAAGGGCGCATTACCGCCATTGACAAAAAGGCGGCGGAAGCGGCCCCCGGCGTGCTGGCAGTGATTACCGCCGATAACGCCGGACCGCTTGGCAAGGGAGAGAAAAATACCGCCACCCTGTTAGGCGGCCCTGAAATTGAGCACTACCATCAGGCGGTTGCGCTGGTGGTGGCAGAGACCTTCGAGCAGGCCCGTGCGGCCGCAGCGCTGGTCAAGGTGACCTGTAAACGAGCGCAGGGCGCCTACGATCTGGCGGCGGAAAAAGCTTCCTTCACCGAGCCGCCGGAGGATACCCCTGACAAAAACGTCGGGGACGTGGCCACCGCCTTTGCTTCGGCGGCGGTGAAGCTCGACGCGATCTACACCACTCCGGACCAGAGCCATATGGCGATGGAGCCCCATGCCTCTATGGCCGTCTGGGAGGGCGACAACGTCACGGTCTGGACCTCAAACCAGATGATTGACTGGTGCCGTACCGATCTGGCCCTGACCCTGAAGATCCCGCCGGAGAACGTGCGCATTGTTTCGCCGTATATTGGCGGCGGCTTCGGCGGCAAACTCTTTTTACGCAGCGATGCCCTTCTGGCGGCGCTGGGGGCGCGGGCGGTGAAGCGCCTGGTCAAGGTGATGCTGCCGAGGCCGACGATCCCCAATAACACGACCCATCGTCCGGCTACCCTCCAGCACATCCGTATCGGTACCGACACCGAAGGAAAGATTGTCGCCATCGCGCATGATAGCTGGTCGGGCAATCTTCCCGGCGGCACGCCGGAAACGGCAGTCCAGCAAACCGAGCTGCTTTACGCTGGCGCAAATCGCCATACTGGCCTGCGGCTGGCTACGCTTGATCTGCCTGAGGGCAATGCCATGCGCGCGCCGGGCGAGGCTCCCGGCCTGATGGCCCTTGAGATCGCTATCGACGAGATTGCCGACAAGGCGGGCGTGGATCCGGTTGCGTTTCGCATTCTGAATGACACCCAGGTCGACCCGGCTAACCCCGAGCGCCGCTTCTCTCGTCGCCAGCTTGTCGAATGCTTGCAGACGGGGGCGGAACGCTTTGGCTGGCAGAAACGGCACGCGCAGCCCGGCCAGGTGCGCGATGGGCGCTGGCTGGTAGGTATGGGAATGGCGGCAGGCTTTCGTAACAACCTGGTGGCAACATCCGGCGCGCGGGTCCATCTCAACGCCGATGGCAGCGTGACGGTTGAGACGGACATGACCGATATCGGTACCGGGAGCTATACCATCATTGCGCAGACCGCTGCCGAAATGCTGGGCCTGCCGCTGGAGAAGGTCGACGTGCGGCTGGGCGACTCACACTTCCCGGTCTCTGCCGGATCGGGCGGCCAGTGGGGGGCGAATACCTCTACCGCAGGCGTGTACGCCGCCTGCGTGAAGCTGCGGGAAGCCATTGCCCGGCAGCTGGGTTTCGACCCGGCAACAGCTGAATTTGCCGACGAGACGATATCCGCCCAGGGGCGCAGCGCGCCGCTGGCTGAGGCGGCAAAATCGGGCGTGCTGACCGCCGAGGACAGCATCGAGTTTGGCGACCTGGATAAGGAGTATCAGCAGTCCACCTTTGCCGGACACTTCGTCGAGGTGGGCGTGGACAGCGCTACCGGTGAAGTGCGGGTGCGCCGGATGCTGGCCGTTTGCGCCGCCGGGCGGATCCTCAATCCGATCACCGCGCGCAGCCAGGTGATCGGGGCGATGACCATGGGGCTGGGCGCGGCGCTGATGGAGGAGCTGGCGGTAGATACGCGGCTGGGTTACTTCGTCAACCATGATATGGCGGCTTACGAAGTGCCGGTTCACGCCGATATTCCGGAGCAGGAGGTCATTTTCCTTGAGGATACCGATCCCATCTCCTCCCCCATGAAGGCCAAAGGGGTCGGCGAACTTGGGCTGTGCGGGGTGAGCGCGGCGATTGCCAACGCTATCTACAACGCCACCGGCGTGCGGGTGCGTGATTACCCGATCACCCTCGATAAACTTATCGATGCTCTGCCGGATGCGGTGTGAGGGAGGCTTGATGCTCAATAACATTGCCTCCAACGCGCCGCTTCCCTCCCCTTCCCGCGCCTTTGTCACCGATGACAGCATCGCCGTGCTGCGCTTTGCCGTCGAGGCGCTCACCGCCGGAAAAGAGGCCGTGCTGGTGACCCTGACCGGTATCGAGGGCGGCGCGGCCCGCGCGCTGGGGGCGCAGATGTGCGTGCGCGACGATGGCCACTATTGTGGCTTCGTTTCCGGCGGCTGCGTGGAGTCGGCCGTGGCCTTCGAGGCGCTGGATCTCCTGGCCAAAGGTCAGGATCGCCAGATACGGTATGGCAAAGGATCGCCCTGGTTTGACATTGTTTTACCCTGCGGGGGCGGGATCACCCTCACCCTTCACCGGCTGCGTTCAGCTCGCCCGCTGCTGGCGGTACTTAACAGCCTGGAAAGACGTACCCCGGCCGGTTTGCATTATTGCCCCGCCACGCAACAGCTCGGTGCGATAGAGGGCGCAGTCACGACGGGCTGGCGCAGCGGCGGGTTTGAACGCGGCTATCGGCCCCGCGTGCAGTTGGTCCTGCAGGGTCATTCGGTCGAGGCGCAAGCGACCGCCGCGCTGGCCCAGGCGGCAGGCTATGAGGTAACCGGTTTTACGGACGCTTCAGACCCCCTTATCGATGCGGATACCGCCGTGGTGCTGCTCTGGCATGATCTCCACCGAGAGTTGCCAGTGTTGCAGGCCGCTCTGCGCGCTCGCCCCTTTTATATCGGCGCGCTGGGCAGCCAGCGTACCCATTCGCAACGCAGCGAAACCTTGCTCGCGCTGGGCTGGCATCAAGAGGATATCGCCAGGATTAAGGCCCCTATCGGCCTCTTTCCCCGGGCGCGGGATGCCAGCACGCTGGCCCTCTCCGTGCTGGCGGATATCGCCGCCACGCGGCAGGCCGGAGCGGCAAGTTAGTGGCCGCCCCGGTGGTGATTGTGCTGGCGGCCGGGCGCGGCGAACGCTTTCTGGCCTCCGGCGGGCTGAGCCATAAACTGGAGGCGAGGCTTAACGGGCAAAGGGTGCTGGACCATACCCTGGCCGCCGTTACGGCTTCGCGGCTTGAGTGGCATCTGGTGAGGCCCAAGGGAGGAACCGCCGGGATGGGCGAGTCAATTGCGCTGGGCGTGATGGCCACACCGGAGGCCTCCGGCTGGCTGATCTTGCCGGCCGATTTGCCCTTTATCCAACCCGACACGCTGAAGGCCGTTGCCCATGCCCTTACGCACACCTCTCTCGTCGTACCGCACTACCGTCATCAGTCCGGGCATCCGGTGGGCTTTGACCGTCGGTATTATGCCGCCTTGCGCGCGTTACGCGGCGAGGCTGGTGCGAGGTCTATTGTGCAGGCTGCACGTCGTCAGGGGGCAGTGGCAGATCTGATGCTGGAGGATGAGGGAATTGTCAGGGATATCGATACCCTTGGTGATTTGCAGCGCGCTGGAGAAGCATAAAAGAAAAAACCCCGTGATATCGCTATCACGGGGTTCTTCGTATTTGGCGGAAGCGTAGAGATTCGAACTCTAGAACCCTTTCGGGTCGCCGGTTTTCAAGACCGGTGCCTTCAACCGCTCGGCCACGCTTCCAATGAGGCGCACTATAAACACCTCAGTACGCCCTGTAAAGCACCATTGTGTTCGTTTGCCTGAAAAACAGCCAAATCGCATTCAATCGGTTGAAATAACAACGCATTGACCGTTTTATCAGCACAAAATCTCACGTTTTAAGCCTTAATGCTTTTTGATGTACATATCTTTGGTGTAGTAGTAGCCCAGCTTATCTGGCGTAAAACCGCCCACCCAGGGTTTCACTATGTGCGTACGCACATAGTGATAGACCGGAATAGCAGGGACATCGCGCGCCAGTAGATCTTCGGCCTGCTGATAAAACTTACCGCGCTCCGCCGGGGTTTTGGCCTTCGCGGCGTTAACCAGCGCCTGGTCATAGTCCGGGTTGCTGTACTGGCTGGTGTTCTGGCTGTCACCGGTGCGGTAGTTATTCAGGAAGGTGGCGGCATCGTCATAATCCGCAATCCAGGCGTAGCGCACCGCATCAAAGGTATGGGTGTGCATGGTATCCAGCATGGTTTTCCACTCCTGATTTTGCAGCTTTGCTTCCACGCCGAGATTTTTCTTCCACATCGAACTTGCAGCAATGGCGATGCGCTGGTGCGACTCAGAGGTGTTGTATAGCAGGTTAAAGCTCAGCGGGTGGCTTTCGTTAAAGCCAGCTTCGTTAAGCAGCTTTTTCGCCTCCGCGATGCGTTTATCCATTGGCCAGCTGGCGTAGTCCGGGTTCTTCAGCGTGATGCCGCCGATATCTGGCTGGCTGATCAACCATGCCTGTCGCTGCCCTTGCCCCAGCACTTTATCGGCGATGATCTCTTTATCGAGCGCCATATTCAGCGCCTTACGCACGCGGACATCGTTAAATGGCGCGCGGGCGGTATTGAACTGGTAATAGTAAGTGGCAAGCTGCGGGGAGACGTCCAGCTCGCTGCCCAGCGTTTTTTTCAACTGGGCAAACTGATTGATAGGCACCGTATAGACAATATCGATCTCTCCTGCCCGGTAGCGGTTAACGTCAGACGCTTCAGAGGTGATTGGCAGATAGGTCACTTTGTTAATGACGGTGTGGGCGTTATCCCAGTAACGCGGATTGCGCTCGGCAATGATGCGTTCGTTTACCACCCACTGCGACAGCTTGTAAGCCCCACTGGAGACGATGTGCTCGGGCTTGGTCCACTTCTCGCCAAAACGACTCACCAGGACTTTATCGATCGGCACCATAGACGGGTGCGCCAGCATCGCAAGGAAGGCCGCATTCGGCTGGGTGAGTGTTACTTCGAGCGTGGTGTCATTAATCGCCTTCACGCCTAGCTTATCCGTGGGCTGCTTGCCTTCGGCAATCTCGGCGGCATTCATGATATGCATACTGCCCGGATAGCTGGCGTAAGGAGAGACGGTTTTCGGATCGACCAGCCGCTGCCAGCTCCAGACCACATCCTGCGCGGTAATCGGTGTACCGTCGCTCCAGGTAATGTCCGGACGTAGATGGAAGGTCCAGACGGTATTGTCTTTGTTTTCCCATTTTTCCGCCAGGCGCGGCTGAATCTCACCCTGCGGAGAGACACTCACCAACCCGTCGAATATATCGCTGATAATATTGAATTCGACATCGCTTTCGACTTTATGAGGGTCGAGCGAGGCCGGTTCATTGCCATTATTCCTGACCAGTTCCTGCTTCTCTGCAAGCTGCGTTCCTGCCGGCACGCTGGCCGCAAACGCCGTTGCGCTTGCGCACAGGATGCCTGCCGTCAGCAAAGAGAGTGTAAAGATAGTGCGTGGTTGTGGTTTCATTTCCTTCGCCTTATTGTCTGTTTTTTGACGATGCGGATTTAACTCTTAGCTGGGTAACTAAAATAAAGCAATATATTTCAGAGACCTATAAGATCTTGATCTCGATAATCTGCTGAAACCATTTTTCCTTCTGCGGTAAAAGCCTTTTGGGAGAGATCATGCTGGGTAAAGCCCTGAAGAACTGAGTAAAGATGGGTAAAATCACTTTGTTACGGCTGCGTCGTTCTCTATTCTTCCCGTTAATTACATCTGTCATAAGAGAGTGACTCATGGATCGTATAATTACTTCTTCCCGCGACCGCGCGTCGCTGCTTAGCACCCATAAAGTGCTGCGTAATACCTATTTCATGCTGAGCCTGACGCTGGCGTTTTCGGCCCTCACCGCGACTGCCAGCACCGTACTGATGCTGCCTTCTCCAGGGCTGATTCTGACGCTGGTGGGCATGTATGGCCTGATGTTCCTGACTTATAAAACCGCAGATAAACCTGTTGGTATTTTATCTGCCTTCGCCTTTACCGGCTTCCTGGGGTATATCCTCGGGCCGATCCTGAATACTTACCTGTCAGCAGGTATGGGTGACGTGATTGGTATGGCGCTGGGCGGTACGGCCCTGGTCTTCTTCTGCTGCTCGGCCTATGTGCTGACCACCCGTAAAGACATGTCCTTCCTCGGCGGTATGCTGATGGCAGGTATTGTGATTGTGCTGGTGGGTATGGTGGCAAACATCTTCCTGCAGCTGCCGGCTCTGCACCTGGCGATCAGCGCCGTATTTATCCTGATCTCCTCTGGCGCTATTCTCTATGAGACCAGCAACATCATTCACGGCGGCGAGACTAACTACATCCGCGCCACCGTGAGCCTGTATGTGTCGCTGTACAACATCTTCGTCAGCCTGCTGAGTATCTTGGGCTTCGCCAGCCGCGATTAACCCCCTCACTGTGCTGTATCCCCGGGCCCCGCTTATGCGGGGCTCTGTTTTTTGCTACACTGCAGCGGTTTTTGACTGACGTGTGATGAACTATGTTGAGCTTTGACGGTAAAGAGATCGAGACCGATAACGACGGTTATCTGAAAGAGAGCAGCCAGTGGAGCGAAGCGCTGGCGGAAGTGATTGCCGAAAAAGAGGCCATCACTTTGTCGCCTGAACACTGGGAAGTGGTGCGTTTCGTGCGTGATTTCTATCTGGAATTTAATACCTCCCCTGCGATTCGTATGCTGGTGAAGGCGATGGCTAAAAAGTTTGGCGAAGAGAAAGGCAACAGCCGCTATCTCTATCGTCTGTTCCCGAAAGGCCCGGCGAAACAGGCGACCAAGATCGCCGGCCTGCCTAAACCGGTGAAGTGTATTTAATAGCGAATACCAAAGTTGGTATATTCCCGGCCGGGTTGATGCGGTTCTGATAAGACCTTTTCAACCCGAGCACTGCGCGGCCCCCCTGCCTTCAGCCAGGTGATGAGCTTTTCCACCTGCGCTGCATCACCACAAGCCACAACCTCAACGCTGCCGTCATCCATGTTTCGCGCGTAGCCGGTCAACCCAAGCTGCGTCGCTTCTCGCTGGGTGCTGTAACGAAAGCCCACCCCCTGAACCGTGCCGTGGACCCATGCGATCGTGCAGATATTTGACATCATCGTTCTCCTTATCCTCGTGGCGCGTTGCATTTCCCCCCTGAACTCGGGAAAATGGCGGCCATTTCATTAAATCGACAGAATAGCCAATTATGAGTGTACGTTTAGTGTTAGCCAAAGGGCGCGAGAAGTCATTACTGCGTCGTCATCCCTGGGTCTTTTCCGGTGCCGTTGCCCGAATGGAAGGAAAAGCCAGCCTCGGTGAAACCATCGATATCGTTGACCATCAGGGGAAATGGTTAGCCCGCGGCGCATACTCGCCCGCGTCACAAATCCGTGCGCGCGTCTGGACCTTTGATCCTCAGGAAACCATCGATATCGCCTTCTTTACCCGCCGCTTGCAGCAGGCGCAGCAGTGGCGAGACTGGCTAGCACAGCGTGACGGGTTAGACAGCTATCGTCTGATTGCCGGGGAGTCCGACGGCATGCCGGGCGTGACGATCGACCGCTTTGGCAACTTCCTGGTTCTGCAGCTGCTGAGCGCGGGGGCGGAGTATCAACGCGCGGCGTTGATCAGCGCCCTGCAAGGCCTCTATCCGGAATGCGCGATTTATGACCGCAGCGACGTGGCGGTGCGCAAAAAAGAGGGTATGGAGTTGACCCAGGGCCCGGTCACCGGCGAACTGCCACCTGCGCTGCTGCCGATTCAAGAGCACGGCATGAAGCTGCTGGTGGACATCCAGGGCGGACATAAAACCGGCTATTACCTCGATCAGCGTGACAGTCGTCTGGCGACCCGCCAGTACGTAAAAGACAAACGCGTCCTTAACTGCTTCTCTTACACGGGCGGCTTTGCGGTTTCTGCGCTGATGGGCGGCTGTGCCAGCGTGGTGAGCGTGGATACCTCTCAGGAGGCTCTGGACGTGGCGAAACAAAACGTTGAACTCAACAAGCTGGATCTGAGTAAAGCTGAGTTTGTGCGCGATGATGTGTTTAAGCTGCTGCGTAAATATCGCGATCAGGGCGAGAAATTCGACGTTATCGTGATGGATCCGCCGAAATTTGTGGAAAACAAAAATCAGCTTATGGGTGCCTGCCGCGGTTATAAAGACATCAATATGCTGGCGATACAACTGCTTAACCCAGGCGGTGTGCTCCTGACCTTCTCCTGCTCTGGCCTGATGACAAACGAATTGTTCCAGAAAATTGTGGCCGATGCCGCTGTAGATGCTGGTCGTGATGTACAATTTATAGAGCAGTTCCGTCAGGCGGCCGATCACCCGGTGATTGCAACCTATCCTGAAGGGCTTTATCTGAAAGGATTTGCCTGTCGCGTCATGTAACTTGAAAAGTGGAATGTTGCCCACACTTATAGTGTAAGTAACGTTTCCCGGGAGGTGACTATGATTGCCAGCAAATTCGGTATCGGCCAGCAGGTCCGCCACTCTCTGTTAGGGTATCTGGGCGTGGTTGTTGATATCGACCCGGAATACTCACTCGATGAACCGTCAGCCGATGAGCTGGCGGTTAACGCAGATCTCCGCGCCGCACCCTGGTACCACGTGGTAATGGAAGATGACGATGGCCAGCCGGTGCATACCTATCTTGCCGAAGCCCAGTTGAGTGGCGAAGCACAGGATGAACACCCTGAACAGCCGACCCTGGACGAACTGGCGCAGACCATCCGTAAACAGTTGCAGGCGCCACGTTTACGGAACTAAAAAAAACCCGGTAGCCAGGGCTGACCGGGTTTTTTATTATTTTGCCATTCCCAGACGGGGTATTTCGATAGCCGGGCAACGATCCATGACCACGTTCAGCCCCGCCTCACGCGCCAGCACGGCCGCCTGTTCGTTAATGACGCCCAACTGCAGCCACAATGTTTTCGCCCCCACGGCAATAGCCTCCTGCGCGACGCCCCAGGCCGCTTCTGAATTGCGGAACACATCGACCATATCGATTTTTTCTGGCACCTCTGCCAGGGTCCCGTAGCCCTGCTGGCCTAATAGCGTTTTACCGGCCACTTTGGGGGAGACAGGGATCACATGGTAACCCTGATCGAGCAGATACTTCATGACCCGATAGCTCGGGCGCTCGGGCTTATCGCTTGCCCCCACCAGCGCAATGGTGCGGGTCGATGTCAAAATGTTAACGATATCGTTCTCTTTCATCTTTTCCTCCTGGCTTTTTGTGAGTGTAAGCCAAAGCTGGGCAGGCAACCATCTAACCCATACGTTCGTATGAGGGCAAACGGCGCAATGATGTCTATATGTTAGTAAACATGATCACCGAAAAATTTAGATACATTATTCCGCGACGTATCGGATACCCAGGAGCCTGTTATGAAAACCGGCATTGCCACACTGATGATGGTATTGATGATGCCGGTTTGCGCTTCCGCTACCACGCTGAGACTCTCCACCGATATCGATCTGCTGGTGCTGGATGGTAAAAGGGTCTCCAGCTCGCTGTTACGTGGCGCAGATAGCATTGAGCTGGATAACGGCCCCCATCAGATCGTTTTTCGGGTTGAAAAAACCATTCGTCTCGCCAGCCATGAGCAGCGGATCTATATCTCCCCACCGCTGGTTGCCAGCTTCAACACGCAGCGCATCAGCCAGGTCAACTTTAGTTTGCCGCGTCTGGAGACGGAAAAAGAGTCTCAGTCATTTGATAACGCGCCGCGCATTGAGCTGCTGGACGGAGATGCGATGCCGATTCCGGTCAAACTGGATATCCTCGCCATCACCACCACCTCAAAAGGGATCAATTACGAAAGCGATACTGAGCGGTATAACAGCGCCGGGCTGACAGCCTCGCTGCCGCAATTTGCCATCAGGATGGCCGACGACAGTACGCTCCTGTCGGGCGTGTCTGAACTGGATATGCCGCCCCCTCAATCGCAAACTTTGACCGAACAGCGGTTAAAATACTGGTTTGCGCAGGCAGATACGGAGACCCGCAACCGTTTCATGCAATGGGCGAAGCAACAACCCCCCTCCTGAGCCGCAATTTTTTGCCCTTTCTCTTGCAGCGTCAGATGCTTCCAGTAATCTGTAGCCATTTACATTGATGGAAACCGATAATGGAACTGACTACCCGCTCACTCCCGGAACGTAAACACATTGCGCTGGTCGCCCACGATCACTGCAAACAGATGCTGCTCAACTGGGTGCAGCGCCATAAACCCCTGCTGCAACACCATGCCCTTTCCGCGACCGGGACCACCGGCAATCTGATTAACCGTGAAACAGGTCTTGACGTGAATGCCCTGCTTAGCGGCCCGATGGGCGGCGATCAGCAGGTAGGGGCGCTGATCTCGGAAGGCAAGATTGATGTACTGATCTTTTTCTGGGACCCGCTTAACGCCGTTCCACACGATCCGGACGTGAAAGCGCTGCTGCGTCTGGCCACGGTGTGGAATATCCCGGTTGCCACAAACCTGTCGACGGCTGACTTTATTATCGAGTCACCGCAGTTTAATCGTCAGGTTGATATTCTGATTCCAGATTATCAGCGTTACCTCGCAGAGCGTCTCAAGTAAGCTCTTTGCCGGGTGGCCCCCACCCGGCAGGATCTCAAGGTTTTCTGGCTACTGGCACATCCAGGTCACGCAATACCGCCACAAAAGACGACGGCTGCGCTTTATTGAAGAGTAACCACACGCGATGCCGGGCGCGGGTTATCGCCACATACAATAGTCGCCGCTCTTCGGCATCGGGGAAATCTTCCGGAACGGGCAGCAGCGCTTGCTCCATGACCGACTCCCTGGCAGGGGCCGGGAATGCGTCACTTCCCTCCTGCAATCCCAGCACAATGACGTAATCCGCCTGTTGCCCCTTACTGGCGTGGATAGTCATAAAGTCGAGCTGTAATTTCGGCCAGCGAGTCGCGGCCTTTTCCAGCGTGGCAGGCTTCAGATGATGGTAGCGCGCCAGCAGCAGAATCCGCTCCTCCGGTTTGGCATAACCACTGAGCTTATCCAGTAGCGCGTCGAGCTGATCGTCAGCCAACAGGGTGACCGCTTTTTTATCCCCCGCGGCGAGGCTGTTTAACGGCTTCGCCAGCTGATGCGGGTTTTGCTGAATAAAGCGGTTGGCGATTTCACCGATTCGGTTATTGAAGCGATAGGTGGTATCCAGATCGCACCGGTCCCCCTCACCAAAATAGTGGTGGAAGGCAGTAGTAAGCGACAACTGCGCGCCGCTAAAGCGGTAGATGGCCTGCCAGTCATCGCCAACCGCAAAGAGCGAGGTGTGTTTGTTTTGCCCCCGCAGAGCCGCCAGCAACGCCGCGCGCTGAGGCGAGATATCTTGAAACTCGTCCACAAGAATATGTTTCCAGGGACTCACAAAGCGTCCTTTCTCCAGAATGAGAATCGCCTGATGAATAAGCCCCGAGAAGTCCACGGCATTCTCCTCTTTCAGGGCCGTTTTCCAGGCTTTTAACAGAGGCCCCATTAGCTTCACCCGCTTCGAGAAGAGATCGCGGATCTCCTCCGGCGCACCGGCAATCATCTCGCTCTGCGCGCCGCCGTGCATACGCATCAGGCTCACCCAGCGGTCCAGGCGCGGCGCCAGACGGCGAGCCAGCTTCTCGTTCTGCCAGAAACTCCCTTCCGGGACGGTCCAGTTAAGCTCCTCTTCAAGCCACTGCCGCCAGCCTTTTGCCTGCGCTTTTTTCTCGCTGCACTGCTGTTGCCAGGCCTTGATGAACAGAGCCTGTCGGGCGGGGGTGTCGTTTTCAAGCTTACTGACGACCGGCACTTTTTTACTGCCCTGCTGAATAATATGCAGCGCCAGCGCGTGGAAAGTTCTGGCGGTGATCTCCTGCGTATGCAGGCGCGCTTCGATCCGTTCATCCATCTCCTGCGCGGCTTTACGACCAAAGGCCAGCAGCAGGATCTGATCTGCTGTCGCTTCGCCGCGGGTGAGCAACCACCCGGCACGCGCCACCAGCACTGACGTTTTACCGCTACCCGCACCGGCCAGCACTAATAGCGAGTGTTCGCCGTTGACCACTGCGCGCGCCTGCGCCGGGTTGAGGGGCGAAGATTCTATTCCGGCAAAAAAATCGGCGTAGCGCGTCAGCATGGTATCCGTCCACGCCTGGTTATGCAGCAGACGGCTCTGGTCAATATCTTTCAGCCACGCCTGACACTGCCGCCACGCGTCACGGCAGTTATCAAACTCCTCCAGCCGGGAGGCGGGTAATGGTAGTGCCGTCAGCGCCTGGGTGATTTTTTGCTGCAGGCCAAGGGTCTTGTCGCGGGTTAACCAGCTGTTCTGCTCATTGCTCTCTGCGATATCCGCCAGCACCTGCTGTAAGACCTGCGCCGCGATGTCGCTCATCTCAGCACTCCACGTTTGCCAGAGTGCGTTCAGATGATGATGAAAGCGCTGGGTTTCAGCCCACTCGGTGCCATGAAGGCGCACCACTTTATCCGCTGGCAGCACGAACTCCAGCTCACCCCAGACCAGACCGCGCTTACAGTGGATAGCCAACAGTTGGTTAAAGGGGATGAGATATTCATGCTTCTCGCCTGAAACCTTAACGCCTGCGTTGAGCAGGACAACCCTGTCATAGGGATGTTGTGCCAGGCGCTTGCCTAACGAAGTTGCTTTCAGTTCCATGTCCAGCCTGATCCACGGGGTGATAGTTGCCTGATAGTGTAACTGCCAGTTTTAAGGTGCTCCAGCGCAAAAAAACGTTACAATCATCAGGCTGTGAACAAACCGGAAGGAATTGAGGGATTATGCGTACCGTTTTGAATATTTTGAATTTTGTGTTGGGTGGTTTTGCCACCACCCTCTCCTGGCTGCTGGCAACCCTGGTGAGTATCGTCCTGATTTTCACCCTGCCGCTAACGCGATCATGTTGGGAAATCACCCGTCTTTCGCTTTTCCCTTATGGTAACGAAGCCGTTCACGTCGATGAGTTAAACCCGGACGGGAAGAGCGCAATCATGAACACCGGCGGTACGCTGCTTAATATTCTCTGGCTGATCTTTTTCGGTTGGTGGCTGTGCCTGATGCACATTGCGGCGGGCATTGCTCAGTGTATTTCTATTATTGGTATCCCGGTTGGTATCGCCAATTTTAAGATTGCCGCTATCGCCCTGTGGCCGGTCGGACGTAGAGTGGTCCCGGTGGAGGTCGCCCGTGCCGCCCGTGAAAATAGCGCCCGTCGTCGATTTCAGTCATAAGGATTACCTGCGCGCATGCTCAGCCCACTGCTACGTCGCTATACATGGAACAGCGCCTGGCTTTATAACGTCAGGATCTTCATCGCCCTTTGCGGCAGCACCGCCCTGCCCTGGTGGCTGGGCGAGGTAAAGCTGACCATCCCCCTGACGCTGGGGGTGGTTGCTGGCGCCCTGGCCGATCTTGACGATCGCCTCGCCGGACGACTGCGTAACCTGGTTATTACCTTAATCTGCTTTTTTATCGCCTCGGCCTCCGTGGAGCTGCTCTTCCCCTGGCCCTGGCTCTTTGCAATAGGACTACTGCTCTCGACAAGCTGCTTTATCTTGCTGGGTGGCCTGGGCCAGCGCTATGCCACTATCGCGTTCGGCGCGTTGCTGATAGCCATTTACACCATGCTGGGCGTATCGCTTTACGACCAGTGGTATCAACAGCCGGTGCTGCTGCTCATTGGCGCTATCTGGTATAACCTGTTAACCCTTGCGGGTCATCTGATCTTCCCCATTCGCCCGCTGCAGGACAACCTGGCGCGCAGCTATGAACAGCTGGCCCACTATCTGGAACTTAAATCACGGCTTTTCGATCCGGACATTGAAGATGAAAGCCAGGCTCCGCTTTACGATGTGGCGCTGGCGAATGGCCAACTGGTGACAACGCTAAACCAGACGAAAGCCTCGCTCCTTACCCGTTTGCGCGGCGACCGCGGTCAGCGTGGCACCCGCCGTACCCTGCATTACTATTTTGTGGCGCAGGATATTCATGAGCGCGCCAGTTCCTCTCATGTTCAATACTCGGCCCTGCGCGAGAAATTTCGTTATAGCGATGTCATGTTCCGTTTTCAGCGTCTGCTGTCGATGCAGTCGCAGGCCTGTCAGCAGCTCTCTCGCTCTATTTTATTGCGCACGCCTTACCAGCATGATCCCCGTTTCGAGCGAGCCTTTAGCCATCTGGATGCGGCCCTCGACCGCGTACAGGCCAGCGGTACCTCGGCCGAGCAGATGAAAGCCCTCGGTTTCCTGCTTAATAACCTGCGGGCGATTGATGCCCAGCTCGCCTCCATCGAATCCGAACAGGCCCTCGCGCAGCCCGGCAATGAGGCGGAAAACCAGCTGGCAGACGACAGTATGCATGGTTTCAGTGATATCTGGCTGCGCCTAAGCCGCCACTTCTCGCCTGAATCGGCGCTGTTCCGTCATGCCGTGCGGATGTCGGTGGTGTTATGTGTGGGTTATGCCTTTATCCAGATTACCGGGATGCATCATGGTTACTGGATCCTGTTGACCAGCCTGTTTGTTTGCCAGCCTAACTACAATGCCACCCGACACCGTCTGGCGCTGCGTATTCTTGGCACCCTCGCCGGGGTGGCGCTGGGCCTGCCGATCCTCTATTTCGTCCCTTCAGTGGAAGGACAGCTGATTCTGATTGTTATTACCGGGGTGTTGTTCTTTGCCTTCCGTAATGTGCAGTACGCTCATGCCACCATGTTTATAACCTTGCTGGTTTTGCTCTGCTTTAATCTCCTTGGTGAAGGGTTCGAAGTGGCATTGCCAAGAGTGATCGATACCCTGATAGGCTGCGCTATTGCCTGGGCTGCAGTGAGTTTTATCTGGCCCGACTGGCGGTTTCGCAACTTACCGCGGGTGCTGGCTCAGGCGGTCAATGCCAACTGTCGTTACCTGGATGCGATCCTCGAACAGTACCATCAGGGGCGCGATAACCGCCTGGCTTATCGTATTGCCCGGCGGGATGCGCATAATCGCGATGCCGAACTGGCCTCGGTGGTTTCAAATATGACGCGGGAGCCACGCGCCACGGCGGAGATCCGCGAGGTAGCTTTCCGGCTGTTGTGCCTGAATCACACCTTCACCAGCTATATATCTGCACTGGGCGCGCACCGTGAGCGGCTCACGAACCCAGCGATACTGGATCTGCTGGATGATGCTGTCTGCTATGTGGATGATGCACTGCATCAGCGCCCGGCGGATGAGCCGCGTGTAGAGCAAGCATTAAATGAACTGGCGCAACGTATATCGCATCTTGAACCCGGCACGGAGAGCAAAGCGCCACTGGTTCTACAACAGATCGGTCTGCTTATTGCGTTGCTGCCAGAAATTTGTCGACTACAACAACAGGTTGCTCACTTGCCAGAGTAGCGTTATTGCGCTGGCAATGTTTTATACCACTCAATCAGCTCCCGGCGTCGTATTGCCGGGAGAGCCGCTTCATGTAGCCCCTGGATCGCCCCTTCCAGTGCAAACAGCACTTTGTAACTAAGATGCTTATTCAACCGCTTGATCCTCAACCAGCATGCCTCAGCGCCGAGTGTGCGTAACGCCTCTTCGTTTGGAATTCCGGCTTCGCATAGAAGCAGTTCGAGTTGGAAGGTCAGGTTGGGGAGATCTTTCAGGCGGTCCTGTTTAAAGCGTTTACAGCGTTCCCGGCGGGCGGCTTCGAGCGCAAACGACGAGAGCCGTAGCAGTCGCTCTTGATCCTGCCAGAGGGTCTCATCCACCCGATAATAGTTTAGTAAGACGGGCCGCCCACGTTTTAACAGCGTTAAGAATGAGGCGCCCTGTTTGACAAAATAGGAGGCGCTTTCTTCGCAGGCCCGCAGGTACAACTCGCCTGCTGAAACCATGGCGAACACCGTATTGTCTACGGCCAGTGCGTACCCGCCAAACAACGCGCGATGCTCTACTTCTCCCAATGAGGACAGGTATTTTTCAGATTGATAGATCCGTTCATAGGATATCTTTTTCATAATAATTCCTTTTAAATCATAAAGTAACAAATGAAGTTTTTATTAACGGATCCGTTAGTCAAAAAATAGGTAAGTTACGGGCGATGGGCAAGATGATTTTGAAAGAGGCAGCAACAACGAGTGAATTTTGCGAGACGCTTTCAGAAAATGAGGTTGATCTTTAGTCGCACAGGGGTTACTGTATATCCATACAGTAACTACAGGGCTGGATTGATTATGTACTCTTCAGGCTATTCAAATCGCACAACATCTTTCACTTCAACTGCAGGCAATAGCGCAATGACTTCTTCTGCGCGTCCCTCCACCGGGCTGATTAGTGAAGTGCTCTACCGTGAAGACCAGCCCATGATGACCCAACTCCTGCTGCTGCCGCTTTTACAGCAACTGGGGCAGCAGTCTCGCTGGCAGTTGTGGCTCACGCCTAATCAGAAATTAAGTCGCCAGTGGGTGCAGTCAGCGGGTCTGCCTTTGACTAAAGTTATGCAGGTTAGTCAGCTTGCGCCTTGCCATACTGTTGAATCCATGGCCAGAGCATTGCGCACCGGTAATTACAGTGTGGTTATTGGCTGGTTTACTGAAGCGTTAACGGATGATGAGCAATATTTGCTCGCTGAAGCGGCTGAAGAAGGAAACGCGCTGGGCTTTATAATGCGTCCGGTTCAGGTTGGTCCCCAGGGCAAGGGACACTTTTCTGGGCTAAAAATTCACTCGAATTTGTATCATTAAGTAAAAATAAGAGTTTTCCTGGAATTTTTTTTGCGCCACTTGTACACCATTAATTCCATGTGTAAATCCGACGAAGAGTCTTGTCTGGTGCGGTTTCTCTGATTTCGTCTGGCATGAATAACCACAATTTATGTTAAATATTGTGTATACAAAACTTTTTTTTTCATATGCCTGACGGAGTTCACACTTGTAAGTTTCCAACTACGTTGTAGACTTTACATCGCCAGGGGTGCTCGGCCTAAGCCGAAGATATCGGTAGAGTTACTCTATTGTCCCCGCCCCCCGGTGAAGGATTTAACCGTGAACTCTCATTGAGATTCTCATGGCGATTTTTGGATGATAACGAGGCGCAAAAAATGAAAAAGACAGCTATCGCGATTGCAGTGGCACTGGCTGGCTTCGCTACCGTAGCGCAGGCCGCTCCGAAAGATAACACCTGGTATACTGGTGCTAAACTGGGCTGGTCTCAGTTCCACGATACTGGTTTTATCAACAACAATGGTCCAACCCACGAAAACCAGCTGGGCGCTGGTGCATTCGGTGGTTACCAGGTTAACCCGTATGTTGGCTTTGAAATGGGTTACGACTGGTTAGGTCGTATGCCATACAAAGGCGACAACATCAACGGCGCATTCAAGGCTCAGGGCGTTCAGCTGACCGCTAAACTGGGTTACCCAATCACTGACGATCTGGACGTTTATACCCGTCTGGGTGGTATGGTTTGGCGTGCAGATGCTAAAGCTAACGTTCCTGGCCGCGCTTCCTTCAAAGACCACGACACTGGCGTTTCCCCAGTATTCGCTGGCGGCCTGGAATGGGCAATGACCCGTGACATCGCTACCCGTCTGGAATACCAGTGGACCAACAACATCGGTGATGCAAACACCGTTGGTACCCGTCCAGACAACGGCCTGCTGAGCGTAGGTGTTTCCTACCGCTTCGGCCAGCAGGAAGAAGCTGCGCCAATCGTAGCTCCAGCACCGGCTCCAGCTCCAGAAGTACAGACCAAGCACTTCACTCTGAAGTCTGACGTTCTGTTCAACTTCAACAAAGCAACTCTGAAACCAGAAGGCCAGCAGGCTCTGGATCAGATGTACAGCCAGCTGAGCAACCTGGATCCGAAAGACGGTTCCGTAGTGGTTCTGGGCTTCACTGACCGCATCGGTTCTGACGCTTACAACCAGGGTCTGTCCGAGAAACGTGCTCAGTCTGTTGTTGATTACCTGATCTCTAAAGGTATCCCAAGCAACAAGATCTCCGCACGTGGTATGGGCGAATCTAACCCAGTTACCGGCAGCACCTGCGACAACGTGAAAGCACGTGCAGCGCTGATCGACTGCCTGGCACCAGATCGTCGCGTAGAGATCGAAGTTAAAGGCATCAAAGACGTTGTAACTCAGCCTGCGGCATAAGTTATCGTCTTATAAAAAAACCCCGCTCAGCGGGGTTTTTTATTGCCTGCGAAAAAGCTAACGCTATTTTTTGCCCAGCAATGCCTGCAGATCGGTCTTCAGCGTCGACATCTTGCTGGCGTATTTTTCTTTATGTTCAGCATCTTCAATAAGCTGAACAATGGTCTCAGACAAGGTTTTCCCCCGACGTTGAGCCAGCCCCGCCAGACGCTGCCAGACTAAAAATTCCAGATCGATCGACTTCTTACGGGTATGCTGATGTTCAGCATTAAAATGCCGTTTACGCCGCGCGCGGATAGTCTGCTTCATGCGGTTCAGCAGTGTGGGGTTGATATGGCGTTCAATCCAGCCGTTAACCCGAACGGGGTCATTCTCGAGGGTCAACAATAAATCTACCGCTTCTTTCGCCGCACTGGCTTCAAGGTAGCAAGTTATCAATTCTCCTTCGCGGTGTTTTTTGACCAGGTACTTCCATTTCCAGCCGCTTTCGAGATTTTCCAGTTGTTGATATTTCATTGCGATCCCAATGTGACCGTGTAACTCTGTCCAGAATATCAGTTTTTTGCCAATCTGCTGAAAAGAAATCAACGCCTGTGACCGCCAGATGAGATTCACCGCGTGAAACTCCTATTCCTTCGTGGGCAGAGCCTGAGCCTTACGGTATAATCCATCGTTTTACATCTGACTAAAAAACATCAACTTTGACGATTACGAAATTAGCATGGCGTGACCTGGTTCCGGATACCGATAGCTATCAAGAACTGTTTGCACAGCCCGATCTCGCGAAAGAAGACGAATCCGCATTAAGCGATACGCAGCCACGTTTGCATTACGCAATGGAGCAGGCGTTAAGCCCCTGGGCAACGTCGCCTTTTATGTTGCTGAAGGCACCGGATGAAGCGGAGTATCTCAACCTGCTGGCGGATGCCATGCGGCAGTTATTGCCGGAGAATGACGCCGTCTCTGGCGGTACGTATTGCGTCAACGGCACGACTATCACCTTTACCCCCACTGAGATTGCAGATGGCCGTTTTGCGGTCACTGGCGGTGTTACAACGGCCGGTTGGGTAGAGGCTGAACAGCTTTTTGGCTGCTTGCGTCAGTTTAATGGTGAGGTCAGCCTCCAGCCGGGTCTGGTGCACCAGGCCAATGGCGGTGTCTTGCTCATCTCCCTGCGTACCCTGCTGGCCCAGCCGCTCTTGTGGATGCGTTTAAAGAATATAGTGAGCCAGCAGCGCTTTGATTGGGTCGGTTTTGACGAGTCTCGTCCACTTCCGGTCTCCGTTCCTTCTATGCCGCTGTCATTAAAAGTGGTCCTGGTGGGTGATCGCGAAGCACTGGCCGATTTCCAGGAGATGGAGCCGGAGTTGGCCGATCAGGCCATTTACAGCGAATTTGAAGACAACATTCAGATTGCTGATGCAGAAGAGATGCAGCAATGGTGTTTATGGGTAAACGCCCTGGCCGAAAGTGCTGGTCTACCTGTCCCTGCCCCTGATGCCTGGCCAGTGCTGATTCGTGAAGCCGTCCGTTACACGGGCGATCAAGAGACCTTGCCCCTCTGCCCTCTGTGGCTGGGTAAGCAACTCCGTGAAGTGGCCGCTTTAACGCCGGATGCCTTCTTCACTGGTGAGCAATTGAGCCAGATGCTTTTGCAACGCCAATGGCGTGAAGGGTATCTTGCTGACCGGATGCAGGATGAAATCCTGCTTGATCAGATCCTGGTCGAAACGGAAGGTGAACGTGTCGGGCAGATCAATGCCCTGTCGGTGATTGAATTCCCGGGCCATCCGCGCGCCTTTGGCGAACCTTCACGCATCAGCTGCGTTGTGCATATTGGCGATGGCGAATTTATCGACATCGAGCGCAAAGCGGAACTGGGCGGTAATATTCATGCTAAAGGCATGATGATCATGCAGGCCTATCTGATGTCAGAGCTACAGCTTGAG